>DJYW01000163.1:4527-17198 GCA_002450255.1 Gammaproteobacteria bacterium UBA6968
GTTACGACAAAGAATGCTTGGCCTTCTAACTGGAGACAAAAAACAGCTGTTGTTGAAAGACTTGGAAACGCTACGTCCAGACGAGTTAGGTGCAGAGCGTGGATCAAGCATGTTAGAAATAAATCAATCTAAGCGTCAAATTCTCAAAGTTGCGAGAGGTCTGCTAGACAGCGGCAAAATTCTACTACCAGGGTAACCGCTTTTTTCGAAGCCTCAAGTGGACTTCTATGCTCACTCAAAATGTCCGACCATGCTCATATATATCCACCTAGGGGATATGGCTTTCTGCCCTAACCAACATCCACTTTTACCCATCGTAACTTCTTCTTGGACTGTTCTAGCGCGGTCAATGTCGGAAACTGGACTAATTCCTAGCCTATTTCTGGAAAGGCGCCATCAGCCCATGCACTCCCATCTTCGTGGACGTGAAACTCTCCTGCTTTTAAATTTCTTCTACGAAGTATTTCTTCTACAGCCAAATCCTTTCTGAATCGGTGAAACTTGCAGGGTCGCTAGCGTTAAGCATCTTGATGTGCAGATAGTATGCTCTAGATGCTTCTTGCATAGCGCGGTGTACGTCAGCATCGGCAGAGTTGTCGGACAGTTCTGGTAACTTTCTGGAATACTGTGACGTTAGAGATGGGAAGGTGGTCTTAAAGCAACTAGGGTAGGCGCGGAGGTAGCGGTATCCTCCCGCCTTTCTTTTATTTAGATAACGCATCTGTGGCAATCTGACCTCCAAGAACTTGCTTTTAGGATAGCAGTCTTGACAAGATTCTTGCCAGGTTAATGGGGCAATTAGTCTGAAACTCTAACATTTTCAGAGCTTTATGTATTGATAGTGGTGCCCAGGGAGAGACTCGAACTCTCACGCCGCTAAGGCACTAGAACCTAAATCTAGCATGTCTACCAATTTCATCACCTGGGCGAGCGGGGCTAGGTTAAGTGTCGCAGCGTTTTTGAGCAACTGTTTTAAGAAACTTTCCTTAGTGCCTAGGTGAACGCGGGGGTGGCTGCCATACCGCGCTCAGGGCAGTGCCGGATACACCAGTTTCTAACCTTGAGCCGATGTCGCCGCTAACAGGTAGGCTCTAAGTATCGCTTGTGCCTGCGCGATCTCCCGGACCCGTTCTATCCTTGCCGATATTCGGGCCAAAGTCGGTCGTTTGCTGATCTACTGTACTGTGTCGGATGTCTTGACCGCGGACCCGATACACCACGTATTCCGCTATATTCTTAGCGTGATCGCCAACGCGTTCCAGGGCCCGGGCAGCCCAAATAAGATTGAGCGCATGCATCATGCTGCCACCCTCCTGGTCCGTTTGTTTGGTGCATTCCTCGACCAAATTGTTGTAGGCCGTATCGACCTCACGATCGGCGAGCAGTATCTCCGGCACCATAGCCGCGTCTTTGCGTGCAAACGCGTCCAAAGCGTTACCAAGGATTTCTAACACCGTTTGATGCATAGACCGAAACGTCGCGTACTGACTAGCAGGCATCTCAACCGCGGCGAGTGCAAGCGCCATGCTAGCTATACGGTTCGCTTCGTCTCCGATGCGTTCCAAGTCCGCCACCGACTTCATCATACAAATCACGTCTCGCAAGTCGCTGGCCGCGGGTTGGCGGCGCGCGATGATGCCTATGCATTGGTCGTCTAACGAAACTTCCATGCTATTGAGCTGCTGCTCGGTTGCTTTGACCCGTCGCGCCAACGATGGGTCATGGCCAATCAACGCGTTACAGGCGTCATCGACTTGTTGCTCGACCAGCCCGCCCATCGTCATTACCTGCTCGCTAATTTGACTCAGCTCCAGATCATATTGTTCGGATATATGTCGACTCATCAATTTGTGCCTTAACCATAGCGGCCGGTTATGTAATCTTCAGTCTGCTTTTCTCTGGGGTAGCGGAACAACTGTTCAGTTTCTCCATACTCTATAAGCTGCCCCATATTTAGAAAAGCGGTGTAGTCGGATACTCTGGCCGCTTGCTGCATATTGTGTGTAACCAACACGATAGTGTATTGATCTTTCAAACTCGTGATAAGTTCTTCAATTCTTAGGGTCGAAATTGGGTCTAGATTTGAGGCCGGTTCATCTAGGAGTAACACAGAGGGTTGAATCGCAATCGCTCTGGCGATGACCAAACGTTGTTGCTGTCCGCCGGATAATTCCAGAGCAGGCGCATCGAGCCGGTCTTTCACTTCATCCCAAAGCGCTGCAGATTTCAACGCCCATTCCACAGTTTCCTGTAACACCGCTTGCGAACGTTCGCCCTCTAACTTGAGGCCGTAGCAAACGTTTTCGAAAATACTTTTCGGAAACGGATTCGGACGCTGAAAAACCATGCCAATACTGCGCCGCAATTCAGATACGTTGATATCGGCGGAGTAAATGTCATTGCCCTCATGCAGAACGGAGCCTGAAATGGATGCGCCGTCGATGAGATCATTCATACGGTTGAAACAACGTAGCAGGGTGGACTTTCCACAGCCGGAAGGGCCAATAAATGCGGTGACCCGATTTTTGATAATGTTGACGCTGACGTTATCCAGAGCCGTCGCTTCTGGATAACGGAGCGTTAAACCGTTAACAACAATGCTTATTTCCTCGGCCGCAACATCTTCTACGCTGGATGGATCGTCCAATTGCATAATCGGTGACACTCCCTAACTAGTCGGCAATTTTACTGTAGCGACTTTCCAATCGGCTGCGATAAATAATAGCCAATAAGTTTAGCCCCACAACTAGAAGCGTAAGTAATAGTGCGGTTGCAAAAGCAAGCGGTGCCGCCGCTTCAACGTTGGAGCTTTGAAAACCAACGTCGTAAATATGAAACCCCAGATGCATGAATTGTCTTTCCAGATGCAAGTAAGGGAACAGATTGTCCACAGGTAGCGTTGGTGCGAATTTAACCACACCGACAAGCATCAGTGGTGCAACCTCACCGGCGGCTCTCGCCACAGCGAGAATAATGCCGGTTAAAATGGCGGGGGAGGCCATTGGCAGCGTGATGCGAAATAGGGTTTCTGCGCGGGTAGCGCCTAAGGCCAAGCTGCCATTCTTCAGCGAGCGCGGCACTCTGGCGAGGCCTTCTTCGGTGGATACTATGACCACTGGTACGGTGAGCAACGCAAGCGTAAGCGAGGCCCAAAAAATACCCGGCGTTCCAAACGTCGGGGCAGGTAATTGTTCCGGGAAAAACAGCTGATCGATATTGCCACCGAGAGCGTAGACAAAAAAGCCAAGCCCAAAGACGCCATACACTATTGATGGCACGCCAGCCAGATTGCTAACGGAAATTCTGATAATGCTCAGTAATGGCCCAGGCGTGGCGTACTCGCTGAGGTAGATCGCTGTGATGACCCCAAGCGGCGTCACAAATACCGACATTAACAGCACCATAAGGACGGTGCCAAAAATTGCTGGGAAGACGCCACCAGCAGAGTTTGCGTCGCGAGGGTCATCCAGCAAGAAACGGCGCAAATTATTTAGAAAAGTCGTGACTTTATGCAGCAGGCTCATACTGTTAGGTGCCGTGATGCTGACAAGTTCCGCAAGAGGAACTATCAATTGTTCGCCGCTGGCCGTCTGTAACGTTAATTGATCTCGTTGTAAGCGTTGGCGAAAGGCAAGTGATTTTTTTTCTTCTTGCTCAAAGCGCGCTTGCACAATCGCTTCTTGTGCGGCGATTATCGCTAACTCGTCTTCGTAATCATCCGTCAACCTTTGGCTGACGGCGCGTCTTTGCAGGCGCAGCGATTCCAATTCGCGGCTAAGCGGGCGAATAACGTTTTTCTCCTGGGCACCGATTTCCGAGCGGATTCGTTCTACTCTTAGTAACGCACCAGTCAGTGCATCAGCGACATCGCCACCTTGCACTTGAATGTATCGGCCGGAATCATCGCGTTGCTCTAACATCATTAAGCTGCCGATGGCTTCACCGAAACGAACGCGTTCGACACTGACTAGCTCGGCTGGATAGCTAGTTGCGTTAATGCGGTGTGTAAAGATCCAGCGGAAATCGGGTGGTTGTAAACGTCGGTTGCCGGTTTTGATCAACCAACGTTCGACCAGTGCGTTCTGACGCAAACCCTCGTTTGGCGATCCACCAGCTTCCAGATATTGCGACAAGGGAATAGTGCTGGTTGAGGCTTGTTTGCCGAATACCAGAACCGACTCGTCGTTGACGTCTGTATATTCTATTGCGGCAATGTTTGCCGGCCAAAAATGGCTTAAGCCATTTGCGGTGATCAGAACGAGAATGCCGATAATCGTGCAAGCACAAAGTGATAGCGCAGCAGCGCTGAACCAAATCCACGTATTACCGCGTCGAATATTGCGTTGTGCTGTCGTTTTGGCCTGTTGCATCGGCTTATAGTTCGCTATACCGCGAGCGGAGTTTTTGCCGGACCAGCTCGGCACCCGTGTTGAGAGAAAACGTGAGAACGAATAAAGCGAAAGCGGTCAAAAACAGAATTCTAAAGTGAGTGCTGCCGACTTCAGATTCCGACATTTCCGTCGCAATATTTGCAGCAAAAGTACGCATTCCTTCAAAAATATTAAAGTCCATGAGTGGTGTATTGCCAGTCACCATTAGTACGATCATAGTTTCGCCAATGGCCCGCCCAGAGCCAATCATAATGGCCGAAGCGATACCGGAGCCTGCCGTTAACAATACGACTCGCGTCAGCGTTTGCCAGGATGTTGCGCCTAAGGCGAGAGAACCGGCTACCAGATGCTTAGGCACTTCGTGAATGGCATCTTCAGAAATGGTGTAAATGATAGGAATAATCGCCATACCCATAATGATTCCGACAATTAATGCGTTGCGCTGTGCATATTCCAGACCTAAGGAGTCGCGTAGCCAAGCCTGGCTATCACCGCCAAACAAGATGGTCTCCAGCCAGGGTCCCAACGCGATTGCGCTGGCAATAGCCAACACGAATACGGGCACAGCCCAGAATGCTAAATGTTCTGAACGCGGACGCTTATCGTTGGGTAGCATCAAAGAGAACATGGCAGCGGCGCCGATGCTTAACGGAATAAATATCACCATAGTGAAAAAAGTAGCCAGATTTTCTTCTATGTAAGGCGCTAACCAAATTCCGCCAATGAAACCCAATATCACGGTAGGCAGCGCCGCCAGCGTTTCAATACTGGGCTTAACCAGAGCACGCAGCTTCGGCGACATAAAATAGCCGGTATAAATCGCTGCGAATACCGCTAACGGCACTGCAAATAGTAGCGCGTAAAAGGTCGCCTTAACGGTGCCGAAGAAAAGAGGCACCAACGAGAATTTAGGCTCACTGTTATCGTCCGCAGATGTCGACTGC
This sequence comes from Gammaproteobacteria bacterium UBA6968, assembly GCA_002450255.1. GTDB lineage: Bacteria > Pseudomonadota > Gammaproteobacteria > Pseudomonadales > Azotimanducaceae > UBA4421. The sequence continues at coordinate 9,863 of DJYW01000163.1, forward strand.
CAGCTATAAATCGGTTGCGAATAACCTTCATACCAGTATTTCTGAAGCAGGCTGGACAGTGATATTTCCGGATGCGGGTTATCGAGCTGATAAGGCTCGAGCAGACCGCTGGCATTTTGTGATATTAACCAATCAGAGCTATTACTTAGCGCGTACGCGCGGGTTGGCTCAAAGCCCCCCTCGAAATACGCCACCGGCTCGAAATTCGCTGGATGATAAAGACTGATTAGCCCGGTGTTATCGATAGCAACAAAGCCTTTTCTTCGTGGCTCTGCGAGCAGCCTTAGAACCGGCGAGTTATTCTTAAACGCTCGTACAGCAATAACCTGAGGTTCAGCGCCCTGATTCAGGAATAACCACTGACGGAGGTCGCCGTCATCGCTTGCAGCGACGATGGCATTGCGTCCTGCGAGCGTGGTTAGTGCAGTGATTTTAGGGATCGTCTGGCTAAGCACGTTGCCAGAGGCCGGATTGAGCGATGTCGTTAGCAGAGGCTGATCTTGAATGGATGGATTGAAAACCAACAGATTGTCTTGCTCATCCACCGCATAAATCAGTTCGTTACGCGGTCCCGAAAAAACCCAAGTTATACGATGAGTGTGGGAAAGTGCTGCGGGGGTCGGATCAATAGGCGTTGCGTCGGCTGCTGATAGCTCGGAAATCCGCAAATTCAAAACTTGAATCACACTGTCCTTAGCTGTAACGACTCGAATTTCGTCGTTGCGTTGTTGCGCATCCATTAGGTCGATTGCTGGCATTTGTATTGGCCGACGCGAAAACGGCAATTGCAAACGCGCCGAAATTTTCCTTTGGCCCTCAACGAAATTAGTGTTGTAGCGCGACTGCACGAACCAAAGTTTGGATTCAGTGTCCAACACAGCGTAAAGGCCGGGTGCGTTTTCGATCTCGATTGCTTTGGCAACTCTCACGCCCAGGTCATAGGCGGCTAACGGCAGCCCCGTCGCTTTGGTAAAGAACTCGACCAAACCGGCTTCGCTAAACCGCAATATCACTTCGCTGTTGTCGTTAAAATCGAGTAAGCGCACATCCCGGTTTACCGTCGCGATAGGATGGTCAGGTTGGATCGTTGCGGTAGCAAAGATCGGTGCTACCATCCTAAACAGGTACAGAAAAATCAACACGATTGTCGCGATGACGACGACGCCGCCCAGGGAGACCACGACACGGGTTATCTGATCGACTAACTGTCGTTTATTGGGTTGCAAAAATTTCAATGGATGATCTGCCAAGGGATGGGCGGTTAGTTTTCAAGCAATCGCAGTTCCTGAGCTGCGATTTGCGCGGAAATAGGGATGTATCCGTCTTGCATAACAATCTCTTGGCCCTGTGCAGACAGAACAAACTTTAGGAATTCTAGCGCGATCGGCGATAACGATTGGTCGGGACGCTTATTCACGTAAAGATAGAAAAAGCGAGTAAGCGGGTAACTGTTGTTCGCTGCGGTGATTCTCGACGCTTCAATAAACTCCCCTTGATCGTTCTCTACTGCAAGCGGTTTGACGCCCGATGTGCGATAGCCCAGACCGGAATAGCCGATTGCATTCAGCGAGGTGGCGATACCCTGTACCACCGATGATGACCCAGGCTGCTCGTTTACCGAACTGTTGAAGTCGCCGGAGCACAGGACCACCGTTTTAAAGTAACCGTAAGTGCCTGACACGGTGTTGCGCCCATAGCGTTGTAACGGGCGCGTGGCCCAATTGCCGGAAAGGCCAAGTTGGCCCCAATTCGAGATGGGCTCATTTCCCCCACAGCGGCGGGTGGTTGAAAAGATCGCATCCGCTTGCTTGACGGTAATACGTTTCAGCGGGTTGTCCTTGTGAACAAAAATGGCGACCGCGTCTTGTGCAACCCGAATAAAAGTCGGTTTGTAGCCGTGCCTCGACTCAAATGCTTCTACTTCATGAAGTTTGAACGGACGGCTCATCGGGCCAAAATTTGCTGTGCCCTCGGTCAAGGCGGGCGGAGCGGTGGAGGAACCAATAGCTTGAACTTGAAAATTCACGGACGGATATTCCCGGTTAAAGCTTTCTATCCAGAGGGTCATTAAATTAGCCAGCGTGTCTGACCCGGCGCTCGACAGACTGCCGGAAATACCTCGAACGCGACTGTAATCCTGATATTCGCTATCTGTCTGGGCCATCGGCGGTGCATTGAGCTGCAGCGGGAAAGGATCTAATACTTGCGGCGGCATGGCTTTTACTTCGAGGCTCTCCGGTTGCGGTGAACAGGCTGCAATGAACCATAAGACAAAAACATAAAGCCATACCCTGTCGATTCGCTTTCGACGAAGCGATTTAGCCAATTTAGGCATCTTGTGCTGCTTCGCTCGCATTTAACAAATCGAAAAAGAACGTGCTGCCTTCGCCCAAGTGGCTCTCGACTTGTAGTTCCGAGTCGTGCCGCAGCAAGGCGTGTTTGACGATAGCCAAACCGAGGCCGGTTCCTGCTCGCGACGTGCCAGCGGAATTTTCGATGCGATAAAACCGCTCAGTAATACGGCTTAAGTGCTCTGGCGCTATCCCGGTACCGTAGTCGGTTACGCTAACGCGGGTTTTGCCCGCGAAATTGGTACATCTAATTTCGACGGGCGTGCCGTCTTCGGAATACCTCAATGCATTGCTAAGCAGGTTTGTGCACACGCTGTGAAGCTCTGTTTCTGCGCCCCGAACCAGGTCCTCACAGGTGTCAGTCACACGAATCTGGTTTGGCGTTTGACATAGTCCTTGAACTTCAGCAACCGCATTCGTGATCACGCGGCGAACCGAAATCGGGTCCTGGTCTATCTTTATCGGTGTTGATTCGAGCCGAGTTAGCACCAGCAGTTCGTCCACGAGGGAGTGAATTCGATTCATGGGGCTGTCGAGGCGGGGCAGGAGTGCTAATTTCATGTCGTCGTCGATGTCGTCACGCATCGCTTCAAGATAACCGAGAACCACTGTGAGCGGCGTGCGTAACTCATGTGATACGTTAGCAACAAAACTCTGGCGCATGGTCAGCAGACGGTTGAGTTCGGTTACATCACGAACGAGGACGATGATCCGCTCACCCTCGAGAGCAAATTTGCGTGCTTCCAGGGTTTTCCCAGTTAGGACTGGCGAAGGAAATTCAAGAATCTGGTCAACTTCACTGCCAATAAAATTGACAAAGTCAGGGGCGCGCACGACAGACGCCAAACTCAAACCGCGATCTGTAGGCGCAAGGTTTAACAAGCGTTCGGCGGCGGGGTTAAACGCTTCGATTAAACCATTGCTACCAATCAGAATTACCGCATCAGGCATTAACTCGATCAGTCCAAAAACTTCTTTAGCGCCAGTAATTGCGTTAGCGGCACGGTTCCTTTCTCTACGGATCAGTTTGTATGGATTCATGACGGTGTTGAACCAGCCGTAGGTGATGCGCGGCGGCTTGCCTAATGGACGTTTCGCCCAGGCGTTCAACCGGTTGAATTGTATCGCTTGGATCACCGTCCAGCCTGCCAGCGCGATGAACAATGCCCAGCCGAAGGCATTGATGATTAAACCGACAAATGCGCCGATCAGCAGGAATAGAAATAATCTTCGTAGTTCTTTTGTTGAAGTCATTACTTAAGTGCCGATTGAAATAGCCACTGGGTCACGCTTAACGCTACAACTGGCCGCCGTCGCATGCATTTTGTAACTAGATTCTGCATCTGGAACAAGGCCCGGTCAGCAAACACTCAAAGGCCAGCGCACTTGTTGTTTCGCGCGGCAGAATTAGGCAAACATGCAATGAGAAAAAGCCTAGCAACTTCGCTCCAACTACTAACTCACCCTAAAAGGTAAGGATGCGAGTCTGATCGGTAAGGTTGCTCAAACGTTTTGCAGACGGCGATGTTTGCCTGAGCCTATGCTGTCGGCGCTGTCTGGCCGCATTCCCGTTGCGTCCGCAGCCCGACAGTGCGCTTCCAAACGCGAATGTAACCACTGGCCAATAATGCCAGCTATACCTCCATAGGCTTGAGCAATTTCGGCCAGCTATCCATAGTCGCCTGCATCGCTTCACCGATTTCAGCAACACTCCAAGGCTCTTCCATGCTGTCTTTTTGAGCAATCACATCTAGCGTCCATGACAAGAGCGAAACGCGATTTCCGCTGACTCCAAATTGCCGGCCGGTAACTTTGGCCGCTTCGTCAGTACACAACCAGGCCACGGTAGGAGACACTTTTTCCGGTGCCATGCGGACTGCGGTTTCGTCAGATTCAGGCATCAGATCTTCCGTCATGCGAGACAGTGCCGCCGGTGCTAGAACATTAACTGTAATCCCGTATTTCATGCCTTCCAAAGCCAGTACGCGCATAAAGCCAGCTACACCTGCCTTTGCCGCGCCATAATTGGATTGGCCGAAATTACCAATCAAGCCGGAAGTCGAGCTGGTCATAATAATGCGTCCACCATGACCTTGTTCCAGCATTTGTTGCCACGCATGCTTGGTCGCGAGATAGCTGCCGCGTAAGTGTACGTCGATGACCGCGTCCCATTCGGCATCGGTAATGTTCTTGAATGATCGATCACGCAAGATGCCCGCATTGTTGATTAAGATATCCAACTTACCGAAGCTGGCTACAGCGGTTTTCACCATATTGGCGGCATCATCATCATTCGTCACAGAACCATAGCTGGCGACTGCAGAGCCGCCCGCAGCCTTGATTTCATCAACGACGCTGTCTGCCATGCTAGTACTCTGGCCGGTTCCATCGCGGGCGCCGCCCAAATCATTGACAACGACAGACGCACCCTCAGACGCCAATAGCAATGCATGAGCGCGTCCCAAGCCACCTCCCGCACCGGTAACAATCGCTACTTTTCCCTCTAATAATCCCATTTTTTGCTCCTTAACAGTGGTTTAGATCAAGCCATCGGTACCACCGGTGCTAGCCGAACCTAGCTGTTCGACAGCCGTATCCAGCGTCGGCTTTTTGTTCGACTCAACTCTACCGAGTGCCGTATCAAGTGCCCAAATCCAACCTCAGCAGCTGGATTCAAAGTTGGCTACTTTACCGGATTGCACTGCGACACGCTCGCATCCTGTTTTGCTTAGATTAGCCGCGATCAGCAATTCTGCCTCGATCGAAAAGCGCTCCTGGATAACTGCAAGAAACTGACCGCTATGCATCTACAGACAGCGCTTGCAGATTCGATCCACTTGACCGCTTATCATGCTAATGGGACGATTCGACGCCTTGCGTGTGGTCTTGTCGGGAATTTCGGGAATTTCGGAAATTAAGGGAACTAAGGGAGAGATATGAAGATACCTGCGATTGGCTTACTGGTAGTGCTTGGGTTGGCGGTGAACGCCATTGCCGCGGAATATGTTGCGCCGCGTGGGCCAGACGGCAAACATCCCGACTTAAATGGCGTTTGGCAGGCCCTGAATAGCGCTAACTACAATATAGAAATGCACACGGCCAGCCACTCGATGCAACTGCGGGAAGGTCCACATGGGCCGCTACCGGCAGTCAAAACCCTCTACCTGGGTGCTGTCGGTGCTGTACCGCCCGGACTTGGCGTGGTTGAGGGGGGCAAAATCCCGTACCGGCCCGAGGCGCTGGCCAAACGCGATGAAAATAAAGCCAACTGGATCGACAGAGATCCAGAAATCAAATGCTTCTTGCCGGGCATTCCTCGGGCAACCTACATGCCACAACCGTTCCAGATTTTTCAAAGCGCCGACTCCGTCTTTATGGCGTATCAATATGCCGGTGCGGTTCGCGAAGTGTATATGGACGACCCCGGTGAGGCGCCAGTAGACAGTTGGATGGGCTGGTCTGCAGGACGTTGGGAAGGCGAGACACTGGTAGTCGAAGTGACCGGGCAACTCGATTCAACTTGGTTTGACAGAGCCGGCAATCACCACAGTGATCAATTAAAAGTCATCGAGAAATATACGCCCATGAGCGATTACCATCTGCATTATGAAGCGACAATTATCGACCCGGTCACCTTCACTGAACCTTGGACGATTAGCATGCCGCTGTACCGTCGCGTTGAAGAAAACGCACAACTGATGGAATTTCGTTGCGTCGAGTTCGTCGAAGAGCTGATGTATGGTGAGTGGCGACGTAATCCGCTACCGCGTTAACTCGATGTCGATTACTCGGGCTGTCGCGCTTACCCAAAGGGTTAGCGGCTGTCCGACAGGCATTACGGCGGATTTAAGGGGACTCCGTATGACTACTATATTTTTAGGCAGGCTAGGGCAATTTAGGGTGTGCTCGTCGAAATCGCCGATGGGTGTAGGCCAAGGCGTCAGCGTGCGTTCGTTTAGGAACGTGGCGTTGATTTGGTTGTGCCTGATAAGCACGAGCGTTTTCGCCGCGGCACCCGTCGATTTAACCGGCACCTATAACGTTGCAACGTTGACGCCGTTAGAACGTCCTGAGGCGTTTGGCAATAACCTTTATCTGTCTCGCGAAGAGGCCAACAAGATCAGCGCTGCTGACGCGGCCGCGAAGCAGGCCCGCGCAGAAGCCAGCAACCCAGATCGCGGTGCACCCCCATCGGGTGGCGATGGGTCCGCCGGAGCGGCAGGCAATGTCGGCGGCTACAACACCTTTTGGATAGATAACGGCGACCGGACGATCGAAATAGACGGGAAATTCAGAACGTCGATCCTCACTTACCCTGCCAATGGCCGGCGTCCTGCTTTAACAGCTGCGGCACAGCAACTGCGTATGCAACGTATTCGCAACTACCGACAAAATTCTGGTGAGGCCTGGTGGTTGCAACGCGAGGGTGTTGGACCTTATGACGATATGGAGCTCAGACCGCTGGCCGAGCGCTGCATCTTAGGGTTTGGCCCTGTTGCCGGCCCGCCCATGTTCCCGACGCTTTACAACAACTTAAAGCGCATTGTTCAGACAGAAAATTATGTCATGATCCTGGCAGAGATGGTTCACGATGCGCGAGTGATTCGGCTGAACGCTGAACATAAGCCGGCCCATATTCGGACCTGGATGGGTGATTCGATTGGTTGGTGGGAGGGTACAACGCTGGTGGTCGAAACAACCAACTTCGTCGCACGGCCCGCGTTGAATGGTGCAGATGAAAACTTACGCGTGATCGAACGATTCACTCGCATTGATAACGACACGCTGAACTACGCGTTCACAGTAGAAGACGCTACCGTGTGGAGCGATAAATGGAGCGGGGAATATCCTTGGCCGGCAACCAATGAGAAAGTTTACGAATATGCCTGTCATGAAGGAAATTACGCGATGGGCAATATTATGCGTGGCGCGCGTCTGCTTGAAGCGGAAGCGCGAACCGAGGCGGGTTCGGGGTCGCGTTAGGC
>DJYW01000163.1:17549-49483 GCA_002450255.1 Gammaproteobacteria bacterium UBA6968
GCGTTAGGCATGGCGTCTGTCGCCGAATATTGTTTTAATCGGGTCTTGAATTTAGTTTATTAAGTTACAGTTTAGGAGGTCGTGCCGAAATGAACGTAAAGAAGCTTAAGGTTGCTTTAGCCGCCGCAGGAATCGGGGGCGTACTGTTAGGATCAGCCCACGTGATAGCGCACCATGCATTCGGCGCGGAATTCGATCCTAATCGCCCGCTGATTCTGCGTGGTCCTGTCGTTAAGGTAGAGTGGGTTAACCCGCACGCCTGGATTCATATGGAACACACGACAGAAGCCGGCGGCAAAGAGGTTTGGATGGTTGAGGGAGGCACACCAAATACCCTGTTGCGACGAGGTCTGAACAAGAAATCGCTGACACCTGGAACGTTTATCATTGTCGACGGATATCAGTCCAAGGATCGTTCGCAACGAGCAAACGGACGTGATGTCACCTTGGCCGACGGCAGCAAAATATTTATGGGCTCGTCTGGTACTGGTGCACCGCGTGATGGCCGTGACCCAACTGAGCCACCTCGCAAAAAGCAGTAAGCGAGCAACACAAAGGTTCCAAACCGCGATCAATCTCGCGAGCAGCATCGCTGAGATTGTAAAGAGATCTAGCGGATAGGCTTTGAACACGCCGCCGAGAAGCGATTCCCGGCGGCGTGTTTGTATCCAGCCTTTATCTAAACTAGCCAATCTGAGAAAGGCATTGAGTATCTGCTCAAGCACGGTGACGCAGACGAAGACGCAATGACGTGTGGGAGAAGCGATCTCGAATGAAAAGTTCGGCCAATGCTTCAAATCTGATCAGTGCCTGCTGATCGCATCTGCCGGTGCAGGCTATTAAAGCCGAATCCAGCCCAAGCACTGATCATTGCCGCCAAAGCAAAAACATAGACTCCCATTCCGTCCCAGCCAGCGGTTCCCGCGTAAAGCAGCATCCCAATGAAAGGCGCGATCGCGCCGCGTATACCCGTCAAGGTGACATGTAGACTCATGTACGCCGACAACTGCTCCTTCGGTGCGAAGTCATTGTGGCCAAGCTGCCATGCGAGGCTGCCGCCACCCCGCGCAATGCCCATAATAAAACGTCCTAATACCAAGCCGGTAATCGAACCTAGCATGGCGCCAAGGAAAGTAACAATTTGTGCCAACACCCAAATCACACTCTGGCGGGCACGAAAGCGCGCCACATGCACGCGGTCGAGATAACTCGCCCAAATTGGTAAAGAAATCAGGCTTACCGCAAAGGGTATGACCATAGTCAGGGCCAACGAGAGGGTGTAGGAGGCGCTCAGCTCTCGAGTCACATAAAAGATCAACGGTGCCTCAATCAGCATGTTGCCAAAGCCCGCTGCAAACATGCAGGTCTGATACTTTCGATACGCATAGTCGCCGCGCAATATCTCAAGCGCCGGTTTAAAGAAAAACCGCTGACTTTGATCCTCACGCTCCTGCTGCAGTTGTTGCGCTTCTCCAACAACTTGAATGCGACTGAAGATCACTATCCCGACGCTACCGAACAGGGTTCCTACGGCGTAAATCCAGCCAAGGCTTTGCGGCGAGGCATCCAGAATAGGACCAATGCTAAAAGAGACTAGAACGGTAATGACACTGCCAATCATTTGCAGCTGCCCGGTAGCCTTAGCGCGTTGATGGCGCGCGTAGTTTAAGCTCCAAATGACGCTGCGTACGGTAATGATTCCCGCGATAACCACGCGAGAAAGCAACATGCTGGCGATGAGAAAAGAGACTGCAGCTTCGCTCGCGGAGGTCAGAGCCACACATAAAACGCAGGCGATGACCACCATTTGTAATAGCACCGCTGTCATCACTTTTGCTCGCCCAAGAGTAATGCGATTCCAAAACAGGCTGGTTATGTTGGCAAACATTGGCGTGGCAGTAATCAAGGCGAGGGTCGCTGGAGAGACCGCATAAACTTTCCCAGCGATAACGCCAACGACCCCACCTTCCAGCAGCACAGAGGCGACCGGCAGGGCGGTTTCTGACCATCGCTCTAAAGCTAAGCTACGTTTGCTAGTGCCTTTTAAACCTAGATTTATTTGGGACAACAAACTAATCGCCGCGATGCATCAACGGTTCGGACCCCGCTCCATAGAGTAAGGCTGCCAGCGCTCCAGCGGTACGCGCGGTAGCACGGTAGGGTTAACGCAACTCATTGGCCATCTGTCACGCAGTACCAAAGCAACTTCACGGCCAACGCGTCGCCGTGTTTCTGGCCGCATTCGTGTCGTAGCAGAAGCGACATGTGGACTGATGATGACGTTCTCCATAGCGAACAAAGGGTTGTCTGGTGAAGGTGGTTCTTGCTCAAGCACATCCAAACCAGCGCCGGCGATAGCGCCACTAGCCAACGCCTCGATCAGCGCCGCCTCGTCAATAATTGGTCCCCGCGCAGTATTCACGATGACTGCGTGATCAGGCATGCGCGCAAAAGCCTCGGTGCTGAATGAGTGGTGTGTTTCGCTGTTGTGCGGAGCATGTACCGAGATATAGTCAGACCGCTCTAACAATTCATTGAAGCTTACCGGCATAACACCCTCCGCAGACATAGCAAGCTCGCTGACGTAGGGGTCATAAGCGATTACGTTCATGCCAAAGGATTTGGCGCGTCGTGCGGTGCAGCGCGCAACATGACCAAACGCGAATAGGCCAAGCGTTTGTCCCATCAAGCGCGGCTTGTGACTGAGTAGCGGGCGTCCAGACCACCATTGATCCTCTACAGCCATTCGGTGCATAACGCGGGACATCCGCGCACTGCTAAGCAACAGCATCATGGCATGATCGGCCACTTCTTCGATAAACACGTCAGGTACATTAGTGACAACGATACCTGCTGCGGTGGCGGCTTCGATGTCCACCATATCGACCCCAACGCTGCCTACACCGATAACAACGCATTTTTCCAATTTATCGATGACGCTTTTATCGATGCGGAAGCCCCATGAGGTGATGATGGCATCCATGTCTTTGACACCATCAGCAAACTCTTGCGGGGTTTGTGCCGCGATTTCCACGATGTCAGCAACTGGCTCGAGCGCTTCTAACTCGAGCGCGTAGCGTATCTCTATGGCTTCAGGATTAGCCTGACGTGGTAGTTGAATCCCAATTTGTTTCTTCATGATCCCCTCCGTTAACTCACCCACTTAGAAAACCGACAGTATAACCTGTGTCGGTGCCTCAAGGCGTTTCGATACGTTTCTATCTTCGCTTCAATCGCGCTTTGTCTGCACCGCAAGCTGGGCTACAGCCATCGCTGCAGCGAGAGTGGTATGCTGTGACGATGAACGCCACCGCAGCCACTAACTCACTTTTCTCACCGTTTGAAATCGGTCTATTGCTGTTAGCGCCAATTATTCTGGCGATTGCGGCGGCCTACCTGGTACATCGCTACCATGCCCAGCAGACACAGAAAAATACTCAGCGAGACTTTCAGGCTGGTGTAGAAGCTGGGCGAGCTGAGCACGTGACCCAAGCCGCAGCCGAACTCGCACAACATGAAACGGAGCTACGTGCTTTGCGCGAACGGGTCACCGCAGCAGAAACGCGCAATCAGGTTTTAGATGAACGGCTTAACCAGCAACAGCAAGAATTGCTGCGCAGTCTGGATAAGCTTCGCGCTAGTGAAATGGAACTCGGTGCGCAACAGGCGCGGCTGGAAGAAACACGCCGCGGCTTTGCTGAAAAAGAAAAGCTGTTTAAAGAAACCAGCACGTCACTAAAACAAGAATTCGAACAACTCGCCGGAAAGGTCTTCACGGCTCAGGACGCGCGTCAGCAACAGTCTCTACAGCTCATGCTGAATCCCTTCCGCGAGCAAATTGGCGACTTTAAAAAGAAAGTTGAAGAGGTTTACCGCACAGATACCAAGGAGCGCGCATCACTGCTGGCTGAAATTAAGCATTTGCAGCAGGCCAGCGAGAAAATCAATGAAGAAGCGGAGAACCTGACCAAAGCGCTGAAAGGTGACAAAAAACTACAGGGCAACTGGGGTGAGCTGGTCTTGGAGCGTATTCTCGAAGAATCAGGGCTACGGAAAGATCATGAGTATTTCGTGCAACAAACTTATCGAGATGACCAGGGCAATCTGAAACGACCGGATGTGTTGATTCGATTACCGGATGGGAAGGATGTCATTATCGATTCAAAAGTCACGCTGGTGGCCTATCAGCAAGCGCTGGCAAGCGAAGACGACGACGCACGCGAGCAGTTTTTGAAACAACACCTTGGCCATCTTCGAGACCAGGTGAAGCGCCTCGCTGACCAAAACTACGATCACCTACCCGATGTTCGCACGCTGGATTTCGTATTGTTATTTGTGCCGATCGAATCCGCATTCGCCTTAGCTATGCAGCTTGATCAAAAACTGTTCAACGACGCATTCTTGAAGCGCATCATGATCGTTAGTCCGACGACGCTAATGATGTCGCTGCGAATCATCGGCAACCTGTGGCGAGTGGAGAAGCAAAATAAAAACGCGCAGATGATTGCGGATCGTGCCGGTAGTCTGTACGACAAGTTCAATGGTCTGCTCGAAGAAATGGATAAACTGGGTAAACAGCTGGGCACGCTGCAGAAAACGTATGATGCAGTCTTTTCCAAATTGGCGACCGGACGCGGCAATCTGGTAAAGCAAGTGGAGGACTTCAGGCAATTAGGTGCTCGGGTAAAAAAACCTATCGATCGTCAGCTCTTACAGCTCGGCGGCCATGAGGATGAAGATGAAGCGCCTAATGACAGTGGCGGTCACGATAGAGAGCGCAGCAGTGATGCTCAGAACAAGAAATAAGCTGTTAGCGATATAAAGAACCCTAAAAAAATTCAGGACAAAACGATCCGAGACAAGAGTAAGCGAAGCCAAAGCGCCAGTGCTTCGGCACGAATCAATGAACGACCCGCATACGGCTTACTACTTCAACACGGTATTATTCACTCAACCACCTGATATTCACGCCTTAATGACAGAAACGCCTTCATACATAGCGAGTTTTGATGCCTCGACAGATCGTTTACCGTCTCGTTTGCCCTCGCGTTTGCTAGAAGAAACCGCTGCATTAAAACCCCAGCAACCCGCACCTTCAGACTATTACCAGAAGCGGTTTGATGCCGTTTTCAGTACCGTTTTAAATCGGTATGCGGATGTTATCGATGACGGTCTCAGCACACGGATGCGGTCATTTCGCAACGCAAGCAGCGAAGGACAACGCCTTTTCGCACGCCTCCTGATGCGCCAAACTCTGTTTCAGTATCGGCATAAGCTGAGCTACACCGAAGTGGGTGACTGTGAGCGAGCGATTCAAGACCTAGCGAACTTAGGTTTGCTCGAATCCGTGCCAGCCGTTCCTGCAGATGGTTTGCTGCAAAAGCTAACCTCTGCGGAACTGCGCAGCGTATATCCGCAAGCTTGGCAGCAGCTACTGGCATGCACGGCCAAAACTCAAAATCGCCCTAAGAAAACCACTTTTATCTGTTACTTGTTGGGTGCCTACAGTGATACTCAGATTCGCACTAGGTTAGGCATTGCCTATCCCTGGATAAGAATAGCGGCTATCCACGACTGGGAAACGGTCAAACTTTTGTACTTCGGTAATCGTCACGATGATTGGGCGACTTTTATTCGTGTTGATCTGGGGCAGCTGAAATACGAACCAATCCGACTCGGTGCACGACTTTACGATAGTCCGGCATCATTGCAAGAGCATGCCGCGCTGTCGCACCTAAGAGGGTTGATTCATCGACTTGGCGAATATCCTGCGTTAAACGTCCCGCTTTATCGGGTGTTGGCGAAACCGGCGCAGTATGTGGTCAACGAACCATTACGCGATCGCTGCATACTCCGCCTCGCGCAATGGCTCGAGCGGGCCCATTACTATCGGCGCGCAACAGAGGCTTATCGTTTGCTATCGAGCCCGCCGTCGCGAGAACGACAGATTCGTCTCTTAGACCGTACTGGCTTTAAAGCTGAGGCAACTGCGATGCTGCAACAGACCAGTCTGGCGCCTTTGAACGCGCAGGAGCGATTATTTACGCAGCGTTACAAACGCCGTGGCGGCGGCTTTCAGCCTGCGATTCAAGAAATACATTTGAACGCTCTTGAGCGGCGCGTTGAACAGTGTGTGATTCAACATGAGATCGATCACAACGGCGCGCTGTGGGGCGTTCATGCAGAGAATGTGTTAGTAAAAACGCTCACCGGTTTGCGGTTTTGGAACGCGCTGTTCGCATCACGCTCGCATGCCTTCACGCATCCATTCCAGTTCGCCCCGCATGATTTCTATAGCCCAACATTTTTTCACGAGCGTAAGCAGATTATTGTGGCCATTGAGGCAGCAACAGCGACTCGAGAACAGCTACACAAACAAATGCGTGCGGTAATGTTACAAAAACATGGCGTTGCGAATCCGTTGGTGAGTTGGGGTTGGCTACAGCATGTACCGCTAGATCTATTGCTTGAGGCAGTACCCTGGCAAGTGATCAATCAGCTCTCCAGTTTCTTGATTCGCAATCTGGGAGATTTTTGTACTGGTTTCCCAGACCTAATGATGGTGTATCCGAGCCAGAGCAGTGGAAAGAGCAAGAACCACGCTGCTCAAATACGGTTGCTCGAAGTCAAAGGTCCCGGCGATCAGTTGCAGTCGCAACAGCGAGCGTGGTTACAGGTGTTAGCTGATCTGGATATCGAAGCGCATGTCGCCAAAGTGCGTTTGGACAAGTCGCAGCGCAGCGAATTCGAAACGCAAAAACAGTCGTCTCACAGCGATTTTGCTGCGTCGGGTAGTAACATTAGGGACGGGGGCCGCTGACTCAAGAATGAGCCCTGCACCCCTGAAATTTTCAGTTCGAGAGCTAGCCGAGCTGTTATTCCGTCGCGGCGATCTCTATCCACATCGGGAGGGCAAGGCGGTTGAACCGGAACTTGGCATTATCACGCAGCAACGGGTGCAGGCCGAACGCGCGCGACGCTGGTCTTCTTTTCAGCCGGAAGTGGCCGTCAAACATGAACTCTGTGTGATAGATGAAGTCGCCCTCATTAGCGGCAGAATAGATGGGCTGTATATTGATGTAACTGGGCGACTGGTGATCGAGGAGTACAAGACCAAACGCGGCGAGATCGCAGATCCAAATAGTGTTGATCAAGCGCAACTGCGATTTTACGCTGCCCTTTGGTGTCTCTCCGACTTGCCTCGAGACAACAACCCTCAGCAAGAGCGCGCGCCCTGCATAAATCAGGTCTCGGCTAAAACAACGATAGAAGGCACTCACAATAACTGTTTGGAGCATGACAATCCTGCCACCGAGCCAACTCCTGGTGCAGACACAGCACTGATCACACGGCTGATTTATGTCCATCCAGAACAACTCTCGGAAACGGTTTTTGAGGAATCTGTCTCGCGCACCAGCGCCTTGGCTTGGTTTGATGATGCAATCGCTCGTCTATGCGCTATATGCGAGCAGGAGCAAACTCGACAAGCACTACGCGACGCCGGATTAGCAACGCTGCAATTTCCGTTCGATCAATTTCGGTCGGGCCAACGCGCGTTAATAGGTAGGGTGTTCGCGGCATTCAAAGAAAAAGAGCACCTACTGATTGAATCCGTTACCGGTAGCGGTAAAACTCTGGCTTTGTTGTTTGCCGCTTTGAAAGCAATGCGAGACGCCCAGCAGCTGCTGTATTTGACAAGCCGTACACGCGGCAGCGACGCGGCGTTGCTTGCCGCGACGCAATTATTGGGGAATGGGCAGCCGTTAGCCGTTGTACAGATAAGTGCTAAAGAGAAAGTTTGCCCGGTACCTGGGATGCCCTGTGATGCGGACGTTTGTCCTTACGCAAAGGGTTATTTCGATCGTTTGCCAGGCGCCATGCATGATTTAGGCAAAACGAGGATATTGGATCAGGCTCGGCTGCAGGCCGTTGCGGAAACGCATCAAGTGTGCCCGCATGAGTTAAGCTTGGATGCGGCGGTACAAGCAGACCTAATCATAGGCGACTACAACTACTTGTTTGACCCGCTGGCACAGATCAGGCGTTTACAAGGCAAACGTACGCTTGCCCCGTTAGTCGACGAAGCACACCAGCTAAGTGATCGGGTGAATACCATGCTCAGCGCGAGTATCTCGTTGCAAGACGTGATTGCTGCTCGGGAAAAGAGTGACCCGGTCGTGGGCAAGGGTATCGATCTACTCGGCAAAGCGCTTAGAGAAATTGCTGCCGCGGCGCCCTCCGGCGAGCAGTGTATCGCATCACCAACGACCTTTTATCGTGCTATAACCAATTGCCTGCAAACTTTCGCAGAAGCCGATGTAAATACCGAGCTGGATCCCAGTGTGACGGCCGTTTGGCTGACTTGTTTTCAGTGGCAGGCGATCCAGCAGCACGAAGAAGATAGCGAGGTAATGCATCTAATCACCTGCAAGGTCGATGACATTACGCTGCAACGCGTCTGCATAGATGCCAGCCGTTACATCGCGAAGTCGCTCCAGCGACACGATTGTTCAATTCGCTTTTCGGCAACGGTTACACCGCTTGCTGTGTATCAGTCACTACATGGATTCGAAGACGGCACGTCAGCACGCGCACCGACGCCTTTCAAGGCCACTCAGACACGGACGCTAATCATCCAGGATATTCCGACGTATTACCGGCAGCGTCACGCTAGTTTGCACAAAATCCTCAATGTTTTAGTCACCCTGCAAAAAACTCATCCTGGACGTTACTTATTAGCTTTGCCTTCGTATGAATACTTGCAACAATTGCACACAGCTGCGGAAGGGTCTGAAGCTTTCCTGCTAACGCAAAGAGCGGGTGCTTCGGAAGCTGATAGTCGCCGGCTACTGGGTGATTTTAAGAAAATGCAGCAGGCCATATTAGCAATCGTTATGGGCGGTGCGTTAAGCGAATCGGTAGACTTCGCGGACGCGCCTCTGAGCGGCGTCATTGTTGTCGGTGTTGGTTTGCCTCCGCCCTCGGTGACCCGCGACAAGATGGTCGCTCACTTTGAGCAGAAACTTGGCAGCGGCATGGGCCAAATGATCGGCTATACCCAGCCAGCGATGAATAAGGTGATTCAAGCTGCAGGCCGACTGATTCGACGCAGCAGTGATCGAGGTGTCATCTGTCTGATAGATGATCGTTTCCGTAGCAACCAATTGCAGCAATTTTTTCCACATACCTGGGAACCCACTGTGGTTGTAAGTACCGCGCTTGAGCACGAACTCAACGCGTTCTGGCACACATAGCTTTGGCTTCCCTAAACTGAGTTGAATCATGAGACGAACAAAGATCATCTGTACCATTGGTCCAGCGACCGCCAGTTTCGAAATGCTGATGCACATGCAGCAGGCGGGTATGGATGTGGTGCGCTTGAACATGTCCCACGCATCCCATGAAGACGCGCTGAAGATAATTGGTTGGATCAAAACCCTGAATCGACAGGTAGCCAAGCCAGTTGCCATATTACTTGATACTCAAGGGCCCGAAATACGCACCGGCGTGCTGGAAAATCCAATGGAGTTGTCACCTGGCGACGTAGTTTCGTTAACGGTGCGCGATGGAGAGTTTGTTGAACAACGCTCTATTCAAGTGAACTACTCTGAGCTGATTGATGTGGTGGACGTAGGCCGTGTGATTACGGTCGATAATGGCCTTATGAATTTCGAGGTCTTGGAGAAGAACGCACAGCACCTTAAATGCAAAGTCATAGATGGTGGCACTTTAGGCAGCCGTAAACACGTCAATCTGCCGGGCGTTCGCGTTAACTTACCCGCAATCACGTCTAAAGATCGGGCGGACATCGAATTCGCGAAAACCCACGATGTGGATTTCATCGCGCTGTCTTTTGTGCGCAGCCCGGACGACATCATCGAACTGCGGTCGTTACTCGGCCAGACTCATCAAGCCATAAAGGTTGTCGCCAAAATTGAAGATCAGGAGGGCGTCTCCAATATTCATCAAATTGCGGCTGTTGCAGATGGGGTAATGGTCGCTCGTGGCGATCTCGGCATTGAAACCGATTTGGCGGATTTGCCTAACATACAACGACGCATCGTCCATGCCTGCGCAAAAGCCGGCAAACGCTGCATTGTCGCGACTCACTTACTCGAATCGATGATCGACAATCCTATACCGACGCGAGCCGAAGTCACCGACGTTGCTAACGCCGTGTATGAGGGGGTGGATGCCGTCATGCTGTCCGGAGAAACCAGCGTTGGCCAATATCCGATACGTTGCGTAGAACACCTGCATGACATTGCGCAAAAATCGGAGCGCTTCCCGGGCCTGGGTTATGAGAACGAGTTAGAATTGGCTTCGATCAAGCAGCATGTTGCTGTACACGCCGTAGCGTTAGCCGAGTCACTTGATGCATGTGGCATTGTTGTGATCACGCGACGCGGCGTTACCGCAGATCATGTAACCAGCGCGCGACCTTTGCGGGTACCCATTTTCGCCTTTTCCAACAACAGCCAAACCCGACGACGCCTGGCATTAAATCGTGCGGTCACGGCATATCGTATAGCGTTTAGTAACGAACCTGAAAAAACTCTGCAGAGGGCGTTGGAAATGCTGCGCGATAAAATGGGGTTTGATCGCAGCGAAAAAGTTGTCGTGATCTCTGATGTATTGGCAGACGAGCCAACCGAAGCCATCCAAGTAAGGGCGCTATCGCGCTGAATGGATAGCCCACACGGCGTTAGGTCTATCGACTAAGCTACCCAAGTGCATACAGTTAGCGAACCCGTTTTGCACATTAGTTGTTAAAAAAACTCAGCCAACGGTAAATGGTTTAGGCGATACAGTTAAGCCGCAAAAGAAACAGGCAGCGGGCCTGAGCAGAGCACAAACCAACGCGACAGTGTTGCGAGATCAGGTCAGTCTAACAACAGCCTTACCGCAACCATCAGGAGAAGGCCGCCAAAGATTCGTTTTAAGCGCTGTGCCGGGACCTTTTGCGCAAACCGGACACCCAAGGGCGCGGTGATAACCGCCGCGGCGATGATGGGTAACAGCGCCCGGCGATCAATCCACCCGATCAGGTACGGAATGGTGTGTTCCGGCGCATTAACGAAATAGCTCACCGCGCTCAATGCCGCGATTGGAACACCCATGGCGCTTGCCGTTGCCGTCGCGCGATGTGCAGGTACGCTGAGCGCCGTTAACAGCGGCACAATAATGTTGCCGCCTGCAATGCCAGCCAAGCCAGCACCAATGCCCGCGCCCCCACCAAGCACAGAGCTCATCGGCAAGCCGGGCAATTGCGCGCGCGGCTGCGGCTGCCAAGCGCAGACCATAATGATTCCAACTAAGGTGATAAATGCCGCAAATCCGATGCGAAATAAGTCTACTGGAATGTAGGGTCCCAGGTAGCCAGCCAACCACGCGCCCGCCAGGAGCGCCGGTAAAAAACGCGGTATGATCGGCCACTCGATACGGCCAGCTCGATACTGACTCCAGGCGGCAGAGGCAGAGGTAAAAACAATACAGGAAAGCGATGTGGCGACCGCAACAAACGGGGCCTGCGCAGGTGCAACCAGCCCAGTTTGTGCGTAAATTAACAACAACGCCGGAACGATGACAACGCCGCCGCCTATTCCCAATAGGCCACCGAGAAACCCGCTGCCGATACCAATGAACACGCAAGCCAATATGAAAACGAATAGATCCACGATGCGAAGTCAGCTCCTCATGGTTGCCGGCTACCTTAACCGGTGCGGGCCGTAATGTCTGGTCACCTGCGGCAAAAACAACGACCACAAATCTTGCCGATCATGAGCCCTAGAGCCATCGCCATATTGATGCAAAGTTTGCTGCTGGTCTTTTGGCTACAGCCAGCTAGTGCGGCAACCGTCCGGTTGGAAAACGGCGATCGCTATATCGGCGAAGTAGTGGACGGCAAGATATCCGGACTCGGCCGCTATGAGTGGGCCGGGGGGGATGTCTATGAAGGCGATTTTCTTGCAGATAAACCGCACGGTAGTGGCACCTATTACTGGACTGATGGCCGTGTTTACAAGGGCCAATTTATTGACGGCTATCGCCAGGGCCAGGGTGTTTTAAGTTGGCCAAATGGAGACACCTACGAAGGCGTTTTCAACACCAATGAATTGCATGGCTCGGGGGTTTTCAGCTGGGCCAACGGCGACCGTTTCAGTGGCCAATTTGTGCGCGGCGAACGCACAGGTGAGGGGCAGTTTTTCTGGTCTGGTGGCGCTTCGTATCGAGGTGGCTTCCTGGCCAATAATCTGCATGGCGAAGGCGAATACCGGTATCGGGATGGGCGGGTTTACCAAGGCCAATTTGTCATGGGGATAAGATCTGGCTATGGGCAAATGCTGTGGCCAAACGGCAACCGCTACGTTGGTGACTTTGACGCTGACCAGCAATCAGGGCTAGGACGCTTCTATTGGCGCGACGGCACGCTTTATCGTGGTCAGTTTCGCGCCAATCTGCAGCACGGCTGGGGCATTAAAGAGCAGCCCGATGGACAGATGTTGGTCCAGCGCTGGCAAAGCGGGGTGCTACGCGACAGCAACCCATTAGTCGCTAAGAGCAACTGTGCATTGCGCTATCTGCAGCGTAATTGGATGTTCAATGCGACTACCTGTGTAGACGGTTTGGCACACGGGGTGGGGCCGGCGATCAGTTTGGATGGCAGTATGGTTATCCCTGAGGGTTATTTCGTTATCGGTCGGTATGTCAGCGGCGAAGCGCTGCAACTGCCCGCAGCCGATACCACTGGGACGCAAGACAGTGGCCGATGAGTTGCCTTTCACGTCCTTCCATTACCAGCTTCTTGAGCACCTTCACGAAGATCAAAATTTCCGTATCGCCAGAGTTCGCAACCGATCTCCCCAGCAAGCAATTCCCGCAACATTAAGCGCCGACGAGCCTATCTCAGGCAACTTGCTTGCAAAGTGGATTAGCACATCCGGTAAGCCGTCGGCACACGCCGCCGCCGTCGCGGTACTGGCAAAGGAAGCCGAGTTGCTCAACCATCTCGGCGGCAAAGGTGCGGCGCAGCTACACGAGTTCAAGCACGACGGTGCGGCCTCTTTTTTGATCTCGGAGTATTTGCGTCTGGGCCATTTACGCGACCGTCTAGAGCAAGGCATTTCCCTGCAGCGCCTAGTTAGCCTATTCAGTCAGGTTTTTAGTGCACTGAACGCGCTCCACCAAACCGGTTACGTGCACGCGCGAATTCAACCGGAAAATATCGGTTTTCGCACCAAAGCCGAGCCGCTCTTGATGCGCCTGAGCTATGCGATCCAAACAGGCACCGCTCACGCGGACGCAACGCATGCCGCCGACGTAACACGAACCCAGGGAATAACCGAACACGCGCTGGCAACTGTGCATCCGCCGCTGAGTCTAGACGAAATGGCATATGCCGCACCCGAGTTACTCAACCATCAACCGGTGGATTTCAGCTCAGACCTATATAGCTTAGGCATCGTCTTGTTCGAGTGCCTAACTGGCAGACGGCCTTTCTCTGCGCAGCAGGCCGGTGACCTGATTCGTATGCACAGCCAGAATTCGCCGCCACGGCTGCCGGTGCACGTCAATTTTTTACAGCCTTTGCTCGATAAACTGCTCGCCAAAAAACCCGCGTCCCGACCAGCCTCTGCGGCCGAGGTCAGAGACGTTCTCGATGAGTTTGCTGATGCACTTGCGCAAAGACGCGCTACGAGTAAAAAGGCAACGGCAAGCGAAACAGTTTTTGCGCGTCGGATTGAGAAAAAATCAACCCACGTTCCCAACAATGGCGCCGCTACCAACCTGGCGGCTAAGCCAGGTGCTGATGCTGCCTCGGGGGTGAGCTCAAGTGAAGTCTCAGATCCCGCTTATACTTTAAGGTCCGCCGCAATAGCTAAAGATGAAATTCTTGGCGTGAGCGATCAATTCGTCAGTTTATTAGAACAATCGAAAGGCAGTTTGCGTCGTTCCCAGCGGCTGAACCGACAAAAATGGACGCGGCGCAGCCTGCTGCTGATATTAGTATTGGGTTTTGCTGGACTACTTTATGAAGGCGCGCGCAGAGATTATTTACCGCTTGGCGCGCTTGCTACAGATTTGGGGTTAACAGAAGACCCGGCGCTTACCGCGGCCTGGCGTGAGGCACAATCGATTGCTCAGGACGCGAATCAGAGCCTTGAGGCGGTATATGCCGGATATCAGAGGGTTTTAGCGATAGATCCAAACTTTAGATCGGCCCAAGAGGCGATGCTGACTCTGGTCAGCGAGTGGAAGACGCAAATTGGACAAGATCTGAAAACCAACACCTTAGCGAGCGCCGAAATACGCTTAGCGGAAGCGATTGATCTATTCCCGAATGACTCCGATTTTCAGGTGTTATCGCTGCAATTGCAGAGTTTGCAGCGTGCCGAGCGCTTGATGGCAAACACCCAGACATTGCTCGACAGTTACGGGTTATCTAATCCCGCTATTGCGACCGCCGCCATACAAGCTTTCCAGGAAGTATTGCGAATTGCGCCGAATCACGCTGGTGCGCAGCAGGGTTTGGCAACTTTGAGTGACCACTATGTTGGCTTGGCGACAACTGCAGTTGAGGACGGTCTTGTCAACGACGCCATCAATCTGTTGGAACGAGCGGCCGCCGCCGACAATCAAAACAAGGCGTTGGATGACGTGCGGCTGCTTATATCTGAGGCCGCGAACGTCCAGGCTGCCATCGATCAGCTGTTACTGCAGGCAAGCCGCTATCGCAGCGAGGACCAACTGTTGAGTCCACGTGGCGAAAACGCGGCAGAGTTGTATCAACGCGTGTTAGCTACTGATCCGGACAACGCGATTGCATTGCAAGGGCTAAATGAAGTGAAAGCGAGTGTTATGAGCCGACTGATCAACGCGTTAGCCGAAGCAGACGTCGGCAACGCAGAACAACTTTATGTACTGGCAAACAACGCCAGCCTGGCTACAGATTTTCTAGCCGACATGCGCAGTCGCATTGATGCTGAGCAAGACCGGCAGGAAGAGGTGCGAACCACTCTAGCGAGCGCGCAAGAATTGATCGCCCAAGGTTATCTGACCGCACCGGCCAACAATAATGCCGTCGCGCTGTTGCGCCGTGTGCTACAACTCGAACCCAGTAATAGCGACGCGCAGCGGCTCATGCGCCGCATCGCTGCACGGCTGGTAGCGGTTGCGCGCGAAGCCAGGAAAGTAGAAATTTATGATGGTGCGCGGCGCTATTTGGATCTTGCACTAGCCATCTTGCCCGAAGAGACGCAATGGGTAAGGCTGCGTGAAGAGTGGAACGATACGAATCCAGCAAGTCCCGTTAAATAGGCAATAGTTTAGGCGGTCGATCTTGCATAATTTGCGTTTGGGTTTACATTTGGCCGCAACAAAAAACTTCGCGGCGACGCAAGTCGTCCAAAACTCCGTCGGGGAAAACTATGCCTGTTGAAATTCCATATCGCCGCAAATTGTCTTTCGACTATGGAAAAATTGAGCAAATTGGGCCCGGTATTCGGCGCGTAATCGCGAACAATCCTAGCCCCTTCACCTTTCACGGTACTGGGACTTATATCCTCGGCACCGGCTCGGTCGCAGTGATCGACCCCGGCCCGGACGATGCCGCCCACATCGATGCCATAATGGCTGGGTTGGGCGCAGAAACAGTTAGTCATATATTGATTACCCACACTCATATGGATCACTCACCAGGGTCGCGAAGACTCAAAGCATTGACCGGCGCAAAGACCTACGCCTACGGCCCTCATGGCGCCGGCAAAATGGAATCCGGTGTCGTCGTTGAAGAGGGCGGGGACATGGATTTTACGCCGGATTGCGAGATCAGACATGGCGATGTTTTAGACGGGACAAATTGGAGTGTCGAATGCGTCTATACCCCAGGCCACACTTCTAACCATATTTGTTTTCAGCTGCGCGAGGCGAAGGCCTTGTTTACCGGCGATCATGTCATGGGTTGGTCGACCAGTATTGTTTCTCCCCCGGATGGGGATATGGGTCAATACATGCAGAGTTTAGAGCTGTTGTTA
Source organism: Gammaproteobacteria bacterium UBA6968 (assembly GCA_002450255.1). Taxonomy (GTDB): domain Bacteria; phylum Pseudomonadota; class Gammaproteobacteria; order Pseudomonadales; family Azotimanducaceae; genus UBA4421. Next base: position 33,584 of record DJYW01000163.1, read on the forward strand.
GCCCGCGATGACGAGATTTATTGGCCAACTCATGGCCCGGCTATCGATGCACCCAAGCCGCACGTGGAAGCGTTTATTCAGCATAGAATTGAGCGCGAACAGCAGATTCTTAACTGCATCGATGAAGGCGTCGGGCGTATCCACGACATGGTGCCGCTGATGTATCGTGACACCCCGGAGTTCATGTATCCCGCCGCTGCACGCAGCGTGCTCGCCTCAATCGCTTATCTGGTCGAGAAGGGCACTCTTGCCACCAGCGGTGCGGTCAGCTTGGAGGGAGATTACGCTCGAACGAGTTAACAACGAGGCCTCTTTTTAGGCTCAGCAGCTCAATCAAAAAACCAGACGCCTTTAGAGTTAAGCTAGACCGAGTCTACTTTGCTGTACCGTCAAGATGCGTAGATCGGGCGTTGATTCGACTCATCCACATCGGCGAGGATGGGCAGCTGAACAATGAACACCACGCCTGACAGATCTTTTAGATTCAGCGCTTTAACTTGGCCGCCGTGATACTCGGCAATCACCCTCACTACATATAGCCCAAGGCCAAAGTGCAGCCGGTTGTCCTGACTGCGATTGCTTACCATCGAATTAAAGATATTCTGCTGCTCACCGTCTGGCAGGGTCGGGCCTCGGTTTGCCACCGCAATTTGCAACACATCCTGAAATCGATCCAGTTGCACCCTTATCGGCGTATTCGAGCGATGAAATCCCACCGCATTATCGATGATTTTATCCATCAATTGTTCGATACGAAAATCGGCGAGCATTGCCATCGCTGGTAACTCGGTACCCTGATAAACGATCTCGACATTTTTGTGGGCTGCCATGCTGTTGCTAACGTAATTTCTCAGCAGAATGTCAAGATCAACCGGTTCCAACTCATCGCTTTGCAGGGCTTCTTCGAGATTCGCGGCGTCCGCCAGATTTTGTACGATCGCGCCGATACGCATTACGCCGCGCTGCGCGCTCGCCAAATATTTGCTTTGTTCAACGTCCGGATGCACCTGTGCAAGATTTTGCAAAGAGGTACTCAGCGTGTTGAGGGGATTGTTTATCTCGTGCCTGAGTGTGCGCGGCATATTTTCCAGAAATGAATTATGTTGCTGCAGCTTCTCCAACATATTCGAAACGCTGCGAGCAAGATCACCAATCTCGTCGCCAGCGGCAACTTCGTTGGTCAGCGTGGTCTGCCGCAGCCGGCCGTAAGAGTCGATAGCACTCGTCGCTTCTCGGCGGAGACGGCGAATACGCCAGGCGAGTCGACCCGCAAACGCAAGCAGGGCAATGAAGATCGCCAGAAGACTACCTATGGACAGCAATAAAACCTGTTCCAAAGAGGTGCGCTGAAATTTTAGGATATCGTCGATATTCTGCTCGACTAGAACCGTCCCGATGACCGAGTCTTTCGCGACAATCGGATGCGCCGCAATGATGGTTTCCGGTTCATTACCTACTTGTTTTGTAAAGGTAACGGATTCGCCCTCTAAACTTCGGAGCACAGCAGACTCGGCACTGGGTGAACGGCGGTTGACGTTGCCCAAACCGCTTTCATTGAAGGGTTCGCCAAACACTAGGCGGTGCAAGTATGGCCGGATAAATCTGAAAGCGTCTGTAGCCAGCTTGGCTAACGAACTGTCTGCAGCCTCGACCAATGCTGCCGATTCGCGCACATCGCCAGCCTCAGCTCGAACACGCTGCTGTTTGTCGATTACGGTGATTCGAGCACCGGCATAACCCAGCCCTTCGACGATATTGCGTACCTCCGGTGTGCTCAGTACAACCAGATTGAAACCCTCCTTATCCGTCTTGGGTAAGGTCCGCGTTTGTCTCACGATTTGTCTTGAAACGGGGTCATCGACATCGACGAAGCTGATGCCAAAATATCTTGTCGACCCCAACAACGCTAATGGAAAACGGAACTCGAGAAACAGTTCCTGAGTTTCGGGAACGATTTTAAGATAACCCTGAACGCGATTGTCTGCGCTCCCAGTTGCGGCATAGCGCCATTGCTCGTCCATGCTGAACCCGATCACCACATCAGGCTCCTGAAACACCAGACTGACTCTGCCGTCAACACCATCATTGCGAATAAAATTAAGCCGAATGTGATCAGCATTATCTAAGCGCAAATAATCAGAGTCTCGAAACACAATGCGATCATCGCGGATCTGCATATGCCCGTAAAGATAGTCAGCGCGCTCACCCAACAAAATACGCATATCGCCATCGGCTACACCGCTGGTGGTGCCAAACTCAAGGTAGCGATCACTCAGCTCACCGCCCCAATCCGTCGCGTCGCCGTCGAGGCGAATTGTGGATGAAAGTGGCTGAGCAAATAGCGGGGTAAAGTCCGGTAGGGTAAGCGGCAAGTCGTTAAACAAATCCTCACGCCCATTAAACAGTGTGGCGATCCCCGCTGCAGTCAGTGACTGCGCCTGGCTTTGTCCTTGAATGAGAACACGCTCTGTCTCGACCAGTTGCTGATAACTGAACCAAGGCACAACCAACAGACACAGGCCCATAAGAGCCAGTTTAGTGCCAAGGCGAGGCCCCTGAAATGTTGTACCCAAACGCATAAGGCTAGCGGATTATTCCTGCGCCCAACGATAGCCAAAGCCATACTCACTTTTGATACAGCTAAACTGGTCGTCTATTTTTTCGAATTTTTTACGGATATTCCGCATGTGCGTATTAATCGTATTGTTAGTCACGAGGCTCTGCATGGTGGCATTCATCAACGTTTCGTAGCTGACCGCGTGGCCTGGCGCTCGCACCAACTTAGCGAGCATACGGAATTCGGTGCCGGATAAGTCAATCCGCTCGCCCCGCCAGGAGACCAGCAGCGCATCCTGATCTAGCTTTAGATGGCCAACGCTGCGCGTACTGCCTGAACGCTCGCTAGCCGTACTGCTACGCGCTTCATTAATTCGTAGCAACGACGAGATGCGCTCAGCTAGATAGTCCAAAGAGATAGGTTTAGGCAGATAATCCCAGGCGCCAAGGCGCAGCCCAGAAATTTTATCGATTTCATCGATCCGCTCAGTCAGGAAGATGACGGGTAGGGTTGGCGACTGAATCAATAATTCTCGGCAAATCTGAAAACCTGCATCGACTTCATCACCCAAAATGATGTCCAGTATAACCAGCTCTGGAACACTCTCTGCCAGGCCTGCAAGCGCTTCCTCGCGACTGCCATATGCATCAACGTGATAACCTTTTTTGGTTATAGCGTCGCTATAGTTTTGGCGTTGATCGGGATCGTCTTCGACGATGGCTATGTGTTTCGGCACTGACTTTCTCCTATTCTCCTGCGCAGATTTCTTCTCGACGCCGGGGTGGGCACAGTCTAACCACTTTTCCTTACGCCTTCATATGCCGCCGTCCGCGCGAAGCTTTGCATTGAGTCCTAGTGCACAACATAAGCCGTGCCATTAAAAGTCCACCAACGTAGCCAGTTTCCCAGCGTAGGCAAGTTACTCGTAATGCTTGGCATGGATAGTTAGTTGGCCGAAAACAGCTGCTAGGTTCACAACTTCACACGACTAAAGTAAAACAGTCGAGTATTGCAAAGCGGATCAGTCATCTTATGCTTGGCGGCTGCGAAAAAAAATCACTGAAAGATAACGCGCCGCAGTGGCCTAAGCATGGTTCAAGTGGAGTCATATGTTCGAATTTTTGATTAACAATTGGCTGGAAGCCCTCAGCACGGTAATTGGTATCTGGTGCGTCTGGTTGCTGATCAAAGAGAATGTGCTGACTTTCCCGCTGGGTATAACGTACTCCATCACCGCAGTGGTCGTCCTGGCGCAAGTCAACCTATACGCCGACGTCGTCTTGAATTTGGCATACATCGCAATGAATGCCTACGGGTGGTACTTCTGGCTTTACGGTGGCGGCGAGCGACGCGAGGCAGATCAACTAACGGTTGCGACGACATCTCCTTTACTTGTTTGGCAGCTATTGGCTGTGACTCTAGTTGGCGCGCTAGCAATGGGTTGGCTGTTTGATAATTATTCTGCAGCGGATCTGGCTTATCTCGATAGCCTCACTACCTTCGCAAGTTTCGTTGCGATGTGGATGACAGCGCAAAAGTATCTGAGTAGCTGGGTTGCGTGGTTCATTATCGACGTGATCCAAATAGGCCTCTACTCATATAAAGGCCTTTATTTCTATGCTTTCTTATTCTTTGTGTATCTCGTATTGGCTGTACTGGGCTGGCGCGCCTGGCGAAAGCACTTGCGAGAGCCAGCGTGATCGTTGTCGTTACCGGGCCAGAATCATCTGGCAAGACGACCCTCGCGAATCAGCTTGCTGAGTATTTTGATTGGCCTTTGTTACCGGAACTCGCCAGAGAATACTTAACCGGCAAAAGTCGCTATGGCCCGGGAGACCTGCTAACCCTTGCGGAGCAGCAGGCCGCTTCTGAGGCAGATTTGGATGAACACGGTATATTGGATACAGATTGGCAAACCCTATACATCTGGTGGCAGGAAAAATTTGGGCCGGCACCGGACTCGCTCGTACAACGCTATGCTAACGCGCCACGAAGAATGTATTTGTTATGTAAGCCAGACTTACCGTGGGAGGCGGATGCTCTAAGAGAAAACCCGGACGACCGTGATCGGCTCTTTGATTTGTATTATCGGGATTGTGTGAATCGGCGGCTATCCTGGGCGCCGGTTGCCGGCCTAGCGGAGGCGCGCTTTGCAGCTGCGTTATCTCATATAGAGCCGTGGCTCAAGAGTTGAGTCTTTTCTGGTGTGTCTGCGACTCCGCTTTAATCTTTTGCTTGTAGCGGTGATTGATCGCTGCCCCATACTAACCGCCGCAAAAGCCGCGTTGGAGTCACGATTCGATACCGGCACATAACTGGCTAATCGGCTCTAGTCCCTCAATGCTTGCAGACGTTCATACGCGACTTCGACTTGTTCCGCTATCTCGCTACGTTCGTTACCCAGCACGAGTTGTTGTTTGGCCCAGGCCCATTCCCTCAGCCAAAAAGCTCGATAGGCCGTCTCCAGCCTCGCATCGTCACAGTTGGGTAAAAACAGTTTCGCCACTTCATTCAGTTCGTCTGGCGGACAAAAAAGACCTTGATGCAAGGTCACCAAATCGAAAATGGGATCATTTTGTCCGACCTGCTCCCAATCTATGGTGAGCCAACCGCCTTCCGCAACAAGCACATTCCAAGGATTCAAATCGTTATGACAAGTGCGATGCAAGGACTGTGTGGCATCCATTCGCAGACCGGTCGGTAGCGCAATCGGGGCTTCGTCGACAAAATGCTTTGCTTGCGCGAGCGGGTCGAAGCGCCGTTCAGTTGTTGGCAGTTGGCTATGTAATTTCTTGATGTAGTGCACCAAGTCACGAGAATTAAAGCAGTCGCTAAAAACGTCTACCAGCAATGGTGCGTCGACGAACTCGGTGATCATCACGCCGGTCTGCACATTAAAGTAAACCGGTTTTACAGTTACCCTATCGGGTAGTGCGGCATACCAATTGCGTTCGAATACGCGATCAACCTGTTTGGCCGCAAGCGGCGGCTGACGCAGAATAAATGAAGCAGCCTCATCGTCTGCGTGGCGGATGAAACGAAAATTCAAATTGCTGTAGCCGCCGGGCATAAACTCGAAGCCGGAAAAGCGGCACGCATGCCATGCAGGCATGCAGCGTCGCACGATCTGTTCAAGCTCGTTAGCAGAGGGGAGTTGGCTTTCGCTATTCAACGATTGACTTATGAACTGTTCTGCATGCCGACTCATTGCGCATACTTGCGTCGCTATTTCTATATTGTTCAGGGGAGCGCTTGGTCCAACGCTTAAACGCGCGGCGAAAGTTTGCAGTCTCGGAATAACCCAAAAGTTCAGCAATCTCTTGCGACGAAAGGCGCGTTGAACACAAATAATCTTTGGCCAGACGCGACCGCACATCCTCCAGCAGCTCGCGAAACGAAACGCCTTCTTGCAAGAGTTTGCGTCGCATCGAACGTTCGCTCATATTCAAACTTCGGCATGCCCCTTTAGCAGTGTAATGCGCCAGGAATCGCTGCAAAAACAGACCTCGAATACGATTAGCCAGGCTTTGCTGTCCAGCCATAATTTGCAGCAATTCCTGACAGCGAGCATCCAACAACGCAAACGTGCTTGCATCGCTGTTTTGTAGTTCCAAATCCAGCGCATGTTTTGGAATGCCGTAACAGGACTCTTCGCAAGCAAACTCAGGCGCATGTCCCAAACTTTCCCTATAAAGTGCAGCATAGCTTGGTCGAGCAAAAGTGAGCCGAATCAGGATGGGTTCAATTGTTTGCCCTGTTAGCGATCGCAGCAAAGCAGGAAAGAGCGACAGGATTTCCTCAATAACCAGGCGATAGGCGATGTCTGACAATTGATAATCGTTACTCATCACAAAATAAACGCCATCTGTTTCTATGCGCAGCCTAATACCCAGCAATGGTTCGGCGGTGTGGTAATAGCGCATAGCAAGTTGGGCAGCTTGGGATAAATTAGCCGCGCTCTGCATCGCATACCCCAAAGTGCCGAAGTCGCGAATGTTGAAATAGCGACCATTAAACAATGACAAGCCTTCGGGTAACTCGCCGCTTATAAGAGACTTTAGGATGGAAGCGTAGGTGCAATCGCGGTCCTTGTTGTGAGTAAACGTTTCACGGCAGAGCCGGGCAAAGCTCGAGGAGACGTGATGCTCTTTAAGCAGAGCTCGTTCGTCAGCATTTTTAATAGCAGTGCTATCCATATCGTCGCCGCTTCAGTCTAGTGCGTCGCAAGCGTAACCGATTTAAGCGCTGCAGCAAGCGTCACACCGATGCCTGCATGAATAACCAGGTCCGCACTGGCGTCTAAGCTGGTCGGCTGCTGGTTGATAATCACCAGCTTAGCGCCGATTTGCTTTGCGTATTCTGGAAATGCGGCGGCAGGGTAAACGGTCAAGCTTGATCCGAGCACGATCATTAAATCCGTCGCATTGGTCCACTCGCCGGCACGCTGCATTTCCAATTCGGGCATCGCTTGGCCAAAGGAAATTGTTGCCGTTTTAACGATGCCGTTGCAATGGCTGCAGGCTGGGAGTTGGCCGCTTTCCAAAAAGGGCTGGCGAAACGGTTCCAGTGCATAGCGCCGCTCGCAATGCAAACATTTTGCGTATGTCGCATTACCGTGCAGCTCAATAATCTGTGCATCATCAATCCCAGACTGCTGATGCAAGTTGTCGACATTTTGGGTAATCACACCCAAAGACTTACCGGCGGCAATTAGGCGGGCGACAGCGTAGTGGCCTTCGTTCGGCTCCGCCGCCAGCATTTTGTCGTCGCCAGCGAACTTCCGCCGCCATGACTCTCGTCGAGCGTCTTCAGAGGCAATAAAATCTTGGAACTGGATAGGCTGAATTTTATTCCAAAGTCCGGTGCCGGGACTGCGGAAGTCGGGAATGCCCGACTCGGTGCTGATACCTGCTCCCGTGAAGAATACAATTTTGTTAGCGGCTTCGAGCAATTCTGACAATTGCTTAGTCTGAGGTTCTGAGGGGTTTGACATAGCGCCTCGGGTTATTAGTAAAAGGCAGGATTAATGTTGTCTTCAATAGTGTGCCAACTGCCAGTCAGAATCTAGTCGCCGCGCTTTACTCTGACACGCAGCAAGGCAAAGACAGGTACACTTTGGACCTAAACTCAGTGCGGAAGATCATGCAAAGCACGGAACAGAAAAATAGGCGAATAGTACGAGGATGGTTCGCTCGCTTGCTGCGATACTCAGTCCGATGCGTGCTACTTTTGACCTTCGGGGTTCTTTCTTTCGACTGGTATTTTGGTTACAGCCCGCTTGTTTACGTAACGGGCATCAATCAGACAATCAGAACAGTGGTGTCTCAACATCCGCCGTTGTTGCCGACACGTGTTGCTTGGCAGGGCACTCTTGAAACTGAAGCGCTCAACGAATCTAGCGGTTTGGCTTCAAGTCGCAAAAACAAAGGCATACTTTGGTCATTAAACGACAGTGGCAGTCCAGCCGAAATATTCGCTTTCACTGAAACTGGCAAGCCGCACAGTACCTGGCCGGTTGCTATGCAGACGCCGACTGACTGGGAAGCGATGGATGTTTTCAATTATGCAAACCGGTCTTATCTGTTGCTCGCGGACGTCGGTGATAATTTAGCGATCCGAGAAAAAGTAACGCTTACAGTCGTCGCGGAACCAGATCTGAATCAGCCAGTCACCACCCTGCCCGTATCCTGGCAAGTGCAAGTGAGGTATCCGGATGGACCCCGCGATTGCGAAGCCGTCGCCGTCGACACCACAAGTTCTCCGGCGAGAATACTCATGATGACTAAACGCATTTATCCCAATGAACTTTACGAAGTCCCTTTGCTAACGGAATCGACAGAGATCGTCGTCGCGAAGAAGATCGCTGAGATAGCGGGCATCAACCGATCAACTTCACCCGACTTTGCGAAATATGGGGGACTAGCTGCATTTATGGGAATGCCAACTGGCATGGATTATCAAGGAGGTCGCTTATTAGTCACGACCTTAAAAGACGCCTATCTTTTTGAAGTCAGTGCCCCGCAAAAAACTTTGCGACGACTGTTGCTACCATCGAAGGGGCAACGCGAAGCAATCGCTTTCGACGCTTTCAATAATCAACGCGCCTTCATTACTGAAGAACGAGCGCTCGGCACTCGCGCCGCCGAGCTCTTCAGTGTCGAGTTTGCAGAGTCTTTTGCATACCCGCCAGAGCGCTAGGGGACGTTTGCAGTCGTTCAATAATACGTTGCGCGACGGCCCTTGGCGTTAGCAAACTTGTATCCACTTCCAGATCGTAGGGAACGCCATGGCTATGCACAAGATCAAAATGGTTGGTTGCGGTTCCTGGAAACCGGCCAGGGCGTAGGGTTTCGCGCTGTTGTGCTATTTCCAGACTCACTCGCACGCCGACGAACCATGTGGTTTCTGGCGCTAATACCCTGGCATAGTCTTCTAGATAGGACCGTTTAAAGAGCAAGTCGTCAGCGATGACTCCACAGCCCAACTCACTCAGACTGGCTATTGCGCGGCGCATACCTGCCAGAATTCGGTCGCCATGTGGGCCAAATTGAATCGCAGTTGTCCAGGCTCCGTCTATCTGCGCGGGCACAACATTGAGGCCATAGGCACCAGGGCTGCCAGCAGGTGAATTTAGTCCTCGAACTCGGTCCGGTAGTCCGTCGCGAAATTGATCCAAAGAAATATGCTGGTAGGGTTCAGGGAGCATTTGCTGCAATTTTTTCGCGAGCGTGGTCTTGCCGGCACTCGAACAACCGTTTAGCAAAATAACTTTCCCTGGCCGAAGCTGCTGATTGATCACGATCTGAAACTACCTTCCCCGGTTATAGCCGCGGCATAGTACGTTTTTAGCCAACCTCGGGGAAGGAGCAGGGCATCTTTAACGGTAAACAACTGCGGAGGTAGAACCGCTTTGACTTGAGACGGTCGAAGCAGCCCATTACAGCAACGCTGAGCAATTTTTGGTCACGTGGCGCGAGACCATATCAGGGGCGGTACAGATATGCTTCAATGAAATCCATGCGAAAGCTCAGCTACAGGGTTCGTGTTACGTGACCTCTATTACTTCTTCAATGCCAAGCGTTGCGCAATGGTTCACCCAGGATGCAAACGGCTCTTCCAATATATCCGCTACGGCCGTGTGCGATGCCGGTGCTAAAAATTTGGTTGCGGCCGGATACCTGCAGGGCCTGCTCAGATTCCCTAACACGGCACTCGCTGTTGACCGCTTACAGGATCGCGGCCAATGGCTAACCCGATCCGAAAGTGCCTTGATGGACAATATGCATGGCACGCGCCTGACCTCATTTAGCAGCGGCCGCTATGTCGCAAAACACGTTCAGCAGTGTTTGGCGCTAACCCCCAAACCAATACTACAAAACGGCCGATTGCCGATTTGGCCTGCTGGGTTGGTTGGCAGCATCAGCCATTCCAAGACCTACGCGGCCGCTGTGGCTACGACTTCCCTACAAGCCCTGGGCGTCGATATCGAAACGCCGGGACGGATTACCGAAGCGCTGCAACCACGGCTGTTTACAGCAAAAGAACGACATCGCTTACGCGGACTGCCTGACTCCGCCGCGACAGTCGCATTTGCAGCAAAAGAAGCGGGGTTCAAGGCGATCTCGCCTATTGTTGGCGAGTACGTCAGTTTTCTGGAAGCGGAGATCGACCTCGAATGGCGCAATAACCTTTTTACGATTCGTTATATCGGCAACAATAAAGCGATTGAAGCAGTGCACGATGGTGTTGGTCATTGGAGCTATGTAGGCGACGAAATACTAGTCATTTTTGGATTTTAGAATTATGCAAAGCGGCATCGGAATTCTCGTGCTGATTGGCTTCTGTTGGTTGTTGAGTGAACGTCGCAGCGAAATGCCGTGGCGCATGATCGCGATTGGCTTAAGTGTTCAGATCGTTATGGCGTTAGCTATGCTTAAGTTGAGTTGGATCGCTCAACTGTTATCCGGGCTTAATGAAATCGTCTACGCAATCGAAGCCGCTACGCGTGCTGGCGGTACTTTTATTTTCGGCTTCCTAGGCGGCGGCGAACCACCATTCGATGTCACGGATGGTAGCGCGATGTTCCTGTTTGCGTTTCGAGTACTGCCGCAAATCGTTGTGTTCACTGTTCTCGTCGCAATATTTTGGCATTGGCGAATTCTGCCTGTAATCGTTAAAAGCATTGGTTGGCTGCTACAAAAGTCGCTCGGCGTTGGTGGCGCGATTGGCACAGCGGGTGCGGCAAGCCTATTTCTCGGTGCCATCGAAACACCCACTGTTATCAGAGCCTACCTGGCAAAGTTGACCCGATCAGAGTTCTATACGTTGATGACCTTAGGCATGTCGACGGTGGCAGGATCGGTAATGGTTCTGTATACGCAGGTTTTGAGCGGCGTCGCAGATGACATCATTGGCCATATTATTAGCGCATCGCTCATCAATATGATCGGCGCCATCTACGTTGCTCGTGCACTGATTCCGGAGACCGAAACAATCACTCAAGCCAGTGACCATAGCTCTTTGAGTTTTGCTTCAACTATCGATGCCTTGCTTCAAGGCACACAAACTGGCGTCACCTTGGCGCTAAACGTTGGCGCCATGCTGTTAGTGCTAATCAGTCTTACCGCACTCGCAAATCAGCTACTCGGCTGGGTCGATTTCGCCGACATGCCATTATCAATAGAGCGAATCTTTGGATGGATCTTCGCGCCAGTCGCCTGGCTCATCGGAATACCTTGGGCAGAAGCACAGACTGCCGGTTCATTGTTGGGCATCAAACTGGTCTTGAATGAACTGATCGCCTACATCCAATTGGCAGAGTTGGCAGACGGCTTATCAAGCGATACGCGTCTCGTCCTGATTTTTGCGCTATGCGGGTTTGCCAACTTTGGTAGCGTTGGCATTTTATTGGGTGGGCTCAGCGTCTTAATCCCCGAGCGTCGCGCAGAATTCTTACGCCTGGCTCCCCGTTCCCTGATAAGCGGCACCATCGTCACCCTCATTACGGGAGCGATCGTTTCCCTCGTGCTACTTATATAAAACAACCGATTTAACCCTACATCAGGCGGGCTGGTTGAGATCGCTTTGCGGGCTAATGTTGCTAGTCGCTGTGGCCAGATCTTGCTGAGAGGCTATTTGGTGCCGCTAGACCACTAACGGGCCAAAATCGGGATGAATCTGGAGAATGCCTACGCCGCAGGGGAGAAACTCGTCAAGGCCTCGCTGATAGCGGTGACGCCAGCCTCATCAATACCTAAGTGAAACACCCAGCGTGGCCTCGCCACATTGACACCACGCTTGCCCATGTGCTGATACAGCTCCGCATAAAGCGCCTCGTCGAGGTTGAGGTGAATCATATTGGTGCGTTGACGGATCTTGTCTGCGCCAAAAATCGCACGCAGTTGCTCAGCTATCAGCGCCGCGTGGTCATGGTCGACTGCCAAACGCTCGATATTGTGATTTATCGCGTAAAGGCCGGCTGCTGCAAGGATACCGGCTTGGCGCATACCGCCACCGAGCACTTTGCGCCAGCGTCGCGCTTCATTGATAAAGTCCGCGGAGCCAACCAGCACGCTTCCGACCGGTGCACCGAGACCTTTAGACAAGCACACGGAGACCGTATCAAACGGCTCTGCAAGTTCCGCCGGTGTCTGTGCGTACGCTGTCGCCGCGTTGAACAATCGAGCGCCATCAAGATGCAGCCCGAGTCCAGTCTCGTCGCATAACTTGCGCGCGGAAGCTGAGTAATCTAGCGGCAGGGGCACACCAGCATGAGTGTTTTCAAGGCAAAGCAGCTTGGAACGAGCAAAATGAACGTCGAGCGGTTTGATTACCGCGCGAACCTCGTCTAGCGGTAGATGGCCGTCTTCAGCCATGCTGACCGGTTGGGGTTGAATACCACCTAATACTGCAGCACCGCCGCCTTCATATCGATAGGTATGCGCCGCCTGACCGACAATGTATTCATCACCGCGCCCGCAGTGGGTGAGTAAGCCAATGAGGTTCGACTGCGTGCCTGAGGGTGCAAATAGACCGGCGTCTTTGCCAAGCCGTTCCGCAACACAAGCTTCGAGCTGATTAATAGTTGGATCTTCACCGTATACATCATCGCCCACATCAGCGGCGGCCATAGCCGCTCGCATGGCATCACTGGGTTGGGTGACGGTATCGCTGCGAAGGTCGTAGCGCGCAGGCGCCGGCATGCCCGCTGGACCAGAAGAGGGGTAGGTGTGCGTGCTCAGTTAGCGGCTGCCAATGAAACGTTGTACACACCGGCTAAGCGGGCTGAATCCATGATGTGGATCATTGCATCAGTAGTTGAATCTGGATGCGGCTGAATGATAACCGGTGCTTCGGGATTCTCTGCATGCAGGCGTTCGATGTTAGCCCGCACAGAACGCCAGTCCACATCCCGTTTCGCGATAATGATGCGATCACGGTTGGTGATGCGAACCACTATGCTTTTCTTATCGGGATCCACCGTTTTAGGCTTGTCTTCATCAGGCTGGTTAACGTCAAGCCCAGTCTCCTTGACGAAGGTCGCGGTCACGATAAAGAAAATCAACATGATGAATACCACGTCGAGCATGGGGGTCAGGTTGATTTTGCCTTCATTTTCGTCGGCACTGGCCGATCCTAAGGGACGTCGCATAGATAACTCCAACTCGCTATGCGCGATATGGTATTCGAGGTTCCGGCAATACGCCAGAGTCTAATGGCCACCAATATTCAGATCACGTCTAAGTGCGGCGCCAATACCGCTTTAGTTCGCCTTTACTTGTTCAAAAAGTGCAGCGGCAGGCCCGCGACAGGCCAATTCATGGCAATCAGTTTGCCCGTTGATGACAGGGTGATGAAAGCAGTCTTCAGGTCCTCGCCACCAAAACAGATATTGGTGGTTAACCGATCCGGCATTGCCACAAACTGTGGTGCGCCGCCGCTGGGATCCAGCGTGGTGATGCCTCCATCCAGCAGGGTGGCGACACAAACACCGCCGTCAGCGGCAACCGCCAACGAGTCATACATGAAACGACCGGCACGATCCTTCAGCAGGCGGCGCTTGCGGCCACCATCTTCCAGTTGGCCTGGCGCAGCGAGTGGGAAAGCCCAAACGCGACCAGTAGGCGTCTCAGCGACATAAAGTTCAGTGTCGTCTGGAGAAAGACCGATGCCATTAGGGCTTTCTAAAGGGAAAATCATTTCGGTAATCGACGAGCCGTCGGGTTGGGCATAGAACACCCCAGTGCGGTCTTTGTCCCGAGGTCTCAGTTTGCCGTGATCGGTGAACCAAAAACCGCCAGTTTTGTCAAAAACTATGTCGTTCGGACCTCGTAAAGGAACACCATCGCACTCGGTGTAAAGCGTTTCTATTCCGCCGTTCGTTAGGTCGACCTTTTCAATGCGACCACCAGAATAGTCCGCAGGTTGTTCGCCCGGAAAAAGATTGTCGCCCCGAGTGATCCATTCAAAACCACCGTTATTACAGACATAGCAAAATCCGTCTGGACCTATCGCAGCGCCGTTGGGGCCGCCTCCAAGATCAGCGATTACGCTGACTTCGCCGTCTCTCACTCGACTTAGCGTCCCTTTCGCTATTTCAACTAGCACCACACTCCCGTCTGGCATCGCGATCGGACCCTCTGGGAATTTTAATCCGGCTGCGATTACGCTGATCTCTGGCTGCATTGCCTGCCCTTCCTCTTTTTGTAGATGGTTGCTTCGTGAGTGTAATACGAACAGTGAGGGGGCCCAAAAATCGATGTGATAATCTGCGCGGTTCAATACGCTATAATGCTATGCGCCTCTTGCGAGACTCAGCAGATGCTTAATCAGACACGCTAGTGGCGCCACATGCACAAGCGCTCCAAAACCAAGGCAAAGGAAGTAGAGTAATGTTCAGATTCTTTAAATCTTTTTGGCTAATCACCCTGTTAATTGCACTGCAAGGGTGTCAAGCGTATGTCGATGGAGAGTCTCGGACCCTTGGCGAAAAAATCGACGATACTCAGATCCAAGCGACCATTAAACGGAAACTAATCGCTGATAATGAAGTCAAAGGTCTCAAGATTGCAGTACGCGTCAGTCGTGGCGAAGTTGAGTTAAGTGGCCGGGTGCCATCGGAGTATGCGCGGGGTAAGGCGAAGCAAATAGCAGCCGAGGTTCGAGGTGTCGGGACGGTAATTGATAAATTGACGATCGTCGACTAAGCCAGAGGCAGCCTACGCTTATCGTAACCAGAATACCGTCGAGCAAAAATCAATGGACGTCGGATTTATTCACAGGTCGGCAGATCAAGCACTTGATTCGATTACCAAGAAAAAATCTCGAAATACTCCCTAAAGCGATGAAAAATATATATATTATTTTTTGCTAATACGAGAGGTTTCGAATCGTAACATTATTTGCCCACTTATCCCGATTCAATCCCCAGACTTATCCACAGGGGCGAGCCAATCTTGAGGGGATAAGTAGTAGTCGGTCAGGTCAGCTTCTGGACTACCTCTTTGAGCCTGAAAGTTGTACACCCACTTGACCAATGGAGGTAAAGACGCCAACACAGATTCGACACGACGCCCTGATTGCAGTCCATATTGGGTGCCGCGGTCCAACACTAAATTAAATTCAGCGTAACGCCCGCGACGATACAACTGAAAGTCTCGTTCATGATCGCTAAACGGCTGGTGCTTACGCGTTTCAAATAACGGTAGGTAGGCCTCTAAAAACGAATCCCCGATACGTCGCGTGAAAGCGAAACTCTCTGCAAATCCGCCGCGACTCCAATCATCAAAAAAGAGGCCGCCGACTCCACGACACTCATTGCGATGCGGTAAAAAAAAGTACTCATCGCAGGCGCGTTTAAGCGCGTCGTAATCTTCCCCGGCCGCCGCTTTAGCCGTTGTATGCCATGCGACCACATCTTCGCGTACAGGATAGAATGGCGTTAAATCATAGCCGCCGCCAAAATACCAATGCGGTTCGTCAGCCTCAACGAGGAAAAAACGCAAGTTCATATGGGTCGTCGGTACATGTGGATTCTGCGGATGCACAATGAGCGATATCGCGGCTGCTTGAAACGCATGTCCGGCGAGGTGAGGGTTGCGCGCCGTCGCCGCTGGGGGTAGGGCAGCGCCTACGGAATGACTGTATTGCACAGCCGCCTTTTCTATGTGACGACCATCAGCGAGCACTCGGGGTTGTGACAGCCCTCCATTCGGCGGCTTAATTTGCTCTATAGAAAAAGCGGCTGCGCCATCCGCATGCTCTAGTGCTTTGCAAATCGCGCTTTGCAGTTGCAAGAAATAATCGGTTACCGCTTCAATCATAAATAACTCCATTGTAAGGGG
>DJYW01000163.1:49865-54442 GCA_002450255.1 Gammaproteobacteria bacterium UBA6968
ACGAGCGCGCCACCCAAATTGCGAAATGAGTATTCCGGGAAAGTCTTTAACTAGAACGCCTGCCAAAGGAAAAGCTATTCAACACCCCTGATTACATTCATCTCCTTGCACGCGATTTTTCAGCTGCCAAGGTGCTTACCGTGTTAAGGGCATCCGCGCTTTCGCGACAAACTTCTAGACCCCTTCTGGGCATGTCCAACCCTGAGAAAGTCTGACATCGGGCCAGAGCTCATTTTTACGGCATTAAGCTTTGGGTATTTTGTGTCGGTTCAAGGCAGGTTGGCTATAGGCTTTCACCAAGTCGGTAATGAGAGCCCGGGTTCAACTGCCCGAGTTCAACGTCCCGAAAATCGTTTGGCACCTATCCTACTCGCGCCATTCGCACCTCACAAAATCGACAGGCAGCAACATATCAGGAAACAAAATTAACGCTAGTCGCTGCATCTATATTAAAGTCTCTGCAACTCGAAGAAATTAAGTAATCCCCTCGATGAATATCACCGAATTAAAGCCGCAGTTGAACCAATTGGAAACATTGTTGACCAAGGCCTGTGCCTCGTTGGAAGGCGATTTAGATGGCGAACAAATACAACTATACGACCTAGCGTTTTGTCGAGCCGAAGTGTTAGCTGGTCAAGTGATTTTAGATCAAGCTGAGGCTGAGCCTCGTCTGGCGCCAGTCGCCGCCTATTTTGTCGCCGACGCCGTTCAATCCGTTACGCAAAAGCTTTCGTCCCGGCCGAAGGCATTTGGATTAGCGCGTGCAGAAATTCCTTCTATCGAATCGGTTGAAGATTATCTTTCGACCGAATTCATAACCGAACTCGGCCGTCACTTCGCTGCGAACGGTATCCTTGATGACGACATGGGCGCAGAGCGCAATATGATTCGCGACACCTTCCGCGAATTCTCTGATGACGTGGTCAAACCGCTCGCCGAAGAAATCCATCGCAAAGACCTGCTTGTTCCAGATGAAATCTTGGTTCCGTTAAAAAACATGGGCGTCTTTGGCTTGAGCGTGCCGGAACGATTTGGTGGCCTGAAACCGAACGACACTGAAGACAGCATTGGCATGTGCGTGGTAACGGAAGAGCTTTCCAGAGGCTCACTTGGTGCAGCGGGTAGTTTAATCACCCGGCCTGAGATCATGGCTCGAGCACTGCTAGAAGGCGGCACCGCTGCACAACAAGCGCGTTGGTTACCTGCTATTGCTAGTGGCGAAACGCTCTGTGCCGTCTCGGTAACCGAACCCAATACAGGATCCGACGTGGCCTCTGTTGCGCTGCGCGCAACCCCAACAGACGGTGGCTGGTTATTGTCCGGCGGTAAGACCTGGTGCACTTACGCAGGCGCAGCCGGCGCATTGCTTGTCCTCGCACGCACGGATAACGAAGCGACGCCACCGCATAAGGGCCTGTCTTTGTTTGTGGTGGAGAAGCCTACCTACGACGGGCACGATTTCGAGTATCACAATCCCCTGGGCGGGACGATGTCGGGACGAGCGATTCCAACTCTGGGTTACCGTGGTATGCATTCTTTCGAAATGTTTTATGATGATTTTTTTGTGCCAGCGGATTGCCTTATCGGCGGCGAAGCCGGGCAGGGCAAGGGCTTCTACTTCACCATGCGCGGCTTTATGGGCGGGCGCTTGCAGACAGCGGCTCGTGCTTGCGGGCTAATGCGCGCGACTTTTGATTCGAGTCAGTCCTATAGCCGGGACCGTAACGTATTTGGCAAAGCAGTTGCTGATTATCCGCTGTCACTCGCCAAACTGGCCAGGATGGGGGCCCTGATAACGGTTTGCCGGGCTTTTACGCTGCATGTTGCCGAACTAATGGATCGCGGCCTCGGGCAGATGGAAGCCAGTCTGGTTAAGCTGTTTTCCTGCCGCGCAGCGGAATGGGTCACGCGCGAAGGTGTTCAACTGCATGGCGGCATGGGCTATGCGGAGGAAATGGCGGTCAGCCGGTATTTTGCCGACGCTCGAGTACTATCAATTTTTGAAGGTGCAGAAGAAACTTTGGCGATTCGAGTGGTGGGCAAAGCACTTGTTGAGCAATCTAGAAATTAACGGTGAGCGCAGGCACAGCCAAAAGAAATAATCTAAGGACATCGCATAAGTACTTGTAAGCGGCCACGCTGGCGCTCGCTGTCGATATCGTTGTATTGCTTCGATACCTTGAGGGCCTAGAGCGGGCTATAGCGGGGCTAGACTTGATGCTCAGCAACATCGCGTTTAAAAAAAGATGGTTTAAGCAAGAAGATATTGTTGTTAGCATCTCAATCTCTCAGGTGAGGCCCTATCTAACCGGCGTCTCTTTTCGCACCCAGCTTAATAACTAGATAAGTAATGCTAACCCGGTATTTCGGCTGCGGAGTCTTGTGCTTTTACTAAAAGTTTTATCAGAGGCAAAAATAAAATGAATATTGAGTTTTCGGACAAAGATCGAGCGTTTCAAAAAGAAGTAAGAACATGGCTTGAGTCAGCGTGGCCAACCGATATGCGGGAAAAAGCCGGAAAAAGCGCCCTCGGCAAATTGTCGAAAGAGGATCTGGTCGCTTGGCAAAAACGCTTAGCTGAAAAGGGTTGGGCTGCGACCAATTGGCCAAAAGAATATGGTGGCGCAGCGTTCTCACCCACCGAAAGCTATATCTTCGACCTAGAGCGTGCCCGCGTTGGCGCACCTGGCGTTGTGCCGTTCGGTATTACCATGGTTGCTCCCGTTATTATGAAGTTCGGTACCGAGGCCCAAAAAGCTAAATTTTTGCCGGCTATTCTTAACTCGGACGTTTGGTTTTGCCAGGGCTACTCGGAACCCGGCTCAGGGTCTGACCTTGCTTCGCTTAAAACCAAGGCGGAAGACATGGGCGACCATTATTTGGTTAATGGCACGAAAACGTGGACGACTATGGCGCAATATGCGGACTGGATGTTCTGCCTTGTTCGCACTAGCAACGAAGATATCCGCCAGAAGGGTATAAGCTTCATTCTACTCGACATGAAAACCCCTGGCATTTCGGTTAAGCCAATTGTCACGCTAGATGCACCAGCTGACGGTTATCAAGAGATCAACACGGTTTATTTTGAAGACGTTAAAGTGCCGAAGGAAAACCTAGTCGGTGAAGAAGGTAAGGGTTGGACCTGCGCGAAATACCTACTGGAATTCGAGCGTGGTAACGCTTATTCACCAGGCCTGAAAGGAGCGATGCAGCATATAAAAACCTTGGCTGAAACTGAGATCGATGGCAGCGGCTTGCCCTATAGCCAACAATCCGCGTTTTCGAGTCGCTTCAGTGACGTAGAGGTGCAAATACTGTCTTTGGAATATACGGAGTTAAGGATTTTAGGCGCGTTATCTGCAGGTCAGAATGTTGGGCCAGAAAGTTCTATGTTGAAGACGCGCGGAACGGAGCTGCAACAAGCCGTCACAGAATTGGCGCTCGAAGTAGCCGGTGATTACGCCCTGCCGCTAGATCAGTCGACCCCCGCAGATGGCGATAACTTTAGCCCTATTGGCGTCGAAGGACACAACGGCGTAGCGCAAGAGTACTTTAACACTCGTAAAGTCAGCATTTATGCTGGCTCTAACGAGATTCAGCGAAATATCATGTCTAAATTGGTTCTAGGGCTATAGGAATTGGGCCGTAACGCTCTTTGTTCGGTTGGGGTGGGGCCGCTGAATGCTCGATTCAGCGGTTTCAGGCTATGTTAGATGTCGAAAGGCGTTAATTTGGAACGGCGTGCTAACCGGCTTCACGTCATGGCGAACGGAGCGCTATTGCTTCGTCCGTTTGCCTGCGCAAAGGCAACGCGCTCAATCTCGAAGGTCTTAGAAATAGCGTGTTAGCTTACAAGCTTTAACGTAGACCTTGTTAGCGCTAAACAAAGCGACGTCATATGAGGGGTGTTAGTTGACGAATCCAGATCAAGAGGCTTCTGACCAAGCCTACCTTAACGATGAAATTGACTTAAAAGAGCTTTTCACCGTTTTGTGGGATGGCAAGCTTGTTGTACTTATATTGACCAGTCTCGCAGCATTGGTTTCCGTAATGGTCGCTATGTCTCTGCCGAATATCTACACGGCGAATGCTTTGTTGGCACCCGCTGACGATGCGGACAGCGGGATGGGTTCGTATTTAAATCAATATAGCGGCATTGCCAGTCTGGCCGGCGTTTCTTTACCAGGAGGTGGTGAATCGTCTAAAGCGGGCCTTGCTATCGAACTGATGCAATCCCGATCCTTCATTGGCGACTTTGTAGAAAAGCGGGACTTACTACCTGAATTAATGGCCGTGAAGGAATGGAACTCAATATCAAATCTCCTGAGCTATGACGAAACTCTTTATGATGCCCAAAGCCAAACATGGGTTCGAGAAGTGCCTCCCCCGTATAAGCCCAAACCCTCTCGCCTAGAAGCGTACGAGGCATTTTCTAACCACTTGAGTATTTCTCTAGATAAGGAAACAGGCTTCGTTTCCGTCAATTTTGACCATCCATCGCCGTTTGTTGCAGCAAATTGGGTGAAATGGCTTATTGATGATGTTAACGAAACAATGAGAGCCCAGGACATTGCCGA
>DJYW01000098.1:0-6029 GCA_002450255.1 Gammaproteobacteria bacterium UBA6968
ACAGATCAGGACATAGATCAGGACTAAAGGTGGCTTCCGCCCATGTTGAATATTCCTTCGCCAAACACCTCTGCGTCAAAACATATTGAAGTCATCAACAAGTTGCGTCGCCTCAGCTTAATGATTTGCCTGGTGGGCTTTAACGCCTGTGGTGGCGGAGGCGGCGGCGGCAGCAATCCTGTTACGCCACCCGGCGGCGGTGGCGGTACTCCCACACCCCCCACCGGCTTGCTGGTAAACGACAAAACACCCACACAGCTTGCAAGCTATGTCGGCACCGCTTTTGCGAGACAGGTAAACACCGTTGCCGAAAAAGCGGGTACAACCACTGCCGAGAGTGCCGCCGATGGCGCGACATCTGACAGCGGCGCGACATACTCGGTAACGTATACCGCAGAAGCCTCAGTTGACGAACACGATGCTGTCAAATACGACGGCGAGTTGCTCTTCGTTGCACCTTCGCGCAATGCAAACTGTTGTTGGATTTTTTCTGATGACGCAGGCCCAGGCGGCGTAAGTGAAACAGTAATATCCCAGCCTGCGGTTGCTGAGGAACCACCGGCGATCCGGATTTTGCGAACCGACCCGACTACAACCAGCGTCACTGCTGTGAGCGAAATCGCCCTGCCAGAAGGCACTAGCGTCGAGGGGCTTTATCGCACCGCAGACCGAGTTCTGGCTCTGACTACGACTAATTGGTGGGGTGCGTGGGGCAGCAACACCGACATCGCGCGATGGTCTGGAGAACAGGTCGGGTTACTAATTTTTGATACCAGCGAACCAGAAAATCCACAACAAGCCCAAACCATCACGATTGAAGGCGGCCTAATTACCAGTCGACGCACGACTGCCGGTGTACATTTGGTGAGCCGCCATACGCCCACCATCGAAGGTTTGACTTACTATCCCGAGACCCAGGCGGAAGCCGACGCGAACAAGGCGATTCTTGATGTACTGGAGTGGGATGATTTGCTGCCCAAAGTGAGCGTTGGTGGTGTTGCCACCGAGGTGTTTGCAGCAAATAGTTGTTACAGCGTTGATAGCGAGCATCCTCTCGCGCCAACCGCAGCCGGCTACCCGTCGATTACCGCAGTGATCACCGTCAATCCCACAACTGGTGCGATTGCCGACGCCTTGTGCTATTTGGAATATAGTGACGGCGCCTACTTTGCCGGCGCGGGCTCGGAGGATGCCGCAAACGTCTTATACCTAACCCAAACCGAATACGATGCAGATAGCGGATATAAATTGTTAGTTCACCGCTTTGCTCTAGGTAGTAACCTGGCATATACCGGCTCAGGGAAAGTTGACGGCTATTTGTTTCTCAGTGGTCAGAGCGACTTCCGCATCAGCGCAGATGGGAACTATTTGAGACTGGTTACCACCACCAATACCGGCGATGCGGATGACCGGTTTGACCATAATCTGTATGTCCTGCAGCAGAGCGCCGACGCACCAGAACTTAATATTGTCGGCCAACTACCCAATAGCACCCGTACCGAAGAATTAGGCAAACCGAATGAAGACTTGTATGGCGTTCGCTTCATCGGCAAACGCGCCTTTTTGGTCACTTTCGAGCGCACTGACCCCCTATACACCATCGACCTGAGCGACCCCGCAGATCCCTTCGTGGCTGGCGCTCTGGAAGTGACCGGCTTTAGCAATTTTCTGCATCCGATCAATGACGATTTATTACTGGGGCTAGGTCAGTCCGAAAACAACCACACTAAACTCGAGCTATTCGATGTTAGCGATTTTGACAACCCTGTCAGCCGGGCCGCATTGGACTTCGCTGACGACATGGCCTGGAACTATAGCGAAGCAGAATATAACCGTCATGCCTTCACCTATCTCGCAGGCGCAACGTCAGACCGTTTCGCGATCCCCATATACGGCACCATCATAAAAGACGGCACACAAAAAGAGGTTCACAGATTGCAACTTCTGCAAGTTGACGGCAAAGACAGCGCGGCAACTGCAACGCTTCGTGATATGGGTTATCTGAGCGTGTCTAACCTCCCGGAAGGTGAGTACGCGAGCGGACTTAATCGAAGTGTGATTGATAACGATGCGATTTATTTCATCAACGGTACGCGCGTCTTTGCCGCCGGTTGGAACGACCCCTTCAATCAGACCGGACCACATTAGGCGCGCGCGGCGACTCTGTGACTGCTTGCGCGTTCGGCGTCGTGCGAGTGCCGTGCCGGAGGCTACTATGCGTCGAGGCAGGCACCGCGGAAAGAGCGAAATCTCCCTTGATAGATCTCGTCTGCTTTGGCCTCAAATGTACCGTCGAGGCTACGTTCACAAAGTAAAATAGGTTCATCGGTGCCTTCTTGGTGTGGATAGTCCGACGCAACTGTGGACAAATCTTCGGCACCGTTAGCAAGTGACCAACCAGTAGCTTTAGCCAGCAGCTTTAGCGGCAAACGGAGCCACTTTAATTCGCCGTTACAATTGTCCGACGGTGCCATCTTCACTTCGCTCAAGCCGTGTAAACGCCGCAACGCTCGGTGTAGTTGGTCTAGGTGCTTCATCCAGGAAATGTGCTTTAATTCGGGCGAGGGACACGCACGAGGGGATCACAATGAATCACAACGATTATGAGCAAATCAAATACGAAGTAGCCAACGGTGTGGCGACATTAACGCTAAACCGACCCGACCGTATGAACGCTTGGACGCGGCAGATGCATCGAGAATTAACCAACGCAATCGAGGCGAGCAACGCTTCTCCGGACGTTGGCGCTATGGTGATTACCGGCGCCGGGCGTGGGTTTTGCGCCGGGGCCGACATTAAAGACACCTTCCAAAAACAAATCGTGACCAGCGCTGCACCGCAACCAAAAGCAGAAAACACGGGGCAGTCCTCGGACTGGGTGGCGCTCTTGCGTCGCTCAAAACCCATAATTGCTGCAGTCAATGGGGCATCGGTTGGTGTCGGTGCGACTATGATTTTGCCCTGCGACATCATTATCGCAGCAGAATCCGCTAAGTTCGCCATGGCGTTCGTCAAAATGGGCGTGGTACCGGAACTCGCCAGTTCACACTTTCTGGTGCAACGCATGGGATTCGGGCGAGCCAGCGAAATGTGCCTGACCGGACGGTTGTATGCCGCTGCGGAAGCTTTCGATATGGGTCTGGTCGATCGCTTGGTCAGCGATGACGTGTTGCTTAGCCAGGCACGGTCGACAGCTGCCGAAATTGCAGCGAACCCACCACCACATCTGCGCTGGGTCAAAGAACTGTTGACTGCGAACGGTTCGGAGACGGATCTCAAAGCGGTGCAGCAGCGTGAAATGGACCTTTTACAAAAGGCTTATGTGTCGCCTGAGCACAAAGAAGCAGTGGCTGCGTTTATCGAAAAACGCAAACCTGACTACCGGCGCGCTGCGCAGGAATCCGCGTCTTAATTTATGCTTTCGGCTTATTTACGCTAAAGGCTTATTTACGCTAAAGGCTTCTTATTAACGCTAAAGGCTTCGACTCAGATTGAGGCAGGTTTGTGCTAGGCCGCCAGCCCCTGCAAATAATTGCCCAGGTGTTTAGCGAACTGCGGCCGCGCGCCCAAGTCCAATAAATGGGCAAAAGCGCGAGGAAACTCTTCGGCAAGCCGTGCTGCAATCGGAGTTAGGCTTTGCTTTTGCAACGCTTCGGCAAAGAACCGTTCCCGTAAAAACTGGCCAAAATCGCAGACATAAGCAATGTCCGCCAAGGTCAGCGCGTCGCCGGCAAGATAGGCAGAGGTGCCCAGGGCGCGCTCCATACCATCCAAATAGAACTCATAGGCGCCTGCCATGCGGGCGTAAGCCTCGGTACTCAGGTTTTCTATACCCAGCAGATATACTTGCGCTTCTCGCGCAAACACCAGGCTGGCATCCAGAAAACTATCGATGCGCGAGGCCTCGTAGGTATCTTTTCCGTACAAGCCTTGATCATCCTCAGCACTGCGCACCGCGGCGCGCAGAATGCTGTTGGATTCGAAGATGCCTATAGCGCCATCCGGGCTAAATGCAGCAGGCACTGTGCCAAACGGGTGCGCGAGCAGAAATTCGTCGGTTTTATACAGTGTCCCTTTGAAGCCGCGCCGGCCTGTACGCGCATAGGGACTGGCATCGGTCCGCTCATCGTCAGCAAGCAGGCGTGGCTTTGCGTCCCACAACCAATTGCCCAAATTCCGCGGTTTATCCCCACTAACTTCTATCTGCGCTCCGCAGTATTCACCCGCAATCAGCGCCTTCCAAACTCTTGGGTTAGGCAAATAAGAAAAAATTTTTAAATCCGTTGAAGTCATCGTTACCAGTTCTCCATAAAGGGTCTAATAATCGACTCGGAGGACCATGCGCTTCGAGGCTGATGCGCTACGCGAAAACACTCTTCTGCAATATCCGCCGGCTGACAGAAGAAATCGTCCGTTGCATCCGCAAAAACTTTCCGAGTCCAAGGCAAGTCAATCACCGCGTCGATGGCAACGTAAGCCGCATGTATGCCCCGCGGTCCGGCCTCGCGAGCAATGCTCTGCAGTAAAATGCGCTGTGCTGCTTTAGTTGGCGCGAATCCAGCGAAGGCAGCGCGGCCGCGGTACGCAGACGTGTTGCCCGTACAAATAATTGCTCCAAATCCTTGCGCTTCCATCGCTGGCGTCGCCAGCCGCGCCAAGTGCAACAGCGCCATGGTATTCACTTCAAAAGCCTGGCGAAATTTGCCAGGGTCAATTTCCATATAAGAACCGCGTTCCGCGCCCACGGCGTTATGCACAATGATAGTGGGACTATCCAGATCACGCTCTATCAGATCAAAAGTCTCCGACAACGCGATTGAATCCGATACATCGCAGGGATAAGCATAAGCGGCAGGATTGTTTTCGGATAATGAAGCCAAACGAGCGCTGTCTCGGGCCAGCATGGCAACTCGGTAACCACCCGCCACAAATCGATTCACTAAAGCCGTACCTGTGCCCGGCCCCACTCCAGTGATTAAGCACACTTTGCTTTTGCTTTGCATATCGACGTCCAATGGTTTTCGAGCCTATTCGGTTTGCTGATTAAAGACTGGTTTGCGTTTTTCTAAAAA
Organism: Gammaproteobacteria bacterium UBA6968; assembly: GCA_002450255.1. GTDB lineage: Bacteria > Pseudomonadota > Gammaproteobacteria > Pseudomonadales > Azotimanducaceae > UBA4421. Next base: position 5,073 of record DJYW01000098.1, read on the forward strand.
AGCTGCCATCCCTTCGCGAGAATCCGCTGTGCCGCGATTTGCCAGCACTGCCGCGCGCTCTGCCGTCAATAAATCCTCCAGGCTACGATCACTGCTGTTTACCAGTACCCCCAACATGCTTTGCACCGCTTTTGAGGGCATTTGTGCTAATGCTTCGGCGAGCTTTTGAGCCGCTCCCTTCAATTCCGCCAATGGCCAGACTTCGTTGACTAACCCAATGGCCAAGGCTTCCGGACCAGAAATCTTTTTGGCGCGTAAAATCATGTCAATGGCGTGGTTCTCGCCAACGCACTTTGCAAGACGGGCGCTTCCACCCCACGCCGGTACAGAGCCTAAATCCATTTCCGGCAAACCGATCTGGGCATTTTCGTCGGCAGCCAGACGAAAATGACAACCTAGCGGCATTTCCAGCCCGCCACCAAGGCAATAGCCAAATAAAGTTGCGATCCAGGGTTTGCCCATATTTTCAATGGCAGCAATCACGCGAAGACGCTGGTCGAACACCGCTTCTGGGCTGCCCAATCTGGCAATGCCTTCAGGCAGCTGTTTCAAATTCATGCCAACTGAGAAGTTATCCAGGCCGGCGCCTGTGAGCACAACCGCTCGAATGGTTGAATCGGCGGCAATCGCCGTAACCCGGGCTTCCATCTCGTCCATAAATTCCAGCGACATACGGTTATACGGTGCGTCGTTAATGGTTAACGTCGCCACCGCACCGGCCACCTCAAAAAGCAAACTATCACTCATGTTGCCTCCCCATCGTTAGGTTAACCCTATCGCACTGGGGCGCTTTAGCAAGCCACATAATGCTGCGTCAAGTCGGCTTAAATTCGCCTGCGTGGAACCAGCCGGATAGTGCAGCCGCTAGGCCAGGTTTGCGGCGGAAGCGTGGCGTGTGCGGGCCGCCCTGATCGAAGTGATTTCAATCCCGTCGGAAAACCGCGAATCGGTGAATCG
>DJYW01000098.1:6362-6795 GCA_002450255.1 Gammaproteobacteria bacterium UBA6968
GGTGAATCGAAGGATTTTGGGGATGTGGGAGGGACAGAGCCAAGTAGGGAGAGAACAAAGGCCTGTGCCATCAGCAGATAGAAGGATCGAGGATAGACTATAACGGTGCGTGACAAGCGACTGCATTCGCTGAATCCAGGCGGTGCGGATTAGTCTCGCGTAACGCATTCGTGATAGTACTTTGCATGTTCGTCGCGATGCTGCGTCGCCAGTTCACGTAGCGAAAAAATATAGCTGGTTGGTGAGTGTGAGGCGTAGGCGCTGTTGCGCAACACAGATTGCGTGCTCACTTCAGGGTGCTTTAAGTAGGCAAGAATGAGCGTGCGATCGGTCTCGTCGATTAAACCGCCCGCTGCTGCATATGCCAGCGTTTCGACGGCATATTCGAAATCGGTAGGGGTGATCTCAGTCATTGCCCTTCAATCGCCCTTCA
>DJYW01000098.1:7143-7396 GCA_002450255.1 Gammaproteobacteria bacterium UBA6968
TCGCCCTTCAGTCGCAGGAGAGCATAGACCGCAGCACCTATAGAAACAGCAATGATCGCTCCGCCAATTAGATAGACCCAAAACTCCATACCCTCGCTCTCGTCTGCTTTTGTTTTTCTAAATTTTTCTTAACTTTTTTGGCAACATTCTTACCGCGCAGAGTTTGCCTTTCGCTTATTGACTCACATGCTTCGGCGTCGATGTTTCTTCTCTGCTGCCTCCCTCAAAAAGGGAGGCAGTCATTGAGCTTTTT
>DJYW01000046.1:0-200 GCA_002450255.1 Gammaproteobacteria bacterium UBA6968
AGCGCTACATCTGATGCGACCGGTGCGTTTGCGATCAACCTGGATGCCGATACCGCTGAGGCGCTAAACGCCGGCGCAACGGTGATTGCAGTTGGCGGAGAAGACATTGCAACAGGTAACGCGCTTGCCACTGATACGACATTCATGGTGTTAGGTAGCGAGCAACGCGAGGGTTTGATTATTTCGCCGCTTACCACCCT
>DJYW01000046.1:504-18483 GCA_002450255.1 Gammaproteobacteria bacterium UBA6968
TTATTTCGCCGCTTACCACCCTTGCAGCACTGCTTAGCCAGCCCGCAGCGCTGCCACAAACCCTCGGACTGGCAGATGACAATAGCCTGGCGCTTGCGTCGTTTGATCCCGTCGCCAAAACCGAGGCTGATGACCCTACCGGAAAATCCGCGCTGCTGTTAAGCACGCAGGCTACAATCATTGCACATAGCCTGGCGCAGGCCATAGACGGCCTGGATTTCAAAACCGTGTTTGTTGCGATGGCGAAGGTGCTGGAAGACAACTCGGACACGATCAGCAGTTTCGGTGATACGTCCTTCCTGAAACAGACCCTGGATCAACTGCTCGTGGCAAATACCAATCTCAGTTGGAATGCTGAGACTCAATCTGATCTGGTCGGAGTGCTCTCGTCTTTCGCACAGAAAATGTATGCCGAGGCCGATCGCAAAGTCCTGAACGCATTCTTTGACTATGCATACACGACCCTGGCCGGAGAACTGCAAGACATCGTCGGCGGCACCGCATCCGACAGTTTAGTGAAAGCATACTTGGAAGACGCATTAGCCAAAGTTGAGGCCAAGCATCCAAATATCAGCTTCGAGGATATCGAAGCCAACTTCCGCGCCATCGATTACGCCGTTGCGGCCAACGGCTCATCCAACTATACGGTTGACGGTATTAACGCGAGCGACGAGGCCTTCATCATTTATGCGCGAGTTGGCGATGTGATTAACTTCGTCGCGCAGAGCAATGGCACCTTCACAGCGCATCCGTTTCGCTTCTCCACTGTCGCCGACGATACCAGCGGAAGCAATGCGTTGACAGAAACCCAGGGCGCAAGCTACTCCAACGCAACCAGTACGCTGACCGTCACCGCGGCAACGCCGACAATGGTTTATCCCTACTGCAGCGTCCACTCTGGTATGTATGCCAAAGGGCGCATCGAAATCGTCGCGGACTTCACTGACTTCGTCGATCAGACAGACGGTTCCGGCGCGCTGCGGGTTGAAGGCACGGTATCGAGCGGTCCTTACGCCGGCGCATCCGGCCATACTTACGATGTATATCTTACTCCGGACGAGGCGCTCAGTGTTGCGTCTGGCTACCATGCCCATGAGTTCGTGGAATTTCCGGGGATGAGTTTTTACATGCCCAATGATGCCGGCAAACACGGCGCAACAACCGCGAACGAATCGACACAGTTCAAACCAAAGTCGCATTATCGGGCGGCATCGGAGAGCGGTACCCCGGGCGGTTACTAACGCATCGCTAAGATTGCGTTTGCGTCGAGCCAAAGACCCAATAGAATTGGCGAATGAACGTACTGGCCATGTTATCACGCCGGCGCCGCCTGGTGATCAGTTCAGCGCTATTACTGGTCCTGATCGCCGGCGCGATGCCGTTGCTTAACTTTCTCTTAGCCAACCACTACACCGGCCTATTAGAAGGCTGTGTCGGCACGCTGCAAGCAACGACGGATCGTCACGTGTTGGAGTTGCAAACGTTCTGCAACGTAATGCTGATTCAGCTCGAAGCAAGGGGTTGAACCCATATTGCGATCTGCTTATTCGCCCCCGACCGAGCGAGCGCGCAGACGGCGCATGCCGTGAAGCCAGCGGTCTACGTTGTCACCTTTCCTGCGCACATATTCTTCCACTTCCGGGTGCGGTAACACGTAGAAGCGCTCCTCGCGTAGGGTTTCGACAACCGTCTGCGCCAGTTCATCGGCTTCAATAATGCCATCAGTCTGGCCGTCGCCAAGGCGTCTTGGTGCCATGGCTGTATTCACCCCTTGCGGGCAAAGTACCGAAACCTTAATGCCATCATCGCCGTGGGTAATCGAAATAAACTCAGCCAATTTGACCGCCGCCGCCTTGGTAACTGTGTACGGACCGGACCCTAGTGCAGCGAGTAAACCCGCCGCCGAAGCGGTATTTAACAAATAGCCAGCGCCACGCTCGATCATGCCTGGCAGCACAGCTCGTGCTGCATATACATGAGCCATAACGTGCAAGGCCCACTGATTTTCCCAAACCTCATTGGCCGCGTCGAGAAAAACACCCTCGCCGCCTGCGCCCGCATTAGAGCAAAACAAATCAACGCGCCCATATTTGGTCTCGACGTAAGTGACCAGTTCTTGAATCTGCGCCTCATCAGTGACATTGCAGGCCCTGCCATCGCAACCCAATTGCTGCGCTGCTTGAGCGACTGCGTCGGCACTCAAATCCGCCAGTACGATCGCCTGTGCGCCCTGCTCCAAAAACGCCTTAGCCATGGCTTTACCAATGCCGCCACTACCGCCAGTGATAACCACCACTTTTTCTTTTAATTCCATGTCCACCTTCCCTCCACAAAAGCCGCTACCATACGCAAATGTCTGACGAGAACAAAGCCTCTGGCTGCGGGTGCAGACGAATGCGCAGAGTGAGCGCTCGCGAAGGACTAGCACATTAGGCGCCGCGACCGGCGTTATGCTGAATATTTGGGCATTTAATTGAATTGTGTGTAGCAGAAAGCAGACTCAGATCTATAGAGGCTATAGACTAGGCGGCTTGATAGGAGGTTAGATGCTGGATGGTTTATTGTTTCTAAAACAACTCTTGCAGGGACTCTTGGTGCGACTCTTAAGGCGACTCTTAGGGCTACACTCACGTCAGCGAAATGCAACCATTGGCCTAACAAACTCGCCTGCAATTGTTGCTCAACTTTGCGCCAGCCTTGCACCTTTGGCGCGAACTGCTTCGGTGCGTTCTACAGCTGAGCGTATTGAGCAAAAGCAAATGAAACCGCCGCAACAAACCCGCAAACACTCAACCAGCAAACTCGCTGTGTTCACCGTTATGCTTCTCGTTGGCAGTTGCTCGACCTTGAGCATCGCCGCCGAGCCCACTGTCAAGCTGCGTGTTTTCCCTGACTGCAAGCGTTTTCGTTGCGACTGGGATTTTATGCGCAGTAACCTGAGCTATGTGGACTTGGTTCGCGATCCCAAAGACGCCGATGTGCATGTCTTAATGATCAAAGAGTCCTACAGCAACGGTGACGCTTTCAATCTGCGTTTTATCGGCCAAAACGATCTCGCTGAACAGAGTTTTCGCAGCCGATTCGACAGCCCGAATACCAATACCGACGACATGACGCGTCGCGGTATCCTGCAAAAGATGCAGTTGGGCCTTATCCCATTTTTATTGAATCGTCCGGAAAGCGCCAACTTCACTGTCACTTACAACAGCCCAACCGCCACCGAGTCAGACAACCTAGCTGCTCTCGATGCGCAGCAAGACCCCTGGAACGCCTGGGTATTCCGCTCCGAAGTGGGTATGCAAATGGAGAACGAAGACCGCCAGGACGAAAGCGCGTACTGGGGCTCTTTTTCGGCTAACCGAACCACCGACGCATGGCGCATGGGCGCACGTTTTAAAAGTGAAGAAAAAAATCGCTCCTTTATTCTCGATGATGGTTCTGTCTTTAACGACGACCGCATCGAGCGCGGGTTCTCCGGCGCCATAGTGAAGAGCTTTGGTGACAATTGGGGCGCAGCAATCGGCGGCAGTCAACGTACGTCGACCTTCCGCAACTTAGACAACGCGGTGCGCTTAGCTGCTGCGGTGGAATACAACCTATATCCGTATCAGATATCCGCGGAAAAAGCTCTGACGCTCGGCTACTTTATGGGCTTTACGAGGTTCGAATACCAAGAAACCAGTGTGCTCGGTTTAGACAAGGAAGAACGCTCGGACCACGGCCTTTTTGCCGAATACGACGTAGAGCAACCTTGGGGCGGCGCTTCGCTCGAGTTAAAAACCTCGCAGTTCCTTGACGACACGAGCCTTTATCGCGTGACGCTTCGTGGCAATATGGACTACCGAATCACCCGTGGTTTATCCATCAATCTTTGGGGGCGCACCTCGTTAACCAAGGACCAAATCTACCTGGCTGGCAGCGGCACCAGCGACGAGAATCTGTTACTCGGAAACACCGCACTCGACACAGGTTCGGAAAGTCGTTTCGGACTTAGCCTGAAATATACCTTCGGATCGATTTATAACAATGCCGTCAACAATCGACTGCGAGGTTCGAGCTTTGCCAGAATTTATAATTAGCGGAGCCATCCCAAAGAGCACTATTGCCAGCAGCTATTTGCGCTATGCGGCTTTACCAAAACGTTTGGTACTCCGCCCCGAAGCGTGATTTATCACTGTAAATCGAGACTGAAAGCTCATAGTCTTGAGCGGTGCGTGCGCCAACTAGCGCACAGCATCCGGCGGCCGTTTAAACTGACGCTAAAAATTATTGCAACATCTCGCAGGCGCCAGATGCGCCGCTGATTGCCATTCCTAGTAACTTGAATCGGAGCGCGCTGACATTGAACGGCAGTTCAAATCATTATGATTTCATCATTATCGGCGGCGGTATTGCGGGCTTGTCAGCTGCTTATTTTCTGTCCCAACAAGCCCGTGTCGTGGTGTTAGAGAAGGAAACGCATTGCGGATATCACAGTTCTGGACGCTCCGCAGCAGTCTTTATTGAAGCGTACGAAAATGCTCCCGTCTGCACCCTAACGCAAACATCTAAGCCCTTTTTCCTTACCCCGCCGGACGGCTTTACTGACTATCCCCTAATGCATGTAATCGGCGGGCTAACGGTTATCAAACCCGACCAGGAAAGAGCCGCGCAAGACTACTTAGAACAATGGTCAGAACTCTGCCCGCACATGGCTCGTATTGATATTGAGGACATGTGCGGACACGTACCTTTGTTACGCCGGGAGCGCATGGTCGACGGTATTTTTGATCCCTTGCTACATGCCATTGATGCTAATCAACTCCTGCAAAGCTACCGCCGAAGCATTAAGCGTCGCGGCGGCCAGATCATTACTGGCGTCGAACTAGACTCAGCAAGATACAAAGACAATATCTGGCGATGTGGATGGGGGGCCGAATCAGCCTCAGCACCCGTGTTAATCAATGCCGCCGGGGCATGGGCCAACACCGTTGCCGAGCAATGCGGCGTCACGCCAATGCCATTAACGCCTTGCCGACGATCCGCCGCTGTAATCCCTGCCCCACCAGAAGCCGCTAGCTGGCCTATGGTTCGCAGTCTGGAAGGCGAACTATATTTTAAACCGGAACAACCTGGCCTTATGGTCAGCCCCCAGGACGAAACACCATCTCCCGCTTGCGACGCACATCCCGACGATATGGATCTCGCTATTGCGCTGGAGCGATTTCAAGAAGTATGTAGCCTGCCAATACAACGCATCCATCGCAGCTGGGCCGGGCTGCGCACGCTCACCCCTGATCGACTGCCTATCATCGGTCCTGCAACACCAGGGGAACATTTTTTTTGGTTAGCAGGCCAAGGAGGATTCGGGGTGCAGACTTCACCAGGTATCGGTCAGCTTGTTGCCGCGACACTACTCGACCAGCAGAAGATCCCAGCAGAACTGCAGGCCAAACGATTTAGCTAAGTTAAAAAGGAACATCCGCACAACCATGCTTCACAAACTAATAGCGCTCTTCCTATTTGCCTCCTCCACAATAACTACCTGTTATTCGTTGGCACAAGGCACGGTATCCGGCACGAACGAAACGAACCCAGCAGACGTACAAGCCAACTTGGCTGCCAGTCCAGCAGCAAATCCTTCAGCGAAAATTTCCACCAACGGACTGGCAAACATTGGCCCCGGCGGACGCCCGGTTGGCCAGGCATGGTCAAGAAGCCCCGTCTACGCGGCTAACGGCATGGCCGCTACCGCACAACCGCTGGCGAGCCAGATCGCCATCAACATTTTGCAAGCGGGCGGTAGTGCCGTAGACGCCGCAATCGCAGCTAACGCCGCATTGGGTTTAATGGAGCCGACCGGCAACGGCATCGGCGGCGACTTATTCGCGATCGTGTGGGACCCTAAAAGCCAGCGCTTACACGGCTTAAATGCCTCTGGGCGCAGTCCGGCCTCTAGATCCCTGGCACAACTCAGAGATCAGCTCCAGGGTGCAGACAGCATTCCGCCACTCGGCCACCTCCCGGTGACCGTACCCGGCGCTGTAGATGGCTGGTTTTCCCTCCATGAGCGATTTGGCCGCTTAGCAATCGCTGACGTTCTGGCGCCAGCCATTCGCTACGCTCAAGACGGCTTCCCAGTATCGCCGGTTATAGCCTATTACTTTGGTCGTGCGGAACGTGCGTTTGAGCGCCGCGCAGAAATGATCGACGAATTCGAAAATGCAAAGCGTACTTATTTCACCCCGCATGCACCTCGCGCCGGTGAGCTATTCAAGAATCCCGACCTCGCCAACACTTATACGATGTTAGCCAAACAGGGCCGAGCTGCGTTTTATGAGGGACCCATCGCGCAAACTATAGACGCTTATATGCGTCGTATCGGCGGAGATTTACGCTTAGCAGATTTTACCGCGCATAAAAGTGAATGGGTAAACCCAAGTTGTGTTGCCTACCGCGAAGTCGACCTGTGCGAGCTACCGCCTAACGGCCAGGGTTACGCTGCGCTACAAATGGTTAACATTTTAAAGAACGTCGATCTCGCCCAATGGCCGCGGGACGATGCGCGGGTTTGGCACTATATAACCGAAGCCAAACGCTTGGCTTTCGAGGACGTCGCGAAGTATTACGCAGACCCTGACTTTGCTGACATCCCAACTGATTGGCTGCTATCTGCAGCCTACGGTCGGGAGCGTTTCGGCCTGATAAGGCCTGACAAAGCGATGCAGAACCCGGTACCCGGCGTCGCCCAGTTCGAGTCTGCAGGCGATACCACCTATCTGACCGTCGCGGATGGTGATGGCATGATGGTCTCGCTTATTCAATCGAATTATCGCGGTATGGGATCTGGTCTGGTTCCCGATAGGCTCGGGTTCATGCTACAGGATCGCGGCGAGTTGTTTTCGCTTAAACCGGGCCACGCCAACGTTTATGCACCGGAGAAAAGGCCATTTCACACCATCATTCCAGCATTTATATTGAAAGATGGCGCCCCCCTAATGAGCTTTGGCTTAATGGGCGGCTCTATGCAGCCGCAGGGCCACGTACAAATCCTGATCAATATGATGGATTATGGTATGAATCCTCAGGAAGCGGGGGACGCGGCCCGGATGAATCACAGCGGCGGCCGCGAGCCAACTGGTGCAGGGGCAGACGATCTACTGGGCACGCTATACCTAGAGCCCGGTGTCAGCGAAGCGACAGTTGCGGCGTTGAAGCAAATGGGCCATCACGTTGAGGTTATTCGTAACGGTGTTATGTTTGGCGGCTATCAAGCCATCTACCGCGACCCAGAAACCGGCGTATACACCGGCGCAACAGAAATGCGCAAAGACGGCGTAGCAATTGGCTATTAATGCTTTCAATCAATGACATTCAACGAAGACCTTAGCGATGGTCCGAGCACTTTCTACACAGATACTTTTCTGCCAGAAGCACTTTTTCTGACAGATGCCCAAAGACTGAACAAATAGCGAGACTTGGAACGCGATCTTTCGGTAAACGAAACACTGCAACAGCGAGCAAAACCATGCGAAACCTTTTGTACTCAAGTGCCCTGACCACGCTATTAATGCTACTCATGTTGGGCGACACCACAGCCGCAACAGCCAGCACTGAACAGAGCGCGGCGGCGAACAAAGCAGTGCTCACGAACGAGATAGGCAGCGGTGCCAGGGCATTTGCTCAGCTAGAACAACTGCTCCCCACCCCAAACGTTTATCGGACCGCGTCTGGTGCACCCGGAGAAAAGTACTGGCAGCAGCAAGTTGATTACGAAATTGCGGCGACGCTGGACGAAGCAGCTAAATCACTGAACGCTTCTGCCAGCATTACCTACACCAACAACTCGCCCGACACGCTGCCTTACCTGTGGCTGCAGTTAGATCAAAATCGCTTCGCGGAAAATTCCCTCGATCGTTTATCAAAAACCAGTTACGCCGAGGATCGCCTGAGCTTCGGTGCTTTGCGCCAAGCGCAATCTTTTGCAGATACCGAATTCGGCTATACCGGGCTCAGCGTTAAATCAGCGAACGGTAACCCCCTCGCCTTCACCGTTGTCGACACGGTCATGCGCATTGACCTGGACAAACCGCTAAAACCCGGCGCAAAGGTTACATTTGCGATCACCTGGCGCTTCAACATTATTGAAGAAGCTGCAATCGGCGGTCGCGGTGGCTATGAATATTTCGAAGAATCAGACACAGCCATTTTCTTTCTTGCGCAATGGTTCCCGAGACTTGCCGCATATAGCGACTACGCCGGCTGGCAACACAAAGCGTTTTTAGGGCGCGGTGAATTTGCGCTGGAGTTTGGCGACTATGATGTGGCCCTTACGCTTCCAGCAGACCACATTGTCAGCGCTTCCGGCGTTCTGACTAATCCCAAAGCGGTCCTTTCAAAGATCCAGCGCGAACGCCTCGCGAAAGCTAATACCGAAGCGCCTATTTTTATCGTAACGCCAGAGGAAGCTCAGGCAAACGAGCGTGAGGGCACCACCGCGATGAAAACGTGGCGCTTTGACGCAGACAATGTCCGCGACTTTGCGTTTTCTTCTTCGAGAAAATTTATTTGGGACGCCATGCTACATGCCCAGCCCGGCGCCGAGTTCGATAACGTTCTGGCAATGTCGTTTTATCCAAACGAAGCCGAGCCGATCTGGTCACGGTACTCAACGGAATCCGTGGTGCACACCATGGAAGTCTTCTCTCGTTTTTCTTTCGATTACCCCTACCCGACTGCACAATCCGTTAACACCTGGGAACGCGGTGGAATGGAATATCCAATGATTACCTTTAACGGTTATCGACCGGAACCGGCCAAGGACCAAGAAAATGTTGACGAGGCAGATTCTAAAGCAGCAGAACCAACCTATTCGCGTCGAATCAAATACGGACTAATCGGCGTCATCATCCATGAAATCGGCCATATCTACTTTCCGATGGTGGTCAACTCAGACGAGCGCCAGTGGACCTGGATGGATGAAGGAATCAACACCTTTCTAGAATACGTTGCCGAATTGGAATGGGAGGAGAACTATCCCGCATTCGGCGGCGACGCCAATATACTCGACTACATCCCGGACTACATGACATCGACCAATCAGGTACCGATCATGACTCAGTCCGATTCGATCCTGCAATTCGGGCCTAACGCTTACTCTAAACCAGCTGCTGCGTTAACCGTATTGCGTGAAACTGTAATGGGACGCGAATTGTTTGACTTCGCTTTTCGCGAATACGCTCGCAGATGGAAGTTCAAACGGCCTACACCAGCCGATTTTTTTCGTACCATGGAAGATGCGTCCGGTGTCGATCTGGATTGGTTTTGGCGCGGCTGGTTCTACTCAACAGACCATGTCGACATCGCTATCAGCGATATTCGGGCGTATCGACTAAAAAGCGGCGACCCGGATAGCGACTTCCCTCTTGATCGCGAAGAGAACGCGGTGCTCAAACCTGAGCCCATCCAGCAGATCCGCAATCGCGAAAATAACATACCCAAACGTCTTGATGTGCGCCCGCAGCTCGCTGATTTTTATAACGAAAATGATCCGTTTACGGTTTCCAACCAAGACCGCAATGACTACATGAGCTTCTTGAAGAAGCTCGAACCCTGGGAGCAACGCACATTGGAACGCGGCCTTCGAGAGAATCCATATATCTACTTCATCGACTTTGAAAACATCGGTGGCCTAGTCAGCCCACTGCCTTTGATTATTGAATATGAGGATGCAAGCAAACGAGACCTCGTCCTACCCGCAGAAATCTGGCGGCGCAATGCCAAGCGCATCACTCGAATGATGATTGATAGCAAACCTATAGCCCGCATTCGCTTGGATGTCGACCATCAAACTGCAGATGCAGATTTCGCTAACAATGTCTTTCCGCCAGAAATCACTCAGTCGCGTTTTGCGTTGTATAAATCCAAACGAAAACAACGCAATTTAATGGCCGATATGCAGGTCGAACTGAAGGGCGCCGATAAAGCGAAGGATGACGCCGCCGGCAAATCGATACCGTTAGAGCCTGCAGCTGCAAATCCGGAGCAATGAGCTTTTGCAATGGATGCGACGCTGTAACACTAACCGAGCGAAGGGCTATGCAATGCGGTTAACAATGCCCCAATCTATTCGGTATGCGACGGCACTCGCACTCCTTACTGCTTCCACCTTAATGTGGGCGCATCGCCAGCCGGTGAGTTGGAGCCATTTGGTCTGGCAAACTGCTGATGCCAACACGGCCGCTTTGGAAATCACTCATCGCCTGCACTATCACGATGCAGCCGATTTGATGCGACAGGCAGGCCACACGAATTTTGATCTAGCTTTGGCTTCCGACCAAAATAAGCTACTGGCCCTGATCGCGGATCACGTCGACATTCTCGCGTTGGATGCGACGCCCATCAAAGTAGCCACACTCGGTGCAGAGATAGAGGGTAATCATATTTTGATCTATCAGGAGGCCGAAACAGCAGCTGCGACCGGTTTGCAGATTAAGGTCGTGTTATTGCAAGATCTAACAAATGCGGCACAGCAGTATGTCAACGTAGATGTAGCGCCCAACAGCGGCATACCTGGGCCGGCGCGGGATATCGTAACCAAAAACTTCGTGCGTTCGTCTTATACATTTACTATAGACACAGCTCACGCGCGCATCACACGCACCGCCGGTAGCTAGTGTGTAGCGATAGCCGCTGAGCGTGTGACTTAGTCGAAGAAGTTAAGCCAAATGGGAGATAAACCTAACCGACGCTTTAGCTTAATGGTCTTGCTTTGCGCGGCATCAACACTTTTAAACGGCTGCGTGACCCCTGCGGGCCATCAAGATGAGCCGCCCCGAATGCTGATAGCGGCAACGGGGCATCCTCTCGAGGCACGTTTTGCCGAGTTGCTTAGGCGCGATTTATACACTCAAAACTACTTACCTGGCACACTCAACGATGCCACATTACGCCTTGAAGTCAGACTTAGCCACGGCACAACCTTTGCCAAAAACACGCCATGTCAGCCACCTTGCGCTGCCACTCCCGCGCACGTACCAGTGACGGTAACCGTGCAGTTATTTACCCACTGTACGGACTGCGAGAGTCAACTGCTGTGGACCGGCAACGCAATCACTCAGCTGGCGCTGAAAGAACCGCTGCGCACCGCGCAATTGCAAAAGCTTGCCACCATCTTCCTCTCGCATGTTGGCCAAGACAGCCTCCAATTTGGGTCACTACGCGTATCCGACCAAGCGCCATGATTGTCCGGTAAGTACACCCGACACTACCGATCCAATGCCTTGCTGAGTGCGCCTGAAAAATGCTGTGGGCAGATAGCGAGATTGTGCGGTGACACGGTCAAATCTATGCGCCAACGCTGAGTGAAATATCCCTATCATTATCGTCGTGCTAGGCTCTTCGCGGGCACTGATGCGCTCTCGGCGGCGCTTTTTGTGGTGTTGTCTGCGGTACGGATATTAAGGAAACAAGAATGCCTCTAGCCAATCGGTCAGTTCGTGTAATGGCGTCGCGTTATCGCCAATTAGGCTCACGTCTGCAGCGTCATGTGATGTGGCTCGGGTTTTTAGCATGGTCTACCTGCGCAGTCCAAGCGGCAGAACAAAACACGACGACAAGCGTCAATCCAATGCAGGACACCCCGCCGGTTGTCATGGTCTCTCTAGACGGCTTTCGACACGACTATGCAGGCTTGTACTCAACACCCAACCTCGACCGTCTCGCGGCCCAAGGTCTGGCTGCGGAGGGTTTAATCCCGGTCTTTCCGAGCAAAACATTTCCCAACCACTATTCCATTGTTACCGGTCTATATCCCGGTAATCACGGAATCATAGGCAACAGTTTTTACGACCGCGATCGCAAAGCAAGTTACAGCATCGGCAATCGCGACAGCGTGGAGAACGGCAGTTGGTACGGTGGCACACCTCTGTGGGTAGCAGTAGAGCAAGCCGGCGGTATCGCGGCCAGCTTTTTCTGGGTCGGCAGCGAAGCCGATGTGCAAGGGGTGCGACCCACTCACTACCGCCTATACAACGGCCGAGTACCCAACGCGAAGCGTGTTGATCAAGCGTTAACGTGGCTACAAAGCCCACCCGAAGAACGGCCTAATTTCATCACACTGTATTTCTCCAGCGTCGACAGTATAGGCCATGGATATGGTCCGCAATCACCCGAAGTTGCAACAGCAGTCACCGATATCGACAAGCAAATTGGTCGTTTAATGGCCGGGTTAAGCGACCTTCCTTTTGCTACCCACCTGGTGATTGTTTCTGATCACGGGATGCAGCAGATGGATAAAAGCAAAGAAATTTACTTGAACGACTTCATGAGTCTGGACGGTCTGCTGGTTAAGGAAGGCGGTCCGGTTACTTTTTTTTACGAACGGGATTTAGACGCTCGCAAACAACTCGCAAAAGAGCTGCGGGCCATCGATAACATCACGGTACATGAGGCGGCTACTTGGCCAAAAGAATTTCGTTTGGCGCCAGGACCGCGCACGCCGGACATAATCGTCACGGTTGACGCACCATATACTTTTTTACTGAGACCACCCTCGCAGCGGTATCCGTCACCGGCAGGCAATCACGGCTTTATCCCAAGTGAAACCCCTTCCATGCGGGGCATCCTGTATGCAATGGGACCGCAGATAACGGCCGGCAGTGTGGCGCCACCGCTAGAGAACATACACATATATCCGCTTGTTATGCGATTGCTGAATCTACCCATTCGCGAACCAATAGACGGGCGGCTGGACGTGCTCGAACCGTATCTCAAATCGCAGCTGATCAGCTCCAGTACTACAAAGTAGCACTATCCTCACCAAGCAAAACTCTAACGCTCAAAAGCAAAAGCACTGATTAGACAAAACAGACAGATAGAACCTAACAAATTGCACTGCAATCAGGCGTCGCTGCGGGAACGTTTGTAGAATTAGCCAGAAAAGTTCCGGCCCGTTGATTAGCGATGCCGCGACTTAAAGAAACCGGTTTAAAGGAAGCAGTTTTGAGAAAGCGGCTTGTAGCAAGCGAATGAGAGAAAGCTCAGCTTATGCAAAAGTTACGGTCCCATTACAGCGCTGTCTCGAAACAAACACATTCTTAAACCAAGCCGAAAAGCAGCGTATATAACTAACGGCTGACATGCTCAGACACAGCATTTAAAAATGCAGTCATATGCGCTTCATGGTCATCGCTCCAGGCGACCGGCCAAACACTGTGCAAAACAATAACTAGGTCATTCGCACGATCGATCCAAATGGTCTGACCGTAAATGCCTTGTGCGGCAAAGACCGTTGGCGACATCAACCACCAATAATAGCCATAGCCAGCAAACGCTGGGGAAGCTGCGGTTGATTGTGCCATCCACTCTGCCGGTAACCACTGTCGCCCATCTGGTAGTCGACCGTCATTCAAAGCGAAACCACCTAAACGAGCGTAGTCTCGCAGCGTGGCGCTGATACAACAGCCACCAAACTCGACGCCATGCGCCTGGTCTAACATCCAATTGGCATCTGCCTCCATCCCCAACGGCTGCCACAGCCGCCGGCTCAGATACTCTGAGAGGTTGTTACCTAACGCGGCGCGAAGCACCATACCAGCCATATTCGTTTCGCCAGTGTTATATGTAAATTGCGTGCCAGGCTCTCCCGTACGAGGCAACTGGCCCATGTAGTCGACCAGCGCCAGGGTTCCGGATGGTGCAAGCACAACATCCGCCTCCGGATCGGTATAGTCTTCATTCCAAGCAATCCCTGAACTCATTTGTAGAAGCTGGGCTATGGTAACGTCGCCATACGCGGTCCCGCGTAAACGCGGCACATACTCCGTCACCAAATCTTCTGTACTGTTGATGTAACCATCGGCAATCGCGAGGCCATACAACATACTCACCAATGATTTCGATACGGAAAATGACACCCACGGTAAACTCTCGCTATGACCGTGGGCATAGTTCTCAAAAAGGATTCTGTTGTCTTGTAAGACCAAAATACCTGCGGCCTGCATTACCTCAATATAGTCCTGCATGCTGCGGTTTTGTTTTTTATAACGATAACTGAACTTGGACCAATCGAAGTCGCGTCGACCTAATACGCTCGCTTTATCTCCGGACAATATCGTTCTAGTTGGAAAAGTTTCCGCTATTCTTGGAAACGCCCGCCGACGCTCGGCATCACTCCAGAACAATAGGTTCGTAGCGTCTGGCGTGTCATCATCAATAATGACGAGTTCTGGCGCTTCGGTTGCGGCTGTCATTTTACTAAAAGCAAACAAAAAGCCCAGCAAGCCCAGCCAACAACTGCGCAAGACCCACGCTTTCGATACAGCCCACCCGTTGCCTCTTTTCTGAACAGGTCTTATTACTTTTCCCGCCATCACGCACACTTTTCTTAGTGACACTTCCTGCTCCCCTTAACTCTCTGGAACGGAAGGGTACACTACCCGCCGCTGTGACTAGAAGTAGTACACAGCGGCGTAGCGTTGGGGGTTTATTTCACATCAATAACGAAGTTCGAAGAAGCGCTCACATCGTTGGCATCCGTCACCATTAAACGAATCGTATGCGTACCCGTGATGAGATTACTAAATTCGGGACTAGAACCGATTCCCGCGACGTTACCATCCACAGTCCAAACAAACCGATAGGGTTTCGTACCACCCTTCGCAAAACCATAGCTCTTGACTTTGCCTGGCGCCGACGATTCACCTGCCGCCAATGCCGCAAGTTCATTTTTCTGCCCCCGCCTCTAGCAGAGAGGTACCGGCATCGCTAATCACCATCGAGTCATCTGCCACAGAGATATGATCTTCTATGCGTTCGAGAGACTCGTCTAAATCAGTGCCTATGCCAGAAATAGCAGCTAGCACCTTGCCATAGTTTTGTTCCTCTTCTGAAGCATTGTGCGCCCCTGCTTTGGTCGCGATGACCGGTTGCGTCGCGAGAATGTCGTCGACGCCAAAAGTGTCTGCTACGGCCTTATTTACCTGATCTACCTTGGACGTAGATACATCACTGTCCAACATCCGGTAAGCCAACTCTGTAAGGGGCGTTATGTTGATCGAAACTCCCGCCTCGTCTACATCGCCTATTTTTAGCGTTGCAGCGGCCCGAAGCGTCGTCTCCAGCGAGACCACGCTATTCGTTGTTTCGTCGGTATAAACGCCGCCAGTTACTTTGAAATAAGTAACCCCAATATAGTCAGGCTTAATACGCAACTCGAATTTTCCGGATTCGTCCGAAAAGGCAGGCTCTAAGCTAACAACATTATTGTTCTCGTCGAACGCTTCAACGCTAGCATTGAAAATCAACCCAGCGGTGACCGATCCCGTGATGACCCGCCCGCTTGCAGAATCTGACTCCTCCACCGCCTCGTTCTCTGTAAGGTCTGGACTTTCTGGCTTTTCAGCCGCCTGTCCCGAGGACGCATCCGCCGGTAGCGAGTTCGACTCGTCGCTGGTCGAATCATTCGAGTCTTGTGACTGATTCGCCCCTTGATTGGTATCCAAACTCTGCTCTGTACCGCCACCGACCGAACTAGGGGCACTATCGGAAGCCGGTTGTTCCGTTCTGTCGCCACGGCCGACTGTTCCCTCTTCTCTTTTTACTACGACGTCTCCTGCACCAGAACTGGAACCCGTGCCGCCAGTGCAACCTAGCAGAAGAAATACGTATAACAAAACGGCTGCAGGCTTGAGCGAATAACAGGAAAAACCTTGGCGCGAAAGGTCGCAAAACCAAGACCGGAACGAAATGCTCATAAAGTATTCTCTTGTAATTGTTATAAGCGGAAAAAGTCCGACACCATTGTCAGAAATGATGCAAACCATTATTTTTCGCCGAACGGTAGTTACGGAACAAATATGAAGCAACTAGCAAAAGAGAATAAGGGGAAACCGGAATCTAATATTTTTGACCGATCAGTGGTTTTTTTAGACCGACCAATAAACGATTTTTTTAATTTCTGGTCTTTTTAACCATATTTTTTATTGATAACCATTTTTTTACGAATCTAAAAGAAAGAATCTGTTTTACTTAACTCGACCCCAAAGGCCAGCGACCGAAGTAAAAGCGTTAACAGAAAAAGTCTAATCTAATATCGATTTAAAAGATTTGGTTATGTTAGTAATTCAATCTAACTTGTCGATATTTTGAGATTGAAACTCATTTAAATATCTTGCTAGATGCTAATAACGACGGAAGGTATGTATTTACTGATGTATAGAATTGACAGGTGGCCTATCTAAGGCAGGAAACCAATTAGCTTTGAAAATAAAGTCAGGCGAGATTTAACCTGTTGGGTTTTTGACTACCGACATCGAAAAAAGCAAGAACTGCCTAATACCAATTTAGGTCGTGTCACACCGGAGGCTACGGCAACTGTGGCCCAGCTAGTTTTTGAAGGGAGACCAATTCAACGGGCATAGCGCCAAAAGATGCAGACACTTAATAAAAAGCTTTTTCCGACCGCCTCTTTTGACGAGAAATCTTACAAAGATGCTGGTTTACAAAGAGGAAGTCGTAGCGGAATTTAAAGGTCACGTGAGTAGCGGTTGATCAGAAAGGGGAATCAATCTGTCCGAGGTTTTAGCCGTGACGAAAACGAGTAAACCATATGCCAGGCAGTTGCCTTTGCGCAAACCATGCAAATCCAATTCGCCGGGGTCAACAGTCAATAGCGCCCAACCAAGGTCCCACATTTTGTAGGTCTCATGGGCGCGAGATGCTCAGCGCAAATTAATACGACTAGACCATGAGATTAATCGGCCACGAACCCCTTCCAACCTTTCATATACTCAACAAACTTAGGGCTAAGTCCCTCTTGCTCGAGATGCGCTCGGCTGACAGGCAGCGTTGCTGGCACAAAACTGGAATTCGCTAGCACCTGCTTGGGGTAGTCGTGATGCAATATACCGGCACGTCCAATCGTGACGAAATCAACATCGGCACTCAAAACTTTCTCCACGTCCTCGGCAGTAGTTATTTTGCCAGCTACCGTCAGTTTGACCTGCCCTCTTTGAAGTTGCGCAAAGTGCTGCATAAGACCTTTCTCTTGATGGGCTTCCTCTTCAGGTAATTTGAAGCTATTCCAGAGCGAGATATCGAGAAAGTCCACCAACCCCGAATCAATCAAGCCCTGGCTTACCTGCAACGATTCCGCTAATTCAATGCCAAAGCGCTCGGGGGAAAGTCGGACCCCAAGCAGAAATCGATCACCGCACGCTTGTCTGACACCATTGACGATTTCAAGCAACAAACGGGAACGATTGTCTAGAGAGCCCCCGTACTGATCGTCACGTCGGTTATAAGCGCTAGAGAGAAACTGGCAAAGGATGTATCCGTGCGCGCCATGAATCTCAACGCCATCATAGCCCGCTTGCTGCGCGCGCACAGCGGCCGCAACAAAATCATCTCGAAGCGCCTCAACCTCCGCTAAAGTCATTGCTCTCGCGCCGGTTTCAGAATCGGCGGACGGGCAAACCGGCGCTTCACCGATGAGATCTTTCGGAGAGCGCATGCCCGCGTGATGCAATTGGGTTACTGCTACGCTGTTTTCAGCCTTGATGGCGGTAGCAAGGCGCTTATGCCCGTCCAAGTGCACATCAGAAAAAATACCCAACTGCCCAGGAAATCCCTGACCTATTTGCTGAACATGCGCGGCACACGTCATGGTTAGACCGAAGCCACCCTCTGCGCGCATGGTTAACCAACGGAATTCTGCATCGGACAGACGGCCATCCGGATGACTCTGGCAATTCGTTAGAGGCGCTAGCATGAACCGATTTTTCATTGCCAAGCCACATGGGAACTGGATTTTTCCTTCGCCAACTTGCACTACTTCCCCCTTAATTTGACTTTATTTTAGCCGCTAATGATAACAGAGAGTGCGCTACCAAACAGCGCATCGAAATAGCCCCGACGCGCAGCGTCGAAAGCCCATTGCGGGGATTTCTGGATGGACTACGCCAACGTTGCGACCATCACTGGCCAGCTAAGGCCAGCTAA
>DJYW01000046.1:18803-24323 GCA_002450255.1 Gammaproteobacteria bacterium UBA6968
GGCCAGCTAAGGCCAGCTAAAGAACACCTAACCAAATTCATAAATAAAACTGATAGCTATTTGGTTCGAGTCTGTGATTCGCACACTGTGTTAGAACTGCATTAATCACGCAGATCAAATTATTCGACTGATTTTCGACCGGACATCGTAATGCTTCTATACCGGTATTGATTGTGAGCAATTTACCAGCGTGAAGATCACGAGCGTTTTGAAATCGTAAAATCTGTAAGCCAAACGGCGGCAAGTCTTGGGGGCATAAGCGTCTTGGCGTAGCAGACTGTCAGCGCCGTTTTGCTCATTGGATTGAAACTTAATATTCACGTTTGCTTCACTGGCGCGTCGACAACATAACGCAATAGATATTTCGTATACGTCGTCGGCGAGCACGACAAAAAACGCTTTTTGTTCGCGACCGTCGGTCATGTGTCAGAGCCTCTTTAGAGGGTTTTTGTTGCCGCCAAGCAATCGGCTACCCAAGCTAAATCTGACCCACTTACTGTCTAGGCCGGTTGTAAGTCGCGAACCGTCGCGCTTGGTGCCACGCGAAACGGTGGTAATAGCTCACACAGAAACACCACCGAATTTTAAGTTTGTGAGTTTCTTAACATAAACGGGGTAACGACATTGAGCATTCGCCAAAAGGCCGTAGGCCTAATTCAACTCGGTGTGGTTGTAGCACTACTCGCTGGCGCCTTCATTTATTCCCGAGCGCCCGGCGAGCCGACTACCAATCGTTTTGCGGGCGCTAATCAGGAAGCAAGCGTCCCGCTGGTGACCGCCATTCAGCCTGAAATCGGTGCTTACACAATTTCAATTCCAGCGACGGGCTCGTTTGCGGTCACCGCTTACGTTGACCTGATTGCCCAGGTGGGCGGCAGGGTCTTATCGGTCACGCCACAATTCAAACCCGGCGCGAGTTTCACGAGCAATCAGTTATTGTTGAGGATTGATCCTGCCGATTTCGAATTACGACTGCAGCAAGCCGAAGCAGATCTCGCGAACGCCACAGCCAATCTGCTCTTGCAAGAAGCGCAAAGTGATGCAGCGATCAAAAACTATGCAATCCTCAACAAACAAACCAAGGTGCCCGACCTTGTTGCCCGGCGTCCGCAGATTGCGCAAGCCAAAGCGCAAATCGAAGCCGCTGCAGCCAAGGTCGAGCTCGCTAAATTAGAACTTTCTCGGACTCGTTTCGCACTGCCGTTTAATGGGCGCGTGACGCGTATTGACGCCAGCGTTGGCCAGATGATCGCCACTGGCAAGAGCTTCGGCAGAGCCTTCGCAGAGGACTCCCTAGAACTGGTTATCCCACTCTCTGTGAATGATTTACGAGCTATTGAACCCGCTATCGGCCGCCGCGTTAGCGTGACCCATGCAAACGGCATCATTACTGGACAAATAGAACGAGTCAGCGCTGAACTGGACACCAAAAGTCGGTTTGCCAGAGTCTATGTGCCGCTGGGCGGATCACCGACTCTTCAGCCGGGAGATTTCGTTGACGTCGACATCGAAGGCCCGGCACACAGAGACGCGTTGTTACTGCCTGAATCAGTCTTCGCAGAGGCCGACCAGATTTGGTTCGTGCGCGACAACATCCTGCAATCATTTACGCCGCAGGTATTAGGGCGCCTGGACGGCAATGTGATGGTCACCAGCTTCGACTACGCGAGCGGCATTGTTATGCGAGTACCACCAGGCGCTGAAGCTGGCCAAATGGTTGAGATCATCGGCCTGCCTGGCGATGCTTCGATCTCAGCAGATACCGCCTCCGATCCCTCGAACACTGGCGACTCGACCACTAATAGCGGTACTGCTAGCACCGCCACACCGGGCCAGTAATGCTTAATCAACCAGCACCAGAAACCGGTCTGATAGGCTACTTTTGCCAAAATTCTGTCGCCGTCAATCTACTCATGTTTTTCTTATTGATCGGCGGCCTGATAGCTGGAGTTCGTTTAACAGCGCAAGTCTTCCCGACAATAGATCCAGGCATTATTTCAATTACGGTGCCCTATCCCGGCGCCACACCAAGCGAAGTCGAAGAAGGCATAACTCGGCGTGTTGAAGAAGCGGTAGCCAACATCGATGGCGTCGATCGCGTTGTTTCCAATGCGTCGGAAAACGTAGGTATCGTCACCGTAGAACTAAAGGATTTCGTCGACGCGATGGAAGTTCGCACCGACGTTGAAGCAGCTGTCGAACGGCTCTCGCAGTTCCCGCCAGAGGATGCGGAACAACCTGAGATTGAGCGCGCACAAACTGTCAGTGACGTGATTACACTGGTGGTTTCTTCACAATCTGATGCCAAAACGCTACGCACTGCGGCGGAGCAGCTCGAGCAATCTTTGTTGGCGCTCCCCAGCGTGACATTGGTTTCCTTAATGGGCGCGGTGGACTACGAAATTGCTATCGAAGTTAATGAAGAAAACTTGCGCCGATACGGCTTATCAATCGACCAAATCGCAGCCGCGATCCAACGCTCCTCGATCAATCTCGCTTCTGGTGAACTACGTACTGAAGCCGGCGACTTATTGCTCCGAACAAACAAAAAGCGCGTTGAAGGCAGTGCTTTTGCGGATATTGTCGTGCGAGCCAACAGCGATGGCACATTGTTGCGCTTGGATGATGTGGCAACAATCAAAGACGGTTTTGCAGATGTAGACGTTATCAACCTTTTTAACGGCCAACCCAGCTTGTTTGTAAAAGTGCAAAAGTCAGAGAGCGAAGACGCGCTGAGTATTGCCGCAGACGTTAAAGCATTGTTTAAAGACTATACGCCTATTACCGGGGTGACCGTCGGCATTTGGGATGACGAAACTGACATTCTCCAGCAACGATTGAGCCTGCTGACTCGCAATGGCGTGCTCGGTTTTGCCTTGGTCTTCCTGTTTCTGGTAGTGATGCTTGATCTGCGACTCGCCACCTGGGTCGCTATGGGCGTGCCAATCTCTTTTTTGGGCGCGTTTTTGTTCTTCGACGCGTTTGGCGTCAACATCAATATGATTTCGCTTTTCGGGTTAATCATTGTGCTTGGTATCGTGGTCGATGATGCCGTGGTAGTTGGCGAAAACATCATCAGCGAGCACGAAAAGAATGGTCAAAGTTTCGCTTCGACCATGCGCGGTGTTCGCGACGTCTTAAGCCCGGTGACCATCGGGGTTCTTACGACAATGGCTGCATTTGCTCCACTACTCTTCGTTACGGGCACCTTCGGACAAATCCTTGGTTCAGTACCTATTGTGGTAATCTTAGTCCTCAGCATTTCCCTGCTAGAAGTCTTTTTTATTATGCCCGCACACCTCTCCCATGGACGTGCATGGAGTCGTTGGCCGTTGGCCCCTATGCAGGACTTCGTGGCAGCCAAAGTAGCCAAATTCCGCGATGAACTACTGGTCCCTCTGGTACGACTCGCTATCCGCCGCTACAAGACTACTCTTGCCTTTGGCATGTTGATGCTTGTGATCGCTGGCACGCTGCTCGGAGTTGGTGCCGTGCGCTTTATTTTTTTCCCTTACCTGGAGTCCGACACCATTCGAGCTTCGCTGGAGTTTCCTGTGGGTACGCCGTTCGCGACCACCCAGGCGGCGGCGGAACGTATCGTCGCCAGCGCTTACCGACTCAATGATGCGGTGGGTGGGACCAGTTTCGAGTCAGTCAGCGTTACCATTGGTGGCCGTACCAACAGCGGTGGCGGCCCAGGTGGAAGCGAAGGTATTTCTATTGCCAGCCACGTTGCTTCGGTGGAGGTTCAGCTTAATTCTGAGCCCCTGCGAACGCTCTCAGCGCAGGTTCTGGAGCGTCGCTGGAGACAAGAAACGGGCCCAATCGCAGGCGTAGAAAAACTCACTTTTTCGGCAACCTTTTTCAGCTCTGGACCAGACTTGGAATACGAACTATCGCACCAAAACGATGCCACCCTGTTCGCCGCGGTCGATGCCCTCAAGAATGCCTATGCAGAAGATCCGGCGGTGTATGACATTCAAGACTCTTTCGCAATCGGCAAGCGTCAATATGATGTCGAGTTAACCAATGCCGGCGAAGCCGCAGGACTTACCGCAACTGACATCGCGCGCCAGCTGCGTAACAATTTCTTTGGGCGCGAAGTGCAGCGAATCCAACGCGGTCGTTCAGAGCTAAAAGTAATGGTGCGTTACCCTCGAGATCAACGAGAGAGTACAAGTGACTTATATAACGCGCGCATCAGTTTGCCTGATGGCACGCTAACCCCGCTTGCTACAGTCGCGCGGCTGACCGAATCGCGCAGTTTTTCTTCGATACGCCGCGTGGACGGACGTAGAATCGTTTCGGTGACCGGAGAGGTTGATACAGAACTGGCAACGCCAACCGAGGCCAACTCGCGAATCGCGAAACGCATTCTCGCAGAACTGCCGCGTCAGTTCCCGGGCTTACAAATTGCACAGGCTGGCGAAGGTCGCGATCAGAGCGAGGATCTTAACTCCATTTTCCGCATGCTCGGTGTAGCTATGGCCCTCATTGTTTGCCTAATCGCCTCACTCCTCCGCAGCTATACCCAACCTCTGGTTATTCTATCGAGTATTCCGTTGGGCTCGGCCGGCGCCATCATTGGCCACTACTTGCTAGGCTATGACCTAAGTTTCATTTCAATATTTGGAATGGTTGCGCTGAGCGGTGTCGTTGTAAACGACTCGTTAGTCTTAATTGATCGTTACAACCGTTTGCGTAAAGAAACAAACATGACGGTAGAAGAGGCGATCGTCGAAGCGTGCAGACGCCGTTTCAGAGCAATTTTTCTAACCACTGCAACAACAGCTCTCGGGCTAACCCCAATGCTCTTCGAAACCAGCACTCAAGCGCAGTTCTTAATTCCAATGGCGGTAAGCCTAGCTACTGGAATCGTGTTTGCCAGCTTCCTCATACTGCTCGTTTTGCCCGCACTGGTTGTAACCTTGGAAAAACTTCGCCGCACAGCAAATTTGAAGGTAGGCGCGGAAGCCACGGCTTAAGGCAACATAATGTACGTGGCAACCAACAGCGTAAGAAAAGCCAGTATCCAAGGCATAAGCTCGACCAGGCGAGCATAATACCCGCCGAAGCTTAACCCTAAATTCTTTATCTTTCTCAACACACGCTAACCTGAACTAATCGAATGCCGGAAGGATCCGGCACAATTGTATGTAAACGAATGAAATTGATTAGGTTATCTCCGCACCATTGCTACCCGCATCGCGAACGGATAACAATTCGTTGCTTTGCTACTTCTATTGCTACTCTTATAGCTACTTCTATTGCTACCCTTATGACTGTTTTTATCGCTACTAGTTTTGTTTATTTGGGCTTCTTGTGGTTGCTTCTTCTGGTTGCTTAATTTAGTTCACTTATTTTATTGATTAGCACTCGGACGGTTTACGCCGTTCTTCTGACTCTGCTTAGGTCAATCTTTGATGTCGCTAAACCGCGACTGATCTGCGATCGAGGCGTGCCTACCGCCAATTAAGACTGCCGTAACGAAACCCGATTGCTCTCTAGACATTGCTCTCT
>DJYW01000046.1:24636-30495 GCA_002450255.1 Gammaproteobacteria bacterium UBA6968
CTCTCTAGACATTGCTCTCTAGACTATGTCTAGTAGCCGCCTAAGACCTGCATTTTCAGTTGACGGGGTCCGTCATATACATGCTAACTATTGGTGCGCAATCTAAGGACTAAAAGCTCGAGCGCCCACTCACTAGTGATGAGCGGTACGCTTTCGTCGATGCGCGGCCGAGCGTTATCTTGGCAGACGCGCATTAAAATGTTCGCTATGCTTTCTTCTCCAACAGAACCGGAATGGTTATGAAATTTGCAATCGCTGTGCACGGGTCGGCATTTGCTAGCGATAGTCCTCGCCAAGCACAGCGATTTGTGCGCGCATGTGTTGCGCGAGGTCACACCGTCGAGCGCGTATTCTTCTTTCATGACGGTGTACTGAACGGTCTTAGCACTCCAGTGCCTCCCCAAGACGAGCCTGATCCGCTAAGTGAGTGGATTACGCTCGCGAACGAGCACGCTATCGAGTTGGCTGTATGCATTGCAAGCGGCATTAAACGTGGGGTTCTTGACAACGCGGCACAAGATCGTCACGAGCGATCCGCAGTTACACTTGCGGAACCGTTTCAGTTAGTCGGTCTCGGGCAATTGATTGCCGCTATTGATAGCGCTGATCGCTACGTCGAGTTCCCGGGATGAAGTCTTACCTTTTTGTTGCCAGTCGGGCGCCGTTTACCTCGCCACATACGCTCGAGTTAATCGATACGGCTATGGTGGCAGCGGTATTTGAGCACCCAGTCCGCATACTCTTTCGTCACCTTGCGGTGTTAGGTCTTACCAATTCGGATGACATTCGGCCAAACGGAAATCGTAATTTGGTGAAAGTTTTGAATGCCCTACCGACCTACGAAATTGAAGAAATTTATGTTTGTGAAAGGGCCTTGCAGCACTTCCAGATCGAATCTGCAGCACTGCCAGATTGCGCTAAAGTAGTGAGTCTTGATGCTCAACGCTCGCTTTTTGCGGAAGCAGCAGTAGTAATTGGAGCGCAGGGATGAGCCTGCATCTCGTATTTTCGCTCGCGGGATTAGAGGCCTGTCTGGCACGTCGCGAATCGGCGGATCCCATCGTATTAATGAGCGATGCGACCTTCGCGCTGACTCATTACCCTATGGACCAGAACTACGCCGTACTGGCCAGCGATGCAGCTAGCCGAGGACTTGACCCCGACCGCCTATCTGCCCGCGGATCTGCAATCAAAACCGTGGACTACGCCGATCTAGTAGCCCTAACCGAAGCGCATACCCCCATTGTCAGCTGGCGCGACTGAGCAACTTAACTCAACCCTCACTTCTGGTATTAAGAGACGAAATGCAACAGTCAACCTCAACCGACAAAGAAGGTTACTTAACCGACCTGGATTCTTGGAGCCCGGCAGTCGCGAGCCAAATCGCAGCAGCGTCGAATGTTTCGTTGTCAGCAGCGCATTGGGAAATCATTGAAGTCTTGAGGGAATTTTACCGCCGCACTGACACCGCCCCAGATATGCGCCCGTTTGTGCACCTCATCCGGGAACGCTGTGGTCGAGACAAAGGCAACAGCATTTATTTGATGCAGTTATTCGGCAGCAGCCCCGCCAAGATGGCGGCAAAAATCGCTGGGCTGCCGAAACCCACTCATTGTCTGTAACGGGCTGGTGCGGGTCGCCGAAGCGAATCAACGTCAGCCGAGACGAACTCTTACTTGCACATCAATGAATGACCAATTGCATTCAGCGTAAAGACCTATAGTTCAAGCTTCGCCTGGCACTGCCTTCTCCACCGTAACCGCCGTCACGTAGCCCGTACTTATGCTGACCACTTCACCAACAATTACAATGGATGGACCGGTAATTTGGGCTGCCTCTACACGCGCCGCCAAATCTGCTAACACGCCATAGACAGCTCGCTGAGCGGGCAACGTAGCGTTCTCGATCAAAACCGCAGGCGTTGCGCCGTCGCGGCCCGCCTTGATCAATTCTCGTGTTAGCGTGGGCAACGTTACCAAGCCCATATAGATCACCAAAGTTTGATGCGGCTTAGCCATCTCCGGCCAGTCGGTATACACGCTGTCGCTGAGGCGATGTCCGGTCACGAAACGCACTGACTGACTTAAGTCACGGTGCGTTAAGGGTATCCCAAAGTAACTCGAAGCCCCCATTCCGGCTGTAATGCCCGGAATAATCTCCACAGCAATTCCCGCTTCTTGTGCAACCAGGAGTTCTTCGCCACCGCGACCAAAAATGAAAGCATCGCCTCCTTTTAGCCGCACCACTTGTTTGCCGCCGCGAGCGAGATCGACCAGTTTCGCATTGATTCGCGCTTGCATTGTCGTACCACTCTCACGCGGCTTCTGAAGCGCTTCTGACTGATCCCCTGAGGGTGTAGCGAAAATAGCTTCGCGCGGACCAATCTTGCCGACATCGATTAGCTCGGCATCGCGCCGCGCATACTCCAACAAAGCAGGATTTGCCAGCTTGTCATACAAGATAACGTCAGCGGACTGCAACGCTCGTAAGCCTTTTAGCGTTATCAGTTCTGGATCACCCGGTCCGGCACCTAACAACACCAAACTGCCAGTCGGTGTTTCATCAGCCAATTGCGCGCGAGTCATGGCCACTGCTTCAGCCATTTTTTCCTGCATTGCTAACTCAGCTGCCGGACCGCCAAACACCTTCTCCCAGAAAGCTTTGCGCGCATCAACATCGGCCAGAGCATCCTTGACATCGGTGCGCAAGGCTCCAGCAAGCCTCGCCAGGCGACCCAGCGCGTTCGGTAAACGCTGCTCAATCCACCCACGCACCGTTCGCGCTAAGGTGGGAGACTGCCCCATGCTGGAAATCGCTACCAGAATTGGAAAACGATCGACTATGGCAGGAAATATGACCGTGCACAGGTCAGTACGATCGACGCAGTTCACCAATACGCGGTGCTGCATAGACAAAGCATAAGCCTCTTCGCTAATGCTCGCTGCATCGGTGGCGCAAATGACAAGCGTCAGATCGGCATGGATATCTGCGTGCTCAAATACCCTGTCTAACAGCATTATGTTGTTTTGTTCCGCTAAACGGCGAATTTCAGGATCTATGACTGGAGCGACAACTTGTATCTGTGCCCCGCTGCGTATCAGCCAACGCAGTTTTCGAAGCGCCGTAGCACCACCCCCGATAATCAGACAAGAACGCCCTTGCAAGCGGTGAAAGAGAGGCAGGAAAAACACAGTTACTGCCTGCTTAGTTAGGGTTTGATCTGCGCCAAATCATCGGCGAACGGCCGCAAGGCGTCGGGCACACTTACGCTACCATCGGCTTGCTGATAATTCTCGAGCAGTGCGATTAAAGTTCGACCAATGGCCAACCCAGAGCCATTGAGGGTATGCAGCAATTCGATATCGCCTTGTGCTGAACGATAGCGTGCTTGTAGCCGACGCGCCTGGAAGTCGAGAAAGTTTGTACAGGAAGAAACTTCACGGTAAGTATCCTGCCCCGGCACCCAAACTTCCAAGTCAATCGTTTTAGCTGCGCCAAAACCGAGGTCTCCACCGCATAAAACAACAGAACGATACGGCAGTTCCAAGTCTTGGAGGATGGCTTCGGCATGTCCGGTCAAACTGTCCAGGACGTCCCAGGACGTTGCCGGATGCACCAGCTGAACCAGTTCAACCTTTTCAAACTGGTGCTGACGCAACATCCCGCGAGTGTCACGACCGTAACTTCCAGCCTCACTGCGAAAACAGGGCGTGTGGCAAACATGCTTAACGGGTAGCTCGGCCTCCGCGAGAATTTCACCCCGGTAAATGTTGGTCACCGGCACCTCAGCTGTAGGCACCAAGTAGAGTTCCTGCTCATGCTCCAATTTGAATTGATCCTGAGCGAACTTAGGCAACTGACCTGTGCCTCGGAAGCTGTCAGCATTGGCTATGTACGGTACATAAACCTCGTTGTAGCCATGCGTTTGGGTATGTTTGTGCAACATAAACTGAATCAACGCACGGTGCAGACGAGCAACCTGGCCGTGCATCACCACAAAACGTGACCCCGTTACTTTGGCTGCTGTTTCAAAGTCCAGGCCTGAATCCGCCGTCAAATCCACATGATCAAGCACATCAAAATCAAAAACTCGCGGTGTTCCCCAAACAGCCAGCTGCTGATTATCCGAATCGTCCTGACCCAGAGGCACTGATTCATGAGGCAGGTTAGGTATGCCCATAACCAACGCCTGCAAATCGTCCTGAACCTGTGCAAATTCTTTCTTAGTGGTGTCCAGGCGCTCACCCAGATCACCCACCGCTGCCAACAAGGGTTGAATGTCCTCACCTTGGGCTTTGGCTTGACCGATACTTTTGGACTTGGTGTTGCGCTCGTTCTGCAATTGCTCGGTTTGCGCCTGCAGTGTCTTGCGCCGCTCTTCTAAATGCGTAAAAGCAGCCACGTCGAATTGGTAATTTTTCACTTTAAGTGCGTCTGCAACGCGCTGCGGGTCTGCCCGCAATACTTTCATATCTAACATTCGAGTCCCTTAAACAGCGGTCACATTAGCGAAATACTGGCCTACCTTGAGGCCCACCCAAGCGCTTAAAACACATAAATTCACAGCGAACAAAACATACAATGCCGCTAAGCCCGCGCGGCCATTTTGCATCATCAAAACAGTTTCTAGGGAAAAAGTGGAAAATGTCGTAAAGCCACCCAACAAGCCGACCATCAGCAGGCCACTACCCCAAGTGGTAAACCAGGCAGGTTGGTGCGCCGCACTGGCACCATAGCCGTGCATGCCTCCCCAGAGGATACCAATGGCAAAACTACCGAGGACATTTATCAACAGGGTCGACCACGGATAGGACTGACCCGCAAACAATATACTCATGCCATATCGGAGCGATGCGCCCAGCGCACCACCTAAAGCCACCCACAACCAGGTCACTTAGGCTTCTCTGCTGGCGTCTTTGCGTCCCTCTTGGGCTGAGCCTTCCCCGCAGGCGTGCGACGCTGCTCCGAAGACTGTGCGTCTAACGCCCGCAACCTTACCAAGCGAGCGCGGATTTTAGACTCGAGCCCTGCTTCTACGGGCTGATAGAAGGTAACCGGTTGCATCTCCTCTGGAAAATAATCTTCCCCCGCGGCATATCGTTCTGGTAGTTGCGCATCAGTAGCTGGGTGAGTTTCGTTATGCGCGTGGCGGTATTCCGACCCATAACCCAGATCCTTCATTAGCGACGTAGGAGCATTGCGCAAATGCATCGGTACCGGTAACGACCCGCCTCGCGTTACAGCAGCCTGCGCCGCCTTAAACGCCTGATAGACCGCATCACTTTTGGGAACGCTGCTGAGATAGAGGGTGGCCTGAGCAAGCGCCAACTCGCCCTCTGGTGACCCAAGTCGCTCGTAAGTTTGCAAAGCAGCGATGCAGTGCGCCACCGCGCGAGGTTCTGCATTACCAATATCTTCACTCGCCATGCGTAACAGCCGACGACCTAGATAAAGGGGGTCTGCGCCACCGTCTAGCATCCGACATAACCAGTACAACGCGGCGTCAGGCGAACTGCCACGAACCGCTTTATGGAGCGCAGATATTTGTTCGTAAAAGGCATCACCATGATGATCGAAGCGTCGCGCAGCACTGCCTAAAGCCTGTTCGATAACCGCGGCCGTCACCTCGCCTTCAGTAAGCTGCACAGCTGTTTCTAAAATGTTTAGCACACGCCTGCCATCGCCATCCGCGTGCCGCGCTAGTAGTTGTCGAGCTTTTGGCACCACAGACCGCCCAAGCTTTGCCTCACCACGTCTGCAGATGGCTTCTAAATCCGCTTCGGTTAACGCCTCTAGCACATATATTCTGGCGCGTGACAGCAGAGCCGCGTTGACTTCAAAAGATGGATTTTCAGTAGT
>DJYW01000046.1:30804-31190 GCA_002450255.1 Gammaproteobacteria bacterium UBA6968
TTCAAAAGATGGATTTTCAGTAGTCGCGCCGATTAAGGTAAAAGTGCCGCGCTCAACATGCGGCAAAAAAGCGTCTTGTTGGGATTTGTTAAAACGATGTACCTCGTCCACAAACAACACTGTCCGAGTACCAGTTTGAAGATAATGCTCCGCTGCTTTTACTTCCTCGCGGACCTCCTTAATCCCCGCCAGCACGGCTGACAAACTGACAAACCGACAATCCGTCGCCTCGGCCAACAACCGCGCCAAGGTGGTCTTGCCGCACCCTGGCGGCCCCCACAAAATCATTGAATGAATCGTGTCAGCATCAGCCATCAGTGTTAACGGCTTGTCGGCACCTAATATATGCGTCTGACCTACAAAATCAGCCAAGCTGGAAGGCCGCA
>DJYW01000008.1:0-5661 GCA_002450255.1 Gammaproteobacteria bacterium UBA6968
CTGCTACCCAAGGCGCAGCAGCTACCTGAGCATTCTTTAGGCTCTTGTGTTTGGTCGAGCGTATAAACTTACTACGCCCAATTATTGATCTAACATCTTTAGGTACCATCACCAATGCATGATATGTGTCACCAATCTTCTGCAGGTTCTTTGGCATGGATGGTTACTCAAATAGCCACTTGTAAAAGTGACTTTACCAACTGTTTTTACCAATAAACAACCGGAGGCTAAGCTAAATAGGGCTTTAGCCGTAAAAGAGGCGAGCCCCAGACGACCCACCATCTATTCTCTTATGCTTCCTCATCCCGCTGTTCGAGCAACACCTTCGGCACGACAATAAACCCGCTAGGTTGAATAGGCAGCCCCGAGGCCGGTTGAGGTCTCTTAATCCGCGTTCCTACTGTAATTGTCTGCCACCTTGTGCACCCTTTGGCGTCTTTTTAGCAATCTTCGCGCACGGGTGTCGCACATTGGTTGCTGCTTGCCATTGCAAGACCTGTATCGCAATGCCTTTGGCTTCAGAGCCTCCGGTCTCAACGCGTTTGGCCTCAGTCCCTCGGTTTACCGTGGATTAAGTCGGCGCGTAATCAGATATTATCGCGACTTATCAATAAGAAAAATGAGAGAACGATGCGTACTGCTTTACCCCATGGGCTTGTGACTCTATTGCATTTGTGCGTGTGCAAAACGGTTGCTGTTGTGTTGTTGGTTGCGGCCTTAATTAGTTCACTTGCCTACGCTGAGTCGCCCTATCCGTTTGTTCCTGAGTCGTTTGATGTCCCGTCTGTCTTCGAAACAGATCAGTTCCGCTTGCGGACGTTGACGGTGAATGATGTGGTCAAGGATTTCGACGCGGTTATAAGTAGTGCAGTTCACATTAGTGAGGTCTGGCCGGACTCAGGGTGGCCAGCAGGGCTTACCTTGGAACAAAACCTCATCGATTTGGGGTGGCACCAACGAGAGTTTCAACGGCGAACTTCTTTTGCCTACACAGTCGTCGCGCTTGATGAATCCAGGGTGATTGGTTGTGTCTATATTTACCCAACCCGCAAGGCTAGTTATGACGCTGAGGTCTATCTCTGGACGCGGCCACCAGAGCAGGTCATCAATATAAACGCAAAGAGTTTGCAAAGCGCGGTGCAAGGGTGGCTTGCGAAAGAGTGGCCATTCAAAGCGCCGGCCTTTCCCGGGATAGAGATAGCTTGGTCTGAGTGGCACCAACTATCTGAGTCTAAACGATAAGTCTCTCGGCGCGCTTGGCTGGTTTTTAGCCCGTATCAATTGGCACTGCTGCCGTACCCAGATGCGTTTCGAGTGCATTCAGATGCCGTGGCGAGTGTGCGTTTTTAGCTGGCCTTCGTAGCGATGACTTCGAAGCGCCTATTGCGAGCAAATCTAATCGGCTGCCACCAGCTGCCTGCAATACTGTGTTAGACAGACGGCGTCAGGAGCTGCATGACAGCATTGAGCAACCCGCTTTTTGTTTGGCCCAAGCCGGCCTCTTTGCTGCCAGATAATCGAACTCCGGCTGGTTCTCGTATGGTTTGCGCATCACCTTCAGCAACGTTTTGATCTGGCTGTAGTCGCCATTTTCCGCTGCATCGATCGCTTGCTGTGAAAGGTAGTTCCGCAAAGTGTATTTCGGATTAGCCCCCTGCATTGTCGTCTGGCGAACAGATTCAAGCTGGCCCTGCTCATCTAAGGCACCGCGATAATCGTTGAGCCATTGACTTAAGCGGCTGCGGTATTCTGGCGTCAACTGCGCGGGATCGTAAAAGCTCGGCTCAAGCGCATCCAGCGGTGATTCTGCCGTCACGCTGGTATCGCCCAGGTAACGGAAAAACAGCGTCATATCGGTTTCAACTTCAGTGATTAAGCTCAACAACCTATTTGCCAAATCGGCGTCGTAGCTTACTAGGCCAAGCTTACGGCGCAGCGTATCCGCCCACGCCGCTTCATACTGCCCGGCGTATTGACTCAGGATACTTTCCAGTGGCTTGCTCTCGCCGACCAACGGGAGTAATGCATTAGCAAGCTGCAAGAGGTTCCATTGGGCGATCGCCGGCTGCTGCTCATATCGATAGCGCTTTTGTTGGGCATCGGTCGTGTTTGGCGTCCAACCAGGGTTGAAGTCATCCAGCCACCCATAAGGGCCGTAATCGATAGTCTCTCCAAGAATGGAGAGATTGTCCGTGTTCATAACGCCGTGGACGAAGCCCACCCGCATCCAGTCCGCCATAAGGTTTGCGGTGCGTTCGCAGACTTCAGCAAATAGCCCCAGATAGCGATCAACGGGGCTACTCTCAGAAGTGTTCAGATGCGCGAATTCGCGCTGTATTACAAACTCGGTAAATTGCCTCAACAGATCAATTTCGTTTCTAGCCATCAGCATTTGGAAGTGGCCGAAGCGAATGAACGAACTGCTCAGGCGGCAGACCACTGCCCCAGGTTCGGTTTTGGGATGGCCGTCGTAAAACATATCGCGCATGACGTCATCGCCTGTGCCAATAAGGCATAGCGCTCGCGTGGTTGAAATGCCTAATCCATGCATGGCTTCGGAGCAGAGGTATTCGCGTACCGAGGAACGCAGCACGGCAAAGCCGTCTGCTCCGCGCGAGTAAGGGGTGGGTCCGGCGCCCTTTAGCTGCAACATCAGATGGCCAGTCGGCGTATCGATTTCGCCTAAGTTGAGCGCTCGCCCGTCGCCCAGTTGCCCGGCCCAATTGCCGAATTGATGACCGCCGTAGCAGGTCGCGTGAGGATCCATGCCGGATAACGTGCGATTGCCAGCAAAGACTTCAACAAATTCTTGCGACTCGCAGTCTTTGGGCGTGAGGCCCAACATTGCAGCAGCATCTTCGGAAAAATCGATTAGATAAGGATCGGGTGCTTGATGAGCCTGCATCCTCGAAAAAATGGCGGCTTTGACTTGGCGAGGCTGCACGCCGGTGGCAGGGTCGGCAGGTAGGGTGGTCGTAAACACATTATTAAACTGGAGTGGTTTCATGGCGCTAAGCGTACCGCTTTGTGGTCGCGAATTGGATCGTTAATTCTCTCTTCGGAGCAGTCCTCTACCTTGTTTGATAGGCTCATGTCTTGCGTCGACTCACCTCGCGAAAAGTGCCCGGCATGCCACAAGACGAGTCGACTGCTTGCCGTCGTTCGAGCCAAATCTGTCTTGTGTGGGTGGAATCATCGCAACAAAATGTAAATGTGAAGCTTTCAGCCGGCTGTGGACTTTATGAGGCTTTCCGTTGGCTGTTTATCCTCAGTCGCAA
The DNA here is from genome assembly GCA_002450255.1 of Gammaproteobacteria bacterium UBA6968. Classification (GTDB taxonomy): domain Bacteria; phylum Pseudomonadota; class Gammaproteobacteria; order Pseudomonadales; family Azotimanducaceae; genus UBA4421. Next base: position 3,279 of record DJYW01000008.1, read on the forward strand.
GATTTGTCGCTTGGGTGTAGGGTACGAATCAGGAAAAAGCCAAAGTCCTGTTTCCACGAAGTGATGCTGGAAACATTTGCGCGCAAGGGGGCGACGCGGATTTTGCAGGCAGAATAGGAGGATAAAGCCATGTCTGACGCCAACTTAATGAGTTCGGCCATGCCAGCAGATGCCTACAGCGTGCCGCTGGAGCAGATCGATGTTAGCCAACCGGCGCTATTTCAAAACGACTTACATTGGGATTATTTCGCACGTCTGCGCGCCGAAAAGCCGGTGCACTATTGTGAGCATAGCCTGTTCGGTCCGTATTGGTCTGTGACTCGCTTCAATGACATTATGTCGATGGAAAAAGATTACGCCGCTTTTTCGTCTGCCGCGGGCATCATCTTGCCAGACAGACCGGAAGATTTTGCGCTAACGAATTTTATCGGTATGGATCCACCGCGCCACGACGCACAGCGGAAAACCGTTCAGGGCGTCGTTGCGCCGATGAACCTTGCCAAGCTGGAAGGCACCATTCGTAGTCGCGCACAACATATATTAGACAGGCTTCCTGTGGGCGAAAGCTTTAACTGGGTAGATCTGGTCTCAGTCGAGCTGACCACACAGATGTTGGCTACTATCTTCGATTTCCCGTTCGAAGAGCGCAACAAATTAACCTATTGGTCTGATATGGCCACTTCTGGAGAGCTTGGGGGCGGGCCCACGCCTGAAGCAGAACGGCGCGCAGCGCTGCTGGAATGCCTGGAATATTTCACTGATTTACGCAAGATACGTGCTAACGAGCCGGCAAAACCAGACCTGCTATCCATGTTGGCGCATGGTAAAGATACTCAAGACATGGAGCCTTTCGAGTTTCTCGGGAATCTCGTCCTGTTGATCGTCGGTGGTAATGACACCACGCGTAATTCGATTTCTGGTGGCGTCTTGGCACTCAACGAAAATCCGGAAGAGTACGCCAAGCTTCGCGCTGACTTAACTCTGATACCGAATATGGTGTCTGAAATCATCCGTTGGCAGACTCCGCTGGCCTATATGCGTCGAACCGCAACCAAGGATATTGAGTTTGGTGGTGAGACCATCCGACAAGGCGATAAGCTGGCGATGTGGTACGTATCCGGTAACCGAGACGACGAGGTGATTCCCGATCCGAATCGATTCTGGATTGATCGCCCCAATGCGCGACACCATCTCTCGTTTGGTTTCGGCCTGCATCGTTGTATGGGAAACCGGCTAGCTGAAATGCAGCTGCGGGTGCTCTGGGAGGAGATCATGCAGCGGTTCCGCATGGTCGAAGTTGTCGGCGAAGCAGAGCGCGTCCAGTCCAGTTTTGTTCGCGGCTACAGCAGTCTGCCAGTACAGGTGCATCCCTGGTAGCGTTGTCGGTATCGCCTCGGAGCCTCTAGTCCTGAGACGCCAACGCTTAACTGAGTTAGTCCTGTCGAACCGGCTGTTGGACTGATTGCAAGCGAAACCGCGTTAGTTGGTGGATGAATCCGCCGTAGCAAAACCAGTGCAGAGAAATCTAATAATTTGGCGGCGTGTTGAGAGGCGCCGCAGACAAAGGGAAAGGGTATGAGCCTTAGCGAACTAAGTCGATCTATTGAAGGAAAGGTTGCGATAGTGACTGGTGTCGGGAGTGGCATGGGCGCCGCCACGGCAAAGCTTTTTGCTGACCAGGGCGCCCACGTGGCGGCTTTGGAAATCAATGCGAAGCCGCTGGCTGCTGTCGTTGACGAAATCCAAGCAGCGGGTAAATCGGCGCGAGGCTGGACCATTGATCTGGCCGATGGCGATGCCATTAAATCGACCATTGTCGAAGTGGCAGATCATTTTGGTGGCATCGACATTCTGATCAATAACGCGGGTATTTCAGCCTCTTCGCCGATTGATGATGACGCTTACGAAAACGTCTGGCAAAAGGGCTTTCAGGTTTTGTTAGATGCGCACATGCGGACGATTCGTGCGGCGCTGCCGTATTTGCGGCGATCAGATAGCCCGCGCATTGTAAATATTGCCTCTACGGAAGGTTTGGGGGCGACAAAGTTCGGTAGTCCTTATACAGCGGCCAAGCATGGAGTGATTGGTCTGACCCGATCTTTGGCAGTGGAGTTAGGGGCTGACGGCATTACGGTCAACTGCATCTGCCCTGGGCCAATCAACACAGGTATGACCGCAGCCATTCCGGACGACAAAAAAGCGATTTATGCGCGTCGCCGTATCGCGCTGGGGCGCTATGCAGAACCTGAGGAAGTTGCCCACGGCACGCTAAATTTCGTACTGCCCGCAGCGGGCTTCATGACCGGTGTGGCGCTACCGGTTGATGGTGGGTTAACCATCAAAAATGCATAGTCGGTCAGTTCAAGTCGGCGTAAGTCTTTAC
>DJYW01000008.1:5989-7225 GCA_002450255.1 Gammaproteobacteria bacterium UBA6968
CGGACATGCGCGGACATGCGCGCTGTCTCGCGGCAGAGGTTGAGTGATTGAGTAAGCCGATTGGTTGAGACCCACGCGTCTGCGTTTCTGGCAATCTTCTGCTGCGGCTATTTAGTGGCTTCGCATGACCATGCTCGGCAGTTTAGCGGCCCTCGAAGTTGCCCGGTCGGCGTTCAGCTACGGCTCGAATACCTTCTTTATGATCCTCAGTTTGTTGCAGACGATATTGCTCTGCGAATTCGTGATCAGTTGCTCTTTTGATCGCGTCCGGTAGGCCGTCGCGCAAAGTCTGACGCACCGATGTCACCGCGAGAGGCGCATTCTCTGCAATTTCTGAAGCCAGCGCTCGCGCTTCATCGCGCAGTTTGTCCTGGCTCGTGAGGCGGTCGATCAGGCCGATGCGCGCGGCTTCCTCGCCGTCGATTCTTTTACCTGTTTGGAACATCAAGCTGGCTTGCTGTTGGCCGATCAATCTTGGCAGCGTGTGAGTCAGACCGAAGCCAGGATGAAACCCCAGCTTGACGAAGTTTGCGCTAAAACGCGCTTCAGGGCAGGCCACGCGGAAGTCTGGCATGAGAGCCAGACCAAAGCCGCCACCGATAGCCGCGCCCTGGATGGCCGCGATCACTGGGGTTTGGGTTGCAAACAGTTTGACCGCTGCGGTGTAGATCGGATTTCCTTCAGAAGGCGGCGTAGCCGAGCGCGGCATGCTTGATTTGGCCGAATCCTCTTTGCCACCGTAATTGTTGCCGGCGCAGAAGTGTTTGCCCGCCGAGCACAAGACGATGGCTCTGACACCCGGGTCCGCATCCATGTCCGCAAATGTGGCGGCTAAGGTTTCGATTAGTGCCGCATCAAAAAAATTGTTGGGCGGACGCTGTATTTCCACTGTGGCGACGAAGTCGTTTACTTCGATACCTAAATCTGGAGCAATGATAGTCATGTACTGGGTCCTCGCCACTCTTTGTTTGTCCCTTTCTAGATAGTCAATGACTCGTGCCTTCTATGCAACCGAGTAGAGGCCGTGGGGATAATAATTAGTGATGTTTTAGGCGTTGCCTTAGCTTTATCTGCTGGCGATAAATACCTTGGGCCTGAGTAAGGGTCGAGGCGGTGGCTGGTGCGCTCACGGATCTGAGAACGAACGAGACAACGCTGGTTAGGCCTGCAAGCAACGCAGCAACCGAGCAACTAAGCATTAAGCAATTATGTCCAAACCACCAAACCACCAAACCA
>DJYW01000008.1:7545-28648 GCA_002450255.1 Gammaproteobacteria bacterium UBA6968
ACCACCAAACCACCAAACCACCAAGCCACCAAGCCACCAAGCCACGATGCGATAGTGATCGTAGGCTCACTGATTTCTCTTATCCTTTACCTGATCTTCTTTCCATACGCTTGCGCTAACCAGGCAGAACCCGCCGGTGGCGCCACTGTGTTAACATGTCCGACTGGGGTACGTAGGGGGCGTATGGCGAGTCGAGATATTTTCAGTGCTTTGGCTGTTCCAAATTTCCGCTGGTTATGGGTCGGTAGTTTGGGATCTTCCTTTGCGATGAATATGCAAATCATCGCTCGCGGCTGGCTGGTTTATACCCTGACTGGCTCAACCATGGATCTCGCCTGGGTCACCCTGTCTTTCATGCTGCCGTCGGTGCTGTTTTCCTTGTATGGCGGTGTCCTTGCCGATCGGCTATCCAAACGACGCGTGATCATGGCTGCCCAAGGATTAAATTGTGCGGCTACGCTGGTGATGGCGGCGATTATTTTCAGTGACGCCGTCACGTTCTGGGACTTCATCTGGTTTGGCGCATTCAATGGCAGCATCCTGGCGCTTTCCATGCCGGCGCGACAGGCTTTTGTTCCTGAGCTGTTGCCGGATAAGCTTATTTTTACGGCTATGGCGCTTAACACCACAGGCTGGAATTTATCTCGCATCATCGGCCCCGCGTTTGCAGGTTTGCTTATTGCCTGGATCGCTCAAGGCGATAAGTCTTCGACACTGGCTGTAGGTAGTGTTTACCTGGTTATTGCCGCGCTCTACGCAATCTCGTCGCTGACCATGTTGTTGATCGACCGACCGGGTAAGGCCCAGCAGCGCACGAGCGATGGGACTTGGGCAGACATGCGTGACGGGTTGCGCTATGTGCGTGAACATCCACCGGTATTTGCTTTGATCGTCTTGTCCATCATTCCGTTTTTGTTTGGGATGCCTCTGAATACGTTGTTACCCGCCTTTAATGAAGACGTTTTAGGCGGGCATGCCGACGATCTCGGGTTTATGATTTCTGCTATGGGCATGGGAGCCATCGTCGGTTCTTTGATCATGGCGACCCAGGGCGATTTACGTCGCAAAGGAACTTGGTTAGTGCTCAGTTGTATGGCGTGGGCACTGGTTACGAGTCTTTTCGGGCTGAGTACCGAGAAAGTTTGGGCAACGCTGTGGATCGTCGCTATCGGCGGATTGAGCGCCTGGAACATGTCGCTGAATCGAGGTCTGATCCAGATGACCGTATCGCACGAAATGCGCGGCCGCATTATGAGCATCGATATGATGTCGCACGGATTGATGCCCTTGGGCGTTTTCCCGATCAGCTACGTGGCCGATCACTACGGGGTTGGCGTCGCCCTACAAACCAGTGGCGCAATCTTTCTATTGCTCACGCTGGTTTGCCTGGCTGCTTTGCCCTCGGTCCGCCGTACGGCTCTGTCCCGTGGAGAGGCCAGGTTGCAAACCGGTTGATCCCGAGGGGTTTTGTTAGCCCGTAAACGAATGAATCGCTGCGGGGCTAACCGCGTCTGGTTAATCTTTGGGCTGGCCCAACAAACGCTCCGCAATGATGTTGCGCTGAATGTTCGGCGTGCCACCGCCAATCACGACATTTGGCCAATTCAGTGCTGATTTGGACCAAGTGCCCTGATCTACCGCTTGTTCGCCACCGCGCAATTGCAGGCCGGCTTCGCCGTTGAGTTCTACTGCAAAGTCGTCCATTTCAATTTCCAGGCTGGCGCGATGCAGCTTGTTAATGGAAGTCTCAGAGGTTAGTGGCTCGCCCTTAATTTGTTTGGTGAGAAAGCGCAGCCCGTTGTATTTCATGGCAGCAATCTTCATCTCAAAGCGCGCAATGGTGCGGCGTACACCCGGGTCCTCACTGGCAGGCTTGCCCTGTTTCCGAGTGTTCTGAACCAGATTTTTGAGCTTATCCAGCTTTTCATACATCTGGGTAACTTCTCCGATACTGGAACGTTCATTGGCCAAAGCCGACACCGTTACCTTCCAGCCGTCGCCCTCTGCACCGAGGCGGTTTTCTAATGGGACCTGAACGTCGGTAAAGAAGATCTCGGCAAAGTGCTTGTCGCCGGCCATGTTTTCGATTGGCCGGACCTCAACGCCAGGAGCGTCCATTGGCACCAACAGACAGGTAATGCCGTCGTGCTTGGACTGCACATCGAAGTCGGTGCGTACCAACAAAATAATCCACTGTGACCAGGGCGCGCCTGTAGTCCAGATTTTCTGGCCGTTCACAACATAGTTGTCACCCACAAGTTCGGCTTTACATTGGATCGCCGCCAGATCGGAGCCGTGGTTCGGCTCAGAGTAACCTGTGCACCAGGTGACTTTGCTATCCAAAATATCCGGAATGAAGCGTTGTTTCTGTTCTTCTGTGCCGTATTCCATGATGCCAGGTCCGACCCAGGCAAGGCCCATCATTGACGTGCCTAAGGGCGGTGCCTTAGCCAAGGCCATTTCTTCCTTAAGAATCGCTTGTTCGATCAAGCCGCCGTCGCTGCCACCGAATGCTTTTGGCCACGAAAAGCCAACCCAGCCTTTAGCGCGCACTTTTTCCAGCCAGTTAGTCAGAAAGTTTTTGTCGCGCTCGCTTTTCGGCGGCAAATTCGCTGCTAAAAAGTCTTTTACTTCCTGTCGAAAAGATTGCTCGGTCGAGGTGTAATCAAAATCCATAATACGAATCCTTATAGTTATCTAACTTCTTTCTTGAAGGCTGGGCTATAAACCTCCCAACGCTGCGACCCGATCCAAGTGGAAATCCGAGTCACCAAACATTGGTCGCGCCCATTTCGAGCGCTTTAAGTAAAGCTGGGCATCATATTCGGCGGTAAAGCCGATCGCGCCGTGTAAACCGATACCGTCGATACCAATCTGCGCAAAGGCATCCGAAGCGTACCCTTTCGCTAATGATGCGGCTTTGGGGAGACTGTCTGGGTCGTCATCAATCGCCCAAGCAGCGTAGTAACACAGCGAGCGATAGCTTTCCAAATCGACGTAAAGATCAGCGAGCCGGTGCTTTACCCCTTGGTACTGACCGATGGGTTTGCCAAATTGAACGCGTTGCTTAGCGTAATCGCTGGTCATGTGCACAAGGGCCGCACCTGCGCCGACCATCTCGGCTGTTGTTGCGACCGCGCCGCAATTACAGAGATAAGCCAACTGGTCTGCAGTCATCGGCAGCCAATCGTCGACCGGCAGCGAAGCCCCGGTAAGGTCGACGCTAGCCATAGGCTTGGTCAGGTCCATAGTCGGTTGAGCGGAAATACGGACTGCTTCTGTTGGAATCATTGCAAGGCCCAGGCCGGTATTACTTTGCACTGCGAGCAACAAGTGGGTTGCAGCTGCCGCGTCATTAACAAATGGCTTGCTGCCGTTTAAGGTGATCTGATCGGCACTATGTTCGCCGGTAACTTGAATTGCCTCTGGTGCAATCCAATTGGCCTCATCATAGAGACCCAGCGCGCCAATCATCGCACCTGCAGCCAGCTGTGGCAGCCAGCGCTGTTTTTGCGCTTCGCTACCGCAGGTTAAGATGGCCGTTACCGTCAAAGCTTGCGATGTCACTGGCAGTGGGCACAATCCTGCCGCGGTCTCTTCCAGCACGATGATTTGATCAATCCACTTTAGCCCCAGGCCGCCGTAGGCTTCTGGCGTAATTAATCCCAGCCAGCCTAAATCCGCCATTTGCTGCCAGAGCGTGGCATCGAAGCAGGCGTTCGAAGCAGTCAAATCGCGTACCTTCGACATCGGGCATGCCTCTGTCATAAAGCGCGTGACTTGGTCTCTAAGTAAATTCTGTTCTTCGGTAAAACCAAAATTCATTAGCGTTCCTTAACTTTCCGTAGCAGCTGAACTTGCTTCTCGTTATGCGTTGCAGGTTAGGCACCGCGCAACGGATTGACGGGGGGCCAGTTGTCCTTGCTCTTGAGAATATATTCGCCTATCTCTGCAACATCCCAAAAACCTTCTTCCAACGGGCGTTGCGCTATCGGCGTAACTTGCCAGCTCAGAATCGATACGTTGTTGCCCGCAACCAGCCACTGCCTGCCGGTGACGTGTTCGGCTTCGTCCGAGCACAGCCAGACCACAGGTGGAGAGACCGCTTCCGGTGGGAAGCTGTCTTGCACTTCTTCAGGGAGGATATCTTCTGTTAGGCGCGACGTAGCCGTGGGTGCTAGGACATTAACGGTAATGCCGTACTTCAACCCTTCTAACCAGAGACAGCGCATAAATCCGGCAATGGCTGCTTTCGCTGCGCCGTAGTTGGTTTGCCCGAAGTTACCCAGCAATCCAGAGGTCGAACTTGTCATGACGATGCGTCCGCCTTTACCGCGTTCGAGCATATGGTCGTAGGCGACTTTTGTGACGAGATAGGTGCCGCGCAAGTGCACGTCCATGACGATGTCCCACATGTCATCCGTCATATTTTTAAAGGATTTGTCTCTCAGAATGCCGGCGTTGGCGATTAGAATATCGAGCTTGCCAAATTGCTCCACAGCAGTTTTGACCATGTCCTCTGCGTCTTCTTTGGAAGTCACCGAGCCATATTGAGCAATCGCTTCGCCGCCGACTGCGCGAATTTCGGCAACAACGCTATCGGCCATAGAGCTACTCGCCCCGCTGCCGTCGCGAGATCCACCTAAGTCATTGACCACGACTTTGGCCCCCTCATGTGCCAAAAGCATGGCATGAGCACGTCCCAGGCCTCCACCTGCGCCGGTAACCAGCGCTACTTTCCCGTCTAACATTCCCATTTTACTCTCCTCTCAAGCCTAAGCTGTTTCCCCCGCTCGATGGTTTGTAAGCATGCCAAATCGCCATCCAGTACATAGTCACTGGTGTAAGCGGCAATAGTCGGTTTGCGTAGAAGGCGTGTCACTACCATCGAGGACGCAGATAAGTTGGATTAATTCATGACAAATTGCAAACTTAGGTCCTTTACTTAGGCAATGGGGGTTCGCATGGACAAGCTACTCGATTTTACTGGCAAGGTTGCGCTCGTAACCGGCGGCAGCCGAGGTCTCGGCAAGGCGATGGCGCTCGCGTTAGCGGAACGGGGCGCCGACGTCGTCATCACAAGCCGCAAAGCAGATGCCTGTGAGGCGGTCGCAGCTGAAATTCAGGCGATGGGCCGACAAGCGATGGCCTATGGCTGTCACGTCGGTCATTGGGACGAGTTGGGCACATTGGTCGACGCCGCTTATGAGCGCTTCGGGCAGATAGATATTCTAATCAACAATGCCGGCATGTCGCCGTTGTACGACAATCTGACCTCAGTCTCAGAAGAACTCTTCGACAAAGTAATAGGGGTAAACTTAAAAGGCCCGTTCCGCTTGATGGCATTGGTGGGCGAGCGCATGGCTGCAGCCGATGGTGGTGCAATCATTAACATCAGTAGCACCGCGTCGTTGAATCCGTCACCGGACTCAGAGCCTTACGGCGCAGCCAAATCTGGCCTCAACGCGCTTACTCGATCTTTTGCTTTCGCGCATGGTCCGAAGGTCCGTGTTAATGGCATTGCTGCCGGCCCTTTTCTGACCGATATTGCTAAAGCCTGGGATATGCCCGCCTTTGAAAAAATGGCGCAGTCGCGACTGGCTTTGCAGCGCGGCGGACAACCGCAGGAGATAGTCGGCGCGGCACTTTATTTAGCTAGCGAAGCCGCCGGTTTTACGACGGGTACGATTATTCGTGTGGATGGCGGTACGCCCTAAAATCTTCGTTAAACGGCAAAAGTGATTGGCTATCTTGTACGCGGATTGGTGTATCTGAAAAGCAGATTGCGCGACACAGCAGGCGCTTGCATGCGGCCAGAACAAGCTTCCAGCGACTGCATCATGGCAGGTTACTGCGTGTTTTCAGTTGTATATCGACGATGTTCTATTGCTGCTACAACGCGCGCGGCGAAATCCGCCTGGTAAAGCTCAGCGAGGGTTGCGAGTCCGCCGGGGTTCGCAATGTTGACCTCCATTAGGTGACCGGCCACGGTGTCGATCGCCGCAAAGCCAATACCTAACTCGATCAGGTCATGGCTAATTGATTTGACTAATGCTTGCGCACTGGGGCTGAGATCAGTGCGCTTAGCGCTACTGCGTTGCGCCAGATTCGCCCTCACTCCATCATCGGGTACGCGCAGATACGAACCGATAATGTTGCCGTCGGCCACCAGCGTTCGAGTTTCGCCCGCGCTCACTGTTGCCAAAAATGGTTGCAGTACGAAGTATTCGCCAGGTGCTTGCGCCATAACAGCGTGGACTTTTGTTGAAAGCTGGACAGCAGATTCACTCGCTTGAAGATGCACCACGGAGCGGCCCAAACTGCCTGCCAATGGTTTAACGATCCAGTCTTGTTGCTCGGCTGCGATCCACTGCAGCAATTGAGCGGCATTGTTGCTTGCTCGTGTTGCGACGCTGTGGTGCAGCCATACGGCTTTGCCATGATGCGTTAAGTAGCGTTCCGCGGGGGTCAGCATCAAGTGCTGTGGCAGCTGCGCCAGGAGTTGTAATCGGTCAAAAAAACCTTCGCGGCGTCCGAAGCCGATTGGCCAAATCAAGTCCGCATCGCTGAGCCGGACCGTGTCGCAGTAAATCTCGCTGTCTTTGAGATGTAGCTCGTCAAAAGCAGCCTCCGTCACCTGCCACTGTGCCGAGCGGAACGCTTCCGGCAACCGTCGATAGTTATCATTCGCCGGTGCAGGGTTGCTGGCATCGAGAGGCGAAGCAAGGAATACAACGTGACGCGACATACGAAGACCTGATGCAAAGAGCGAACATGTTAATGGTGATCTTGAGTTAGCCAAAGCCCCAAAGTTCCGAAAGCCCCCTCGGATCAAGAGTGCTGCTGCAGGTAAAGCGCATTGCCACGCTGCTCCGCCGCAGATGTTGCTTGGAGTTAAAGCGGGTTACTTACGATGTGGCTATCGCGCAACACCTTGCCATTTTGTTTGCTCGAGCACTGTTAGCAAACATCGAAAGCCACCTAAACTGTATTGAGAAACGCATTATTTGCTAGACTTCTGCACATTATGAAAATTCATTTGACCACCAAAGACTACACCCTGGATCCAGAGCAGGTGCCGCTGGTTGGCTCGCCAGTCGTATCGCCTGCGGAGCGCGACCGCCTGCAAGAAAGCATTGCGGCAAAACTTGCGGCGCAGAAAGGAGTGTTAATCGCGCACTACTACGTCGATAGCGACATCCAGGATCTGGCCGAACAGACTGGCGGATGCGTTGCTGATTCTTTGGAAATGGCGCGCTTTGGCAAAACCCATGAGGCAGCCACACTGGTGGTGGCGGGCGTTCGGTTCATGGGCGAAACTGCCAAAATATTGTCGCCGGAAAAAACTGTTTTAATGCCGACTCTGGAAGCGGAATGTTCGCTGGATTTGGGGTGCCCCCCGGACCAGTTCGAGGCATTTGTTAACGCCCATCCAGACCGCACCGTGGTGGTTTACGCGAATACCTCGGCACGCGTTAAAGCGTTATCGGACTGGGTGGTGACCAGCAGCTGTGCGTTGGAAATCGTCAGCGACCTGAAGGCGCGGGGCGAAAAAATACTATGGGCCCCAGACCAATACCTGGGCGGCTATATCGCCACACAAACGGGTGCGGATATGTTGTTGTGGCGTGGCGCTTGCGTGGTGCACGAAGAATTTAAGGCAGCTGCCCTGATTGATCTCAAAAAAGTGTACCCCGACGCGGGCGTATTGGTGCACCCGGAAAGCCCGGCATCGGTGATTGATATGGCGGATATAGTCGGTTCCACAAGTGCGATAATCGCCGCTGCTAAAAACATGTCTAACGATATTTTTATTGTTGCGACAGATCGCGGCATTTTTCACAAGCTACGCCAACAAAATCCTGACAAACGCTTTATCGAAGCGCCGACTGCAGGTGACGGGGCAACTTGCAGATCCTGCGCCCATTGTCCTTGGATGGCGATGAACGCTTTGCATCAACTAGATGCACTGCTCAGCGACCCCGCTCTGCGCGACCAGAATGAAATTCGCATCGATCCGGCTATTGGTGAACGTGCGAAACGGCCCTTGGATCGAATGCTGGCATTTCAGGGCGGGCAACGCCGTTAGGTAGGCCGAACGGGCCAGCTCAATAGCGCCATTATGTCGGCCCATCCTAAGAAGAGGCTGAGCTGATGGAAAAAAGACCAAGGCGTGTAAGACATCTAAAGCGCCACCGAGAGAACGCGCGCTCGTGCTGTCGCAACCACCGCAAATACGCGTTGCGGCGTTAGCTCTTCTGCATGCGAATTGCTGTGCGCAAATCCTGAATACGTTGCCCCAGCTTGGCAACCAACTGTTGATTCTTTCCGCGCGCGAGGCGCTGCGCGTACTCTAGATGTTGAATCGCTCGCTGCAGCGCGCCATGCAAGTAAAAGTACTCGGCTCGGGCCAAATGCACTTGGGTAATATCGCCCGCCAGCCCAGCTATCTCTGCCAGGTTGAACCAAACAACAGTGTCCAGCGGCCTAAGTTTAGATTGCTTAGCAAAAATTATTACGGCTTCTGCGTGTTGGTTTTGAGCGGTCAATCCGCGAGCAAGCATCATATCTAACGGATGATTATCGGGGTTAATGAGCAGTTGCTCAGTCAACAATTCGTTTGCTTCGACATATAGCTCGGCGTCGATGAGAATCTCGGCGAGGGCAAGGGTGGCGAAGATCGGACTGGGAATGTCGTTTACGATAGAGCGTACCAACTCGACTGCCTGTTCATGTTGCCCACCAAGGCTAAACGCCTTGGCTAACCCATAGCCTGTGACCCAGTCTTTGGGATTATCATCGTAGCGCTTTTGATAGAGCCGAATGCCATTTACGGGACTGTTCTCGAAGTGAAGTTGGACCCGTGCTTGCATCATCCGGTAGAGACTGTTCTGAGGCTCGGGCGGCTTCGCGACCGCGCGGCTAACTGCAAAACCGTCGCGCGCTTGGTCGCGTGCGTCGGTGATACGGCTTTCTGAGATGGGGTGGGTGAGCAAAAATTCGGGCAAACGACTGCTAAATCGATAAGCCCTTTGCATACGCTCAAACATGCGCGCCATGGCATCCGGGTTAAGGCCGGCGCGCTGCATGGTATTGATACCGATTCGATCGGCTTCTTGTTCTCGTTCTCTACTGAACCGCAGGCGCTTCGATTGGCCTGCCGCCTGGGCAGTTGACATCGCAGCTAAAGCTGCATCGGAGCCACCTGCTGCGCCAACTAAAATAGCCGCTACCATGCCCACCAAAGTCGGCAGGGTGGCGGCCTTCTGCGCGGCCAATCCCCGGGCGAAGTGGCGTTGGCTAATATGTGCCATCTCGTGAGCGACTACAGAACTGTATTCTTCGAAATCCTGGGCATAGATAAACAAACCAGAGTTGATGCCGATAATTCCGCCAGGCGCTGCGAACGCGTTAATGTCCGGTCTGTTTACAACCAGTACGCTTTGTAGGCCGTCGGTTAGCTCCGAGTGTTGCATCAAGGCGCTCATTTCTTTTTCGACAAACGCCTGCAATAAAAGATCGTCGCTGATCGGAACCGAGGCATGGAGTTGTTTCAGGAAAGCCTCGCCAATACGTCTTTCCATTTCTGGCGAGACGAGGCTTGATGACGCGTCGCCCAGACTTGGCAATTGATTGCCTGAGGCGGCCGCAAAGCGCGGCACCGAACCATACAACATCAATAGCACTGCTAATAATAGTACCGCTGCCTGTTTCGGCCCAGTCGCAGAAAGTGGTGTGAAACGAATCATCAGAAGATTTCGCAACCTTATAACATTGTTGCCGAGGGCGCTCTCTTAGCGAGCTCTGCAATCATCTAAGCGAATAGACCGCAAAGAGTAGGCCCAAAAGTGGCAAATATCATACCCGCTTTGGCAGGCCTCGTCGTTAGCGCAACTTCAGTAGGACGCGCATCTTCTTTAGCCAAATTGTTGTGGTTGCAGCGTCGTCCTGACGATGCTTTGTGATAAAGTTTCGCGTTATGAATGATGTCAACAACAACGAAGCGGTGCGCCAACTCGACACCACTGGCCTCATGTGTCCTATGCCTTTGCTTAAGACGAAACAGGCATTGAATGCGATGGAGCCCGGCGCTTATCTCGAAGTTCGCGCAACGGATCCGGGGTCGGTGAAAGACTTTGAAGTGTTTACCCGCCAAAGTGGACATTTATTGTTATCTTCCGAAGTGGCGGAAAGCGGTGTATTCGTTTATCGGTTGCAAAAGAAGCAGTGAAGTTTTTAGACGTCGCTGCTAGTTGGATCAATCGCTACTTTGCTCGCGAAGATGCGATTTTTTTCGTTGCCGCCACTTCTTTGGTGCTGCTTTTTTTAGCGTTTTTCGGAGGTGTATTGGCGCCGGTACTCACTGGCTTAGTGATTGCGTTCCTGTTGCAAGGACTGGTGAAAAAACTCGAATCCATTGGTATGCCCCGTCTGCCTGCCGTTTACTTGGTGTTTTTATTTTTTTTGGGCTTCGTGCTGGTCACGCTGCTTCTGCTCATTCCTCTGTTATGGCAGCAGTTGCAAGATCTGATCAATCTGCTTCCGACTCTCTTGACACTCTTGCAGGAACAAGTGATCGCGCTTTCTGGCCGCTTTCCTCAATATTTGGCGGAAGAGCAAATACGCAGCTTTATCGATCAGGGCGCTCGCGAGATTGGCAACCTAGGCGGTACGATCCTGGGCACCGCTTATGCCCAAGTGTCTTCAGTGCTCAGCCTCCTTATCTACCTGGTTCTCGTGCCCTTTTCCGTGTTTTTCCTGCTGAAAGACAAAGATGAGTTATTGACTTGGCTGACCACTCTGCTGCCCGCAGAACGAACCTTGCTTAGCGCGGTCAGTGCAGAAATGAATTTGCAGTTGGGCAACTATGTGCGGGGGAAGTTTATCGAAATCCTGATCATCGCTGGGGTAACTTACGTCGCATTCGCATTTTTCGGGCTGAAGTATGCTGCGCTATTAAGCGCGTTGGTGGGTCTTTCTGTACTGATTCCTTTTGTTGGCGCCGCTCTGGTCACGTTGCCCGTTTTTGCTGTCGCGGTGTTGCAATTTGGCTGGTCCTGGGAAACATCGATGTTGATGCTCACCTACGGGATTATTCAGTTTCTGGATGGCAATTTCCTGGTCCCGTTAATGTTCTCTGAGGTCGTTGATTTACACCCTATGACAATCATCGTTTCGATCCTGGTTTTTGGCGGTATCGGGGGCATTTTAGGAGTATTTTTTGCGATCCCTCTGGCAACGCTGATCAAGGCTGTATACAAGGCTTGGCCGAAGCATGACATCGTGCCAATTACACCGCCCATACCAGAGGGTGCGCCGAGTCAGGAAGTAGAATAAAAACCAACAAAAACCGGAGTGGCGGGCGTTTGACCTGATCACCCCCTCGTTACATTGCTTTGGAGGCAGTATGTTGATCGAGCAAAATCAGCTCTGGACGTCACGGTGCGTTAGGCTAATTGCTGGCGTAATTTTGTTACTTTTTGCAGTCGTAGGCTGCGGGAAAGATGCGCCGGAGGGTGCAGGTGGCGATCAATCCATTGCGGCGGTAACGGCGAAAAGCGAAGTGAAAGACGGATTCTTCAAGCTGCTGCAACAAAAGGACGATGGCAAACTTTTCCTGGTGCTAAGCGAAGACCAGTTAGGGCAAGCGTTTATCCACACCATGGTGATCCAAGATGGGGTGGTCGATGGCGGCCACTTCCGTGGCCAATACCGCGATAATAAAATCCTCGAGTTGCGGCGGCACTTCAATAAGATCGAGTTTGTTGAACCGAATACCAGCTACTACTTTGATCCGACGAACCCCCTGAGTAAAGCAAGCGACGCCAATATGCCGCCCGCGATTTTGGCTGTCGAGACCATCATTGCGGAGGATGAGGTAACCGGTGAGATCCTTATCGCGTTAGATAGTGTTCTTTTGCATGAGAAACTTGCTCAAGTTAAGCCCACACCCGATCCAAAGAGTAAGCCGGGTGAGCGATTCGGGTTGGGCAAATTGAATAATGATCGGTCGAAAATCGTCGCAGCCAAAAGTTACCCCGAAAATACGTCCGTGGTTGTGGATATGGTTTACGAGAACCCCGCACCGGCGCAAACCGGCGGTGATGACGTGACCGACAGCCGTGCTATGAGTGTGGTGTTGCAACACATGTTTTTGGCGATGCCCGAAAATGATTTTCAGCCGCGTTTCGACGACTACCGGATTGGCTATTTTTCCGACCGGGTGACGGAGTTAACCAGCCGGAGTGAGACGCCCTACAGAGATATGATTAACCGCTGGCACTTGGTTAAAAAAGATCCTACTGCCGCAGTATCTGATCCAGTCGAACCAATTACCTGGTGGATAGAGAACACGACGCCGTACGAGTTTCGCGATCTCATAACCGAGGCGGCGCTGAGTTGGAATAGCGCGTTTGAAAAAGCGGGTTTTAGTAATGCTATCGCAGTGCAGATACAGCCTGATGATGCAGATTGGGACGCTGGCGATATTCGTTACAACGTACTGCGCTGGACGGCATCGCCGGAGCCGCCTTTTGGCGGTTACGGCCCGTCCTTTACCAACCCTAAAACCGGCCAGATCATCGGCGCGGATATCATGCTGGAATTTAGCTTTCTCACGAATAGGTTACGTACCCAAGCGGTTTTGCAGTCTCTGAACATCGAATCCGAGACCGATTTAGAGCAGCAGGATTGCCAGCTGGGTAATTACCTACACCTGTCTAACCTCTATGCGCGCGAAGCGGTCGCGATGATGGGTGACCCAGACCAGCAGGCACAGTTAACAAAAGACAGTATTTATATGCTGATTCTGCACGAAATCGGGCACACGCTAGGGCTGACTCACAATATGCGCGCGAGCCAGTTGCAACCAGACCCATTTGATTTGGCTGCTGTAGAGCGAGATGGTTTGTCTGGTTCGGTGATGGACTATGAGGCAGTTAACGTAGCGCCGCCGGGTAAAACGCAAACCTGGTTTTATCAGAAAAAACCCGGCGCATATGACGATTGGGCGATCGAATTCGGTTATTCCGCCGCGCTTGATGATGCCACAGCGGAAGCACAGCGCTTGGCCGCCATACTAGCGCGTTCCGCCGAACCTCAATTAGTCTACGGGAACGACGCGGACGATATGCGAAGCTCCCGTCGCGGTATTGACCCACACATAAACATCGGCGACATGAGTAGTGACGCCGTAGGCTTCGCCATCGAGCGCCTCGAACAGCTTGAGCTGGTGCGGCAAAAAATGCTGGCGGAATACGATGGCGAAAGTTATCAGCGGTTGTATAACCATTATCTTGTGTTGATGAGCCAATACGCTCGATCTGCTCGCGTCATTACCCGGTATGTCGGCGGGGTGCATCTGAACCGCCTACCGCCAGGCAGCAGCAGCGCCGCGCCTTATCGCCCGGTGGAGCGGGCGCAACAGGAAAGAGCGATGGCTGCTTTGGCGAAACACTTCTTCGCCTCGGATGTTTTGGAGGGTTCCGCTGCGCTTTTTGCGCACTTGCAACAACAGCGACGTGGCTTTGATTTCTTCAGTTCTGGCGAGGATCCGAAGATTCATGAAATGTTGCTGCGTGTTCAGAATGGCGCTTTAACGCATCTGTTGCACCCAAACACTCTACAGCGACTTACCGATTCAGCCCGTTATGGCAACGAGTATAGTGCGTTAGAAATGATCACCGATCTGACCGATGCGATTTTTTCGGCTGATATGCGCTCGAGTGTGAACAGCTATCGACAAAATCTGCAAATCGAGTACGTCACTCATCTGATAGACATGGTGCGAGGCAAACGAGCGGAGCAATACGACCACGTTGCCAAGTCGGCGATATTATTCCAACTCAAGCAATTACAAAAAACGTTGGGCAGCAAGCGACGTGGTGACAATGCGACGCGTGCGCATACGCAACACTTGGTTTTCCTGATCGACCGTGCGTTGGCGATTAATGCCTAACCATAGCGAAGTTGGCTTGCGTGATACGCGAGGTGCCAAGGTAATATTTTGCAGGGTTTTTTTAACCTCGCCTTGATTCGCGGCGGGCTCGAGCTTGCTGGTGGGAAAAACCGATGAAGGCGGTGAATTATAAGTTGGCGTCGCTTGTCCACGACGCCTCCTCTGCGTACCATCGGGCGCTTCTGATGATGCCGAGAGTGGGGTAATGGCCATGTTGACAGGAAGCCTTGTGGCGTTAATAACGCCAATGAGCACAGATGGAGAAATCGATTGGCCGACTCTGGATAAACTTTTGGAGTGGCACATTCAAGAAGGCACCCGGGGCATTATCGCCATGGGGACTACTGGAGAATCGGCTACTTTAGACACCGACGAACATCTGCAGGTAATCAAACGCTGTATCGAGGTTGTGGACCAACGCATTCCCGTAGTCGCTGGCACAGGCAGTAATTCAACCGCTGAAGCGATTCACCAAACCAAGGAAGCCGCTCGACTTGGTGCCGACGCATGCTTAGTTGTCACACCTTATTACAATCGACCTACGCAGGAAGGCTTAGTCCATCACTTTAAGGCGATTGCCGCGGTCAGCGAGTTACCCGTCATTTTATACAATGTCCCGCCTCGAACAGGGTGCGATATGTTGGCAGACACCGTCGCACGACTTGCTGAGGTCGATCGTATTGTGGGTATTAAGGACGCTTGTGGAGACGCAGAGCGAGTCAAATTGATTCGCGATCGAGTCGATGACGACTTTTATATTTTGTCCGGAGAAGATGCACAAACGATGCGAATGATGGAGCTCGGCGCGGTCGGTACGATCTCGGTTACAGCCAACGTGCTGCCAAAAGCGATGAGTGAGTTTTGCGCACGTTATTTGTCTGGTGATAAAGCCTCATCTGCACAGATTGATGCGGTCTTGCAGAGCGTTCACGACATACTATTTGTTGAGTCGTCACCTACGCCGACTAAGTGGATTCTCGCGGATAAGGGGTTGATCGAGGGCGGCATACGACTTCCGCTTATTCCACTGTCGACGCAGCATCACGAAACGGTTAGACAGCGAATCACAGCGGCGGAAGCCGAATTAAAGGCAGTTATATGAGAAAGTTGGTTTTAATCTGCAGTGTTTTGTGGATCGCTGGATGCAGTTGGATGCCTGGTATTTCCAAAGAGAAAAAAAATCCGGAAGATTATTTAGAAGTCACGCCGCAACCGCCGCTTGAGGTGCCAGACGGGTTGAATGCGGATCTAGAGGCCGATCCGTTCCCTATTCCGTTGATACCAGAGCAACCAAAGCCCTTCTTCTATCCGAAGAAGCCGCCATTACCCGATGCGATGTATGCCAAGGACAATCGTAACGAAGTGCGGTTACAGCGATTGGGGGACCGCAATTGGCTGGCGATTCCAGAGCCGCCCACGACGGCTTGGCCGAAGATGAAGCAGTTTTTTGCCGATAATGGCGTCCAGCTGACCGATGAAGCGCCGGACGTCGGGCGGCTGAATACTGAATGGCTAGAAGTCGGTGACGACGCTTATCGCGATGTCGTGCGCACCATTGTCCAGGAAGCACATCAAGAATTAGGTCTTAGCTCTGGGTCAGATCGGTTTATTGTGCGCTTAGAGCAGGGGCTGCAACCTCAATCCACAGAAATACATATTCGTCATGAGAATGATGCGGTAGGAGAGCCTGCTGCAAACGAGATAGTTTCTCTGCTTGGGTTGCAGTCGGTTGCGGCGACCGCAGAGCGCAGGTTGTTGAATGAAATTGGTGCTTATATTGCGGCTCGTGTTGCAGAAACCACGGTATCGAAAGTGGCTTTGAGAATTGGCAGCGAGCAGAAATCGGTGCTTTCCAAAGATGTCGACGGTCTTCCTAGATTGCTCTTGTTCTTGGATCGGGAGCGCGCCTGGGCGACTCTCGGACAGGCTCTTCGCAACGCGGATATTGTTATCGAAAATCAGGACCGAGAGACAGGCAGGATGCAGGTTGCCGTCTCAAGCGGGCTGTTTGACGGCAAGTCTTCGGGTGGGTTTTTGTGTCGGTTCACCTTTTCATGCGGCAGTCGCGGCGGCGACTACTCGCTCGAGTTAGTGCTCTCGGCCGGTCCCGACGACAGCTTTCAAGTTCGCGTGACTGACGCAGAACAGGTGCTTCAGAATCCTGAGTTCGCGCAACAATTGCTAGTAATGATTCGGGAATACGCAACCTAATGGGATTGGCTTCATTGGGCAGTGGTAGCCGCGGTAACGGAACTCTGGTTGCCATGGCTGGTAGCGTCTTTTTAGTTGATTGCGGCTTTACCTTGCGCCAAACCGAACAGCGTCTGGCGCGCCTTGGCCTCAGCCCAGGTGATATCACTGCGGTATTGGTTAGCCATGAACACAGCGATCACATCTCTGGCGTATCGGCATTAGCGCATCGCTATGGTGTACCTGTTTATGCCTCTCACGGAACCAAAAAGAACGCGCCCAACGGGTTTCAGTGCGAGGCGTTTGATGGCGACATACCGTTTACCTTAGGGGAAGTGACCATCAATCCCGTGCGGGTACCACATGACGCTCGCGAACCGACGCAGTTCGTCCTGAGCCATGGCGAGTTGAAAATCGGCGTGCTGTCGGATTTAGGCACTTACACTCAACATGTCGTAGAGCAGTATTCCGATTGCCGATACCTGTTGCTAGAAGCGAATCATGATAGGGCGATGCTGCGGCAGGGCTCATACCCACCGCATCTGAAAACACGAGTCGGCGCCGACTTTGGCCATTTGTCGAATTGCCAAGCGCGCGGGTTGCTGGAGCGCATTGCTCACCCGGACTTACACGTGATCATTGGCCATGTTAGCGAGCAGAATAACTGCCTGGATTTGGTAGAGACAGAATTCGCCCCTTTTAGAGAGCGTCTGGCGTCGCTTAATATTGCGACTCAGGCCGAGGGATTTACTTGGATCGGGGAGCAACCGCTAACTCGCCAAAGAAGTTTTGATAAAGTGATATAGAGCCCGGGTCGAACTGGCCGGCCGTATTTCGGAGAGCGTTGAGAACTATGCAAGGTCCACAGAGTGTGCAAATTTCACCAGAGAATTTTCAGAGCGAGGTAATCGAGCGCTCGCAGGAAGTCCCGGTTATGGTCTTGTTTTGGGCGGAACAGATGGCTCCATCGGTGCAGGCTAAAGCATTGGCTGAACAGGTGATTGGTGGTTACGCCGGTAAAGTTGTCCTCGCCTTATCTGATGTCGGGCAAGATCCGATGATTGCACAGCAACTTCGCGTGCAAGGCCTCCCGAGTATTCGGGTCATTCACGAAGGCAAGATTGCCGACCAAATTGAAGGGCCGTTTGATGAGGCTCAACTCAGGGCAATGATCGATCCGCTAACGCAGTCGGTAGCTGACTTGATCAAAAGCCAACTGCAAGAGGTCATTGCCACGCAAGGGCTGGCGACTGCTGCACAAATGCTGCAAGAAGTGATTAATGAAGAGCCAAATAATCAAATCCTTCGTGTCGAGTTGGCGGACGTGCTAATTCGATCGGATGATTTGAGCAACGCGGAGACTGTGCTCGCAGGCATTCCTGATACGATCGAGGAAAAGAGCAGGCCACAGGAGCGTCTGGCGTTTGCTCAAGAAGCCGCCGGGTTAGCTTCTATGACGGACTTGGAAACCCGGCTTAGTGCGGATCCACAAAACTTGGAGTTGCGTTATCAGCTGGCTGTCCAACAGGTGGTTGCGGGTGAGTTTGAACCTGCGTTGGAGGCCTGTTTAGCGATTCTTCGAGCAGACCGCGAGTTCCGGGACGACCTAGCCAGACTGACGATGATTCGCGTTTTCAAAGTGCTTGGCAAGGGTGATCCATTGGCCAGTCAGTATCGGCGACGTTTGTTTAATGCGATGCATTGATAGGTTTGTGCAATGTTAATGGCGCACTAACGCACAAAATTGGGGACGATTCGGTGGTGTCGCTGTTGCTAGAGGCATGACGGTATATGAAATGTTTTGACTTTATGCACACCTCGTAGCGGTGGTTAGCATATCAAGACATGCCGGCGATAGTTGAATAGAAGTCTTAGTTGATAACTCTAAGTTACTAATTAATAAAAACTATTTTGAGTTATTGGCAGTGTTACCCTATATTTCCGCAAATTGCTCGTTTTCGGATACACACCTTTACAGCAAGTTATCCTCAAAGTTATCCACAGGCGCAAGGTAAGGTCTAGCAACACGTCAAGTCGATTGTTTAGCCTGATCAACTGTTGAGATTATTAACGAGTAGCCATTTGTCCGCTGATGCGAGCACCCTCAAGCGCCGGGCGCGAAAGCTTTCGCCCGGCACCAGTAGTAAAAATGGATGGTTGGAGAAATGATTAAGATCGGTATTTTGCAAACCGACTCGTTGATGCCAGATTTACAGACCCAATATCTGGATTACGCCGCCATGTTTCGGAATCGATTCGCGCAACAACATTCACTTTGTGAGTTCGAGAATTACGACGTCCTGCAAGCTGTGCCCGATTCGCTAACTTGTGATGCCTACATTATCACGGGTAGTCGGCATAGCGTTTACGACGATCTACCCTGGATCCATAGTTTGGTTGAGTTCTTACGCGACGCCTTAGCCTGCCGGAAGAAGGTGATCGGCATCTGTTTTGGTCATCAACTAATGGCCCACTTTTTTGGCGGTAGGGTGTCTGCAGCTGAGGTTGGCTGGTCAGTCGGTGTGCAGCCGACTCGAATTGTGGCCCCGCAAAAATGGATGGACAGCGACCAAGATCAATTTGCATTGCTGTCCAGTCACAAAGATCAGGTTCAGGAATTACCTTCCGACGCTACACTTTTTGCCGGCAATCCGGCCTGCCCGGTGGCTGGGTTTACGATGGGTGAGCAAGTGTTAACCTTCCAGGGCCACCCAGAATTTACCAAAGCGTATGCCAATGCGTTGATGACGATACGTCGCGAAACTCTGGGAGAGGCGGTTTTTGCAAAGGGCCAAGCGAGCTTAGTCTTGGATACAGATGAAAATTTAGTCGCGCGATGGATTTGCAATTTCATTCTCGCTTAAGTGACCAGTCCGCATACACTCGGCAGTTAGCACCTGACCGAATGTGCAGCGCCAAGTGATTAACCCGTTTTAAGAGGGAAAAGGAGGGGATACAAAGTGCATGAACCCACTAACCAAGGCCCGCAGCCGACAGCTTTTAAACGTTTTCTCACACGCGCTTCCGTCATAGTCAAACAGCCACGGCGTCTACAGAGTTTGCTGGCTCAGGTTTCAAAAAAAATAGCGCGGATATCTAATAAGCGAATAGCGGGTTTCAAGGCCGACGTCGAGCTTCTTGCTTGTTTAGTTAAAGACTTCATCGCCGGCAGATACCGCGATATCTCTCCTCAAGCGTTGATAACTATCGTTGGTGGGCTGCTATATTTTGTAGTGCCTTTAGATGCTATGCCAGACTTTTTGTTCGGCTGGGGTTTGTTAGATGATGGTGCGGTGATCGCTTACGTCGTTAGTGTCGTAAAAGACGAGCTTACGGCGTACCAAATCTGGCGTGAGGCGCAGAAGTCCGAATCGGTTTCTGAGCAACAAGTAGTATCAGTACCCAGCAGTGAATCGTTAGAGAACGAAGACACGGAAGATCCTTTAAAGTAATCTTTCTCGCAACAATCATCGTAAGTCGATCCCTAAATATTTGAGAGCGCCCCAAGTCACAAGATTTTGATTTGTGAGGGAAGGATTGCGGCACGCGAGCCTAATCAAAATAGTGGTCTGGCGATAACTCGAGATGGGTAGTGAGTGAAAAAATATTTTTAGCAGCGCAGCGGGCGGATCGATCCCACGCCTTTTGCTTACTGATCTTGCTTGGTTTGGGACTACCTACCTTATCACCGATGAACGTGGCTGCGTCAGAGGAGGCCATGTCTGGCGGAGAGCCTTCTGTTGGTTTGCTTCCTTTTTCGGACTCTGTGAGCGATTTTGAACTCACCTATAAAATTCGGTTGGCTGGCCTGCCAGTCGGTATTTCTGCAAAAATCAGTGCGACCCGTAACAACGCGATTTGGTCTGCAGAAAGTCGCGTGAGTCACTTTCTTG
This sequence comes from Gammaproteobacteria bacterium UBA6968, assembly GCA_002450255.1. Taxonomy (GTDB): domain Bacteria; phylum Pseudomonadota; class Gammaproteobacteria; order Pseudomonadales; family Azotimanducaceae; genus UBA4421. The sequence continues at coordinate 27,586 of DJYW01000008.1, forward strand.
CCAGAAACACTCATGTGAGCCGTTTTTCGGTTCGCGCCTGTGAACACAGGCTGCTTAGCTTTACGAACAGTGGAGAAAGCTTTGGATGGAAATTCTCAGACGCGGTGATGTTCGATTGGCCAGCAAAGTCGGCAACCTACGAGGGTTTTACGCAAAGTAGTGAAAATGACCTTGTCGAAAATATCGAAATTGTTTATCCCCTAAACTATGACCACTATGTTGATAAGCTATCCCAGTATGCTTTGATGGGCTGCCTGCTTGAAAAAGGCTTGTCTACTTTTCAGCTTACCTATTTGGATGATGGCATTGGTCGTTATGAGTTTCGGATCCAAGCAACGAAACAAGCACGTTGGAACAAGCAGGACTGGAAAGTTGTGGTGTTGCGTGGCGTGCCTTTTGAGCAAAAGGCCGGTAGCGTTCACACCGGCATCGAATACACCCTTGCTCCCGCCTTACATTATTTGCCGATTGAAGTTCGAACGAAGCTCAGAGGACTTCCTGTCACAGCACGATTAGCCTCAGCACGCCTCAACGAATAGCTGATATCGCTCGAAGACCGTAACTAGCTTCCCTAGATCGGGCCATAATGTCGAGCCACGATGAAAAATCTCGGACTTTAAACCTTCTATATTTCAGCCTAGCGTATTCAGCGCATCGAACTCGGACATCTGCTTCAGTCTACCGCCTGTCAGTAATTTTGCCCGCTTACTCTTTTTCTCGCGGCCAGTGTTTTTCAAAAATGCCAGTATCTTTCTTGCTACGGGTGCTTGGTTTTCCATGTTTTTTGAGCCACTAAAGATCTAACCAATAACGCTAGCTGTACTAGTCATATGTTCGTACTCACGCGGCGTTTGGAATGTATAGATACTTTCGGCTCATGCTGAAGATGCATAAGTACGGTTGGGTTAACGGCTTGTCGAGACTCGAGCGAAATTTAGATCGGTTTCTCAACCCTAGCTAAGAAGATCAGAAATTCTAGAAGATCGAACATAAAAGAAGCGGGTTCATCTGGGTCGTCGCGGAGTTTTGTCAACAGTTTGACAAGCTGTTGGTAATTGACTTT
>DJYW01000008.1:29023-37509 GCA_002450255.1 Gammaproteobacteria bacterium UBA6968
ACGTGGACGAAATTCAAACAACTGGGTTCCAGCGCTCTTGTTGGAAGCACGAGGAAGAAAGGTTATGGCTAAAAAATATTCAACAGGAAAAATAAAAAAAGCAGGTATCCCTATGGTTTTTGAGAAGACAGTGAAGAATTATGCTTACGCCACACGGTTCAGAGCAATTGGTTGCACGGTCCTAGCCGGAATGGCTTTGATGGTGCCGTATTTTGGGAATGCGGCCGAATCTAAAAGCTGGAGCATGAATGCCAATGCGCAGACGGCTGCTGGGCCGACATCTGCAAATTCTGGTGCTTCGACGTCAGGTCAAGCGGCACAAGGGGCCGGCACCTCTGGAGCAGGCACTTCTGGAGCTGCTGCTAGTGGCGCTGCTGCTGGTGGCGCTGTTGCCGGAGGTATAGCTGTTTCCACTGCAATCGCCGTTGGTCTAGTTGGCGTTACGGCACTAGCCCTTCAGGACGATAAAAAATCGCGTTCTTTAGCGACGCCCAAACCGGTTACACCGACTACACCATCAACGACAACAACGACAGCGACAACGACCACAGCGGCGTCTACATCCACGTCTAGCGCAGCATCTACGGGTAGTAGTAATTAGAGCAAAGAAATGGCGAGCCTCTTGTTATCGTCAAAAGAGGCTATCGCCACCACGGGTCTCAAACAAAACAGGCTGCCAGCAAGATATAGCTTTATTGATAACACGCACCTGATCCGAACAGTGATTGTTATTAGCTTTTCTATATGGCATTGCGCAACCTGCAGCGATAAAGTCAAAGTCTCCTCTACAAAGTATGGGATATGACAAGCAAATTGCGAAAATAGATTAATTCGAAAAAAGTGGAAAGAAACGATTGTTTTTTCTGGCTTTAATTGAATCAGGCGTTATCGATGGATCTTGGGGGTGAGTGATGTTGGCGATCACAAGCGCTCATCGGCTGGGCCTAGTCTTCTTCTGAGTCAGCAATCAGCCACGTGATCACATAAGCTGCGATTACAAGCTTTGTTAAGAATATTCCAACCAGCACGGTCAGTATCCGAACAGTCTTTGCTTTAAGCCCGCAGTACTGTGCGATCCCGCTGCAAACCCCAAAAACGATAGCATCCTTCCGGTTTAGCCGGAATTTTTTGCGTGTTGTATTTTCCATTTTTTGAATCCTCACTGTTTCGATGTTCCCTGGTTCGCTTGCGCGCCTCACCAAACTGTTATCCTTGGTTGAGAGTTTTCGTCGAAGTGGGTTGATGGTCGCTGACTAGTGGTGCCGCTAGCAGAACCGCTACGGTAGCCGACAGGGAAGGCCAATAATTGCTAATCCACTGCTCCATAGCCGGAAATGGGTTTCGTTCTTCATGACTTTTTTCTGCGCTGGTAAATCCCGCGAATACACCGGTCATGATCAGTATGACTGCTAGCAATAAATATACGGGGAATCTGGCGCGGGGCTGCTCCAGGCGTGAAATGCGCAGCCAACTAAAGCTTCCCGCACTATTTCTATTGACGTTGCTGGTTTTGGCTTGGTTTAAGCTTTGCATAATGTCTTCCTGATATTGTCTAATTCCGTCTGCGGCTAATTTCTGCAAAAGCCTCTTGTTGTTTTCATTGCACTGGCAGAGCCTCTGGCCAAATACGTTTTGTGCCGCTGCGAGTAATATGAGTCCGAACTCGCTTAGTTCCAGCTTCCTCGATAGATAACTAATTCATATCGTTATCTTTGTTCGAGCGTACGTGGCCGTCTTGTGGAAAGTAATCCAATATGCGTGCCAAGTTTTTGTGTTGAAAAGCTTAATGTCTGTAGGGCTTTTTCTTCGGTTTGTAATCGGGGAGCGGTTTAAGTGGTAAATTTTGCTAACAACTGGCGAAAAATTTAGAGTCGGGTCAGCGATGACGGTTTGTACTTTACTTCGGCCAATATTTCTAAGGGAGTTATGATGTGGTCGTGATCACAAGGGTGGCTGGCAACCAATAGAATTTCAGGTACGGTTGCGGGGAAATCACAGGCGATGAGATTAGGGGGATTGATGACACTGACTTTTGCGAGCGCGTGGGAAGCGATAGCGGACGCTTTTCCGAACAGGCCTGCGACCATCGCGGACGGTAATCGTACGACTTGGCAGCAATTTGAAGAAAGAGCTGCGCGTCTGGCTCAAGCCTTATCAGATCATGGGATTACTACCGACTCGAAAGGTGGCATTTATTTGCACAATAGCCACGAATATCAGGAGGCGCAGTTCGCGCTGTTCAAAGTTGGTGCCTGCCCTATCAATGTGAATTACCGCTATAAATCAGATGAGTTGGTTTATCTTTTAGATAACGCGGATGCCGAGGTTGTATTCTTTCAATCTTGCTACGCGATGCGAATTTGGGAGGTCAAGGATCGCCTACCAAAGGTTAAACTGTTCGTGCAGATTGATGATGGTACTGAGATTTTGATTAAAGGTGCCGTCGATTACGAGCGCACCATTCGGCAATGTGCGCCTTTGCCCAGACAGGCCCAAAACCCTGACTCGCTCTACATGCTGTATACCGGTGGCACGACAGGTATGCCGAAAGGGGTGATGTATCCTCAAGGGGAATTCCTACAGGCACTGCTAGGTATTGGCTTTGGGGCCGCCGGATTGGAGCTGCCGACAAACGTAGCGGATTACATCGCTCTGATTAAAGTGATTGAGCGACCGCCGATCACGCTACCGGCCTGTCCGTTAATGCATGGTACGGGTGTGTGGCTGGGCAGCTTTGTGCCGATGATGATGGGCGGCACGGTGGTGACGACTTCGAAGCTGGGTCTAAATCCGGATTTACTGCTATCTATGATCGAACAGCATCGTGTGAGTAATCTCGTTATCGTGGGTGACGCCTTTGCAAAACCGTTGTTGGGTGCGATAGAAGCAGCCGTCAAACAGGGGGACCCGTATCGCCTCGATTCTCTCGATCAAATCACTTCTAGTGGCGTCATGTGGAGCGCGGAGACTAAGCAAGGCTTGCTTGAATATCTCGATGTCACCTTGGCCGATTTTATGGGATCCACAGAGGGCGGCATGGGTAGTGCCGTTAGCTCTCGAGATAATCCCGTCGAAACCGCGCAATTTGTGCTCAATGAGGGGGTCCGCGTGATCAGTGACAGCGGCGCATGGATACAGCCCGGCAGTGACGAAATTGGTAAGGTGGCCGCCACTGGGTTGGTGCCGTTGGGTTATTACAAAGATGAAGCCAAGACGGCAGAAACTTTTAAAGTGATTGACGGGATTCGCTACAGTTTTCCCGGGGACTACGCGACCGTGGCGGCGGACGGATCGATTACTTTGCTCGGACGTGGCAGCGCCTGTATTAACACAGCGGGAGAGAAAGTTTTTCCTGAAGAAGTGGAAGAAGTCCTGAAGCGGCATTCGGCCGTATTTGATGCTCTGGTGGTGGGTTTGCCGGACGAGCAATTTGGTCAGCGGGTTGTCGCTGTCGTTTCTTGTGACGCGGGGCAGATACTCGAGGAGGGTGATTTGTTGGCCTTTGCCAAAGAACATTTGGCTGGTTATAAGGTTCCGAAGCGCACATTCTTTGTCGCCGAGGTGCGCCGTGCACCTAATGGCAAAGCGGATTACAAATGGGCAAAGCAGCATGCGGAGTCGCAAGCCTAGGAGAGCGATTCAACTACCGGGCCAATGTTGCCATTGCACGAGTGTAAGCAGGGCCATTGTGCTAGTGGTTTACTCTACAGAGAATTTTAACGGGGATATCTTTTAAGGGGGTAAAGATGAGCGGACCTTTGTCTGGTGTTCGAGTAGTCGACTTAACTTCAATGATTTCTGGCCCGGTAGCAACGATGATGTTGGCTGACCAGGGTGCGGACGTTATCAAGGTTGAGGCATTAGACGGCGATTTGGTTCGGGGCGCGGGTCCCAACCGGTCAGGTATTACTTCAACCTTTATCTCGTCTAACCGATCCAAACGCAGTTTAGCCGTTGACCTTAAGACGACTGAGGGTGTGGAAGTACTCAATCGCTTGCTGAGTACTGCCGATGTGTTGGTGCAGAACTTTCGCCCTGGAACGATTGAGCGAATGGGGTTTGGCGAGGGTGCAGTTCGCACAATCAAAGCGGACATCATTTATGTTTCGATCAGTGGGTTCGGCGAGACTGGTCCCTATGCCCATCAACGTGTCTATGACCCAGTGATTCAAGCTTTATCCGGACTGGCTGCAATCCAGGCGGATGGGGCAACCGGCCGTCCAAAGATGATACGCACGATTATCCCTGATAAAACAACGGCGGTAACGGCAGCTCAAGCCATCACCGCGGCGCTCTTTGCACGCGAGCGTACGGGCGAGGGTCAGCATGTTCGACTCGCGATGCTCGATACGATGGTATCGTATTTGTGGCCTGAGGGGATGTCCGGTTTAACCTTGGTGGGAAGGGAAGTTAAAGCAGCTCGGGCGCAGCTTTCGCCTGACCTCATTTTCGAGGCTACCGATGGCTATATCACCGCTGGCGCAGTGAGCAATAAAGAGTGGCACGGTATGTGTCGCGCTTTGGGTCATCCTGAATGGACTGAGGATGAGCGTTTCAAAACGGTCAACGACCGTGCCGTGAACGTAAACGAACGATTGGCGCTAACCGCCGCAGTGATTGCCACCAATACATCGGCTCACTGGCTGCAATTGCTTGACGCCGAAGGCGTGCCTTGTGCGCCGGTACTTGATCGTGAGGGCGTTCTGACACATCCGCAAATCGTAGCCAGCGAATTGCTCTCCGAGTCTGAGCATCCCATTGCTGGCCGTATACGGCAGCCTCGACCGGCTGCCCGTTTTGATAAAACGCCGTCGGGTATACAGCGGCATGCCCCTGGTTTAGGTGAGCACAGCATAGAGATTTTGCGTGAATTGGGCTTCTCCGAGGCCTCGATCGATTCCATGGTCACCACAGCGGTGCTAGGGACGTATCCGTTGCCGAAGTGACGCCGGATCCCATTGATTGTAGAAGTCGAGGTGATCTGGCGCTGCTGGAAAAAGTGTTTGTTATGAGATTTGGCGAAGGTTGTTGAACGGCACCGCATCCTAATAACGATCACGCAGATGACCGCTATCAGCAGGCGCGCTCTCGAAAGAGGCTATCAACAGCTGAATTCTTTCTAACTAGAGCGCCGCTCAGCAATCAGCTTGCGTCTGGAAAGTGCACCGCCCGTGCGAATAAACAACGGGCCTGCGCAAGCGACTAGCATCAATGCAGCCAGGATCGTAAACGCTAATTGGTAACTTCCGGTTACGTCATGGATGTAGCCGGCCAAAGGCGATGCTGCCAACATGAAGGGCAGTTCGGTAAATCTGACGACGCCGGCGACGCTGGCGAAAGAAGGTGCGCCGAAGCTAGTAGAGATGGCAAAGGAGCGCAGCGGCGCCATTCCGGAGTAGCCAAAGCCGTAAAGTGTAGCGGCGAGTGCAGCACTGGCGAAGTCATCGACCATCGTGAATAAGAGTAACGCGGCCGCCTGGCAAACCAGCGCTACCCAAATGGTTATTCTGGCGCCGATATAATCCGACATCCAGCCCACGACGGGTTTACCAAAAGCCGCAAAGCCAGCGGTGATGGACATTAGCGTTGTTGCAGCGGTGCGGCTGAAGCCAATATCCAAAAAGTGGCTGAATAAATGCAGCATCATTGCCGTGAAAACGCAGAACATCGCGCCAAACACAAAACCGATCGCCCAGAACGCAGGTGTGCGAAACAATTCGCTTTGTTTCCAGATCTTTTGTTCTTCTTTTATCTCTATCATTTCGTCGGCGTGCGCTGCAGTGTAGGCGCGGCCATCACGCACTTCGCCTACATCCTCAGGCTGATCACGCATAAAGAGATAAACAATTGGGAAAAGTACTACCAAAGTGATCCCGGCATAAGTCATAAAAGTCACTTGCCAGTCGTACTGTTCGAGCAGCCAATTTGTAAAGTGTGGCATGACCACACCTGCTAACGACGAACCCAGCACCGCGATAGCGATCGCGCGACCGCGCCAATGGTCAAACCATCGAATCACCGTTCGATGCCAGGCCATGCCGCCGATGCAGGCCATGCCGGCGCCGAGGCCCAGACTGACTAGGATTGCGAAGCCCAAAATCGAGTCGATTAGGGATAGCAGGGCATAAGAGGCGCTAACGATCAAGATGCCAACTAAAATGACCTGTCGCGCCGACTTTCCATCCACATAACGCCCAATAAAAGGCGCCAGAACAGCACCGGTGATTGCCGCAGCGGAAAAGGACATGGAGATTTGGAAACGTTCGCCGTTAGTAAGAGCCTCGGCGAGCGAAGGGAGCAGTATGCCGCGAGAGTAGGAAAAAAAACCGGTGCCGAGAAAGCCGAGCAAACCTGATACAGCGACGATAATCCAGCCGTAAAATAGCGGCTTAGTCGGTTGTGCGTCCGCATTAGACAAATGCTTGGCATCCTTGCCCGGCTGGTCAGATCGACCTGGTACAGACGTTCCCGCCTTAATGTTTTTGTTTTTATCGGTGATGGTTTTCCCCTGAATCGACCGCGCAGTTTGCCGGTTAGCCTGGTCCCAATAACCCCTCTGCAATGGTCTCGCTGTGGCTATCCTCGCAGATCCAGCATGCTTTGTTACACTGCTTGTCAGCACAGTGTAACTGAAGGGACTCGCTCATGATTGAATTGTATACGGCATCCACGCCGAATGGTTGGAAGGCTTCCGTCACCCTTGAAGAATTGCAGTTGCCATACAACGCGCACGCGGTGAATTTAAGTACTGGCGATCAGAAGCAGGATTGGTTTCTGGAACTTTCGCCGAATGGCCGGATTCCTGCCATCGTTGATACTGATGCGGACGATTTGGCGGTGTTTGAATCCGGGGCCATTATGATTTACCTGGCCGAGAAGGCGGGTAAGCTGCTGCCCACTGATGCTGCGGGGCGCACCGAGGTTATCCAGTGGCTAATGTTCCAAATGGGCGGAATCGGTCCAATGATGGGCCAGGCAAATGTCTTTTATCGCTATTTCCCGGAAAAGATCCAGCCGGCGATTGATCGTTATCAAAATGAGTGTCGACGTTTGTTTGAGGTTTTGGACAAACGTCTCGCACAATCCGAGTGGCTGGCACGGGACTTTTCGATTGCTGATATAGCTAACTGGTGTTGGGTACGCTCGTACAAATGGTCGGGTGTCGAGGCGGACGATCTTGTCCATCTAAAACGGTGGCGTGATGCATTGCGCGAGCGTCCTGCGAGTATCAAAGGCGTTGCGGTGCCTGAAAAAGTAGCCAATCTGGAAACCGAGAAAGACGCCAAAGACAAGTTTGTCGCGAACGCACGAAAGACCGTTCAGACTTAAACTACATCAACGAGTTACCGCGTAAGCTTGGGTGTTGGCGTGGTTTACTAGCCGACAGTAGGCAATGATAGACTAGTCCGCTTGCGGTGGGCGAAGCCCTGCCGAAGTAGTAAGAATCGCGCTAACGGATTATGAATGAAGCGCTAAAACATTGGAGGAGAGCTAGATCATGGCGATGCAACATACCCCTTTATTAATGTCCAACTTTCTTGATCGAGGTGCAACTGTCGCACCGAATGAAGAAATTGTGACCGCCACCGACAGCGGTGTTCGACGACAGACTTATCGGGAAACGCGCGACCGGGCTCATCAGCTTGCACACGCGCTAAGTGATGCAGGCATAGCTATTGGTGACCGAGTCGGGACGTTTATGTGGAATGGCTCGCGACACCTGGAGGCCTATCATGCCTGTGCAGGTATGGGCGCCGTCTTGCATACGCTGAACGTGCGGTTGTCTGAGAAGGATCTGGAATACATCATCAATCACGCGGAAGACAAGGTCATTATCGCCGACGCCGATATCTTGCCTTTGCTCGAGAAACTCAACGGCCGCATTCCAACAGTGACCCAGATCATTGTTGCCACCGAGGCAGGGTTCGAAGGTTGGTCTACTGAGTTACCCAACCCAATTGACTATGAAGCCTTTATCGCCGGCAAACCCACAAACTATGAATGGCCGCAAATCGACGAAAATTCGCCGTTGGGCTTGTGCTACACCAGTGGTACTACCGGCAACCCTAAGGGTGTTGAGTACGAGCATAGATCCCAGTATTTGCATACCCTGACGCAATGTATGACCGATTCGATGGGTTTGACAGGTGCCGATACCGTCTGCGGCATCGTGCCGATGTTCCATGCGATGGGTTGGGGCATTCCTTGGTCTGCGCTCATGTTGGGCTGCAAGCAGGTCATGCCGCATCGCTTTATGGATCCCGGTCGTATTATCGAATTAATGGCTAGTGAGGGCGTTACGGTATCTGCCGGCGTGCCGACTATTTGGCAAGGTGTAAAAGCGATATACGAAGCGAATCCTAGCAAATTTGATCTGTCGCAATTGTCCCGTCTGACTTGTGGTGGTAGTGCGCCGCCGCCTTCACTAATTCGTTGGTTCTGGGATGCGCTGGACGTGGAAATGATTCAGGGTTGGGGTATGACCG
>DJYW01000008.1:37815-37974 GCA_002450255.1 Gammaproteobacteria bacterium UBA6968
GATTCAGGGTTGGGGTATGACCGAAACATCTCCCCTCGCCACCCTGTCGCGTCGTGTTATGAAGCGCTCACAGCTCTCTATGAGCGAGGATGAGCAGTTTGAAAATGTTGCCAAGGCAGGCCAGCTAATGCCTGGTCTTGAGCTGGACATCTTCGACGA
>DJYW01000179.1 GCA_002450255.1 Gammaproteobacteria bacterium UBA6968
CCAGCCCAGCCCAGCCCAGCCCAAGCGTTCAGAGTAACCATTGAATCGGGTACCTGAGAGGCTCCAAACCCAAACCAATGCCGGTTAAATCTGCATTTGGCGTACGCAGTGAACCCTGAAAAACATCGGTTATCGCGGGCTTTCGAGAGGCTCGTAGATTTAAAATTTGCAGCGCGTTTGCAACGGAATCAATTGTTTAACCCGATCTGTTTGTATCGATGCACGGCAACGAACGCAGCCGGACGCGTTCATTTGAGTGCCGGGACTGAGTCAAATCGGGGTTTCCGCGCAGGCGTTATTGCGCTATTCATTGACTCGGCTATGATTCATCGCCTATCTCAGCAGCGCAGCAACACATCGCAGTGACCGCAACACCACCCCGCAACCGCGTTCTTAATTGGATTAGGGCACTACTTAGCCTGTTTTTTGCCGGTATGTTTGGTAGTGCCGCAGGCCTAGCGGGGGTGTTTCTTTATCTCGATCCACAAATCCCCGAAGCCGCTGAATTCCGCCAGGTAAAACTGCAAACCCCGCTTAGGGTCTACGCAAGCGACGGTGCGCTGATCGCAGAATTTGGCGAACGACGCTTGATCCCGATTAGCCTGAACGAGGTACCCGAGGACTTTATCAACGCCTTACTCGACACCGAGGACAAGCGCTTCTACGAACACAACGGCATAGACTATATTTCGCTTGCCAACGATATTATTCAGCTCGGCGCCAACGCGCTAGGCATGGACACCTCTGTTGGTGGCGCCAGCACCATCACCATGCAGCTCGCCCGCAATGTTTCGTTTAGTCTGGAACGCCGCTTTTTACGCAAATTTAAAGAAATGCTGCTGTCGCTGAAAATCGAACGAGAGCTAAGCAAAGACGAAATTCTCGAGCTGTACATTAATTTGGTTCCCTTTGGGAAACGCGCATACGGCGCAGAAGCAGCAGCAATGACCTATTACGGCAAGTCGTTGCGCGAACTGAATCTACCGCAATTGGCTATGCTTGCCGGTATTCCGCAGCGGCCTGAGGCAGGCAACCCGATCAATGGCCCTGAGTGGGCGCAGCGTCGCCGCAATCAGGTCCTTTCGCGCATGCGCGCACAAAATTCGATTACCGAGGCGGCTTATAACGAAGCTCGCAATGCGCCGATTACCGCAAAAGTCTTCGCCCGACCATTAGACGTGCCGAGCCCTTATGCCGCGGAATGGGTGCGACGCCAGGCACTGCCTGACATTCCCGACCTGTATACCGGCGGTTACTCAATATACACAACCTTGGATAGCGCTATGCAGCGCGAGGCCATTGCGGCGCTGCGCCGCGGGCTAGAAAGCTACGATCGGTTGCACGGCTATCGCGGCGCAGAAGCCAGATTGCCAGAGGCGCTGCTCAAACAACTACCGAGTGCTGCAATGGAGCCTGCTGCCACTCCGCTTAACACAGAACTCACCACCGCGGTGGTCGATATTTTGCAAAACTATGCCGATTACGGTGAGTTAGTGGCCGCCGCCGTTGTGAAAGTTGATCAAGCGAGCGCGGCAGTGCTCGACAAGCGAGGCCAAACGCATGAATTACTTTTAACCGATAGCCGTTGGGCAAGAGCCTATATCGATACCGATACACGCGGTTCTGCGCTGAAGGGACTCAACGATGCGCTTGCCGTCGGCGACATTATTCGCCTCCGTTGGGACACTGGCAAAGAACGTTGGCTGTTATCACAAAGCCCAGACATTCAGGGCGCTCTGGTCGCACTTGACCCAGACACCGGCGGTGTCAAAGCCATAGTTGGTGGCTACGACTTTTTCGCTAATCAGTACAATCATGCTATCCAAGCAGCACGCCAACCCGGTTCCGGCTTTAAGCCGTTTGTCTATTCCGCCGCACTTGCTAATGGCGTAACGCCAGCTGACATCTTCTTGGACGCGCCACTTGTCTTTGATGACGATAATCTTGAGTCGCAGTACCGCCCGCGTAATGACAACAACCGCTATAACGGACCAACCCGATTACGCGAAGCGCTATATCGTTCAATCAACCTGGTTTCTATGCGTGTCCTGCTAGAAGTAGGCGCAGGCGCAGTGCTCAGACATGCTGACAACTTCGGTTTCAATATCGAAAATTTCCCTCGCAATACGCAGCTTGCGATAGGCGGTGGCACTATGGCAGTCGCGCCGATAGAGATGGCGAGGGCCTATGCCGTTTTCGCCAATGGCGGCTATTTGATCGAACCCAACATTATTGATCGTATCGTCGCGCAGGACGGCACAGTGGTGCGCGCTAATCAAGCCCCATTGGTTTGCGAAGACTGTTCAAACGACGCGGCGCAAACGGCAGCAGTTCGTTCCGCCTTAGACCGTTCTACCATTCAAATCGATCCGCTAACCAATCTTTTTAGTCGATCAAGTGATCAAGTAGAGCCTCAGGCTACACGTCCGAATGCCAATCGGGTGCTGGACGAGAGTCATGCTTTCATTATGAATTCAATGCTGCGAGATGTTGTCCAATATGGCACCGGACGTCGCGCCAAAGCACTGAAACGCCGGGATATAGCCGGTAAAACCGGCACCACAGACGATGCCGCCGACACTTGGTTTAATGGCTTTCATCCGCAGTTGGTCACCAGCGTGTGGGTAGGCTTCACCGATCAATTGCCGCTCGGTCGAAACGCTTACGGCTCAAACGTACCGCTGCCTATTTGGATCGATTTCATGGGCGACGCGTTGCAAGACTACCCTGAGGTTGAGCTTCCGTTGCCGCCAGGCATAGTAAGCCTGAAGGTCGATCCGCGCACAGGCAAAGCCACAGCCCCAATGGATCCCAACGGAATATTCGAGTATTTCCTTGCTGAAAACGCGCCGGAGATGCCGGATGCTGTCGACTTAGGTAATGACTCACAAGATGCTGAAGTAAAGGCAATTGACTTATTCTGAGCTAGGCTTGCCTCGCCAAAATCTAAGTGGCTGACTTGCTCCCCAGCGGTGCGAACGCAATACTGTGTTATTCAATCACTTTGATACGGTCACCTGCGCGGGGCTCGCCATAGGGATGGTGGCCATTGATTACGCGTAAGACCGCTTCGGCATTGCTTTTGACGGGTACGAAACGGGCAAGCTCAGCGTACGTGTCACCAGGCCTAGCCTCTATAATTTTTATTTTTTGATTATTAACTAGACGTAAATCGTCAGCGGTCATCGCCCGAAACGACATCACTGCGTCGAGAAACGCTTGCGCAAAAATACCAGCGTCGCCGCCCTGCTTTAGTTCTCCATTGAACAAGAACACACCGCCATCCTTATACACCACCGCAATTTGGCGAAGCTCTGTGGCGCTGCCGGCAACCGTCTCGATAGTCGCGATGTATCCGGGATAAGGTCCAACGCGAATCTCCGCACCATCTTTGAGATCATCGCGACGCAATGTTTTAGTTAGATATTGTTCTGGTGTTTGCGTTTCGGTTGGCGATGCCGAGCGCCGCACCGACATTTTGCCAGGGCCCGCTTTGCCACTGGCTGTGCGTTCAATCGAATACACCTCTGAGGACGAGGCTTGGACATCCCAGCCCTCTGGAAAGGCAACGCGCAGGCGTAACGCACCGTGATAATAGACGCCGTCCTTGACCACGCCGGTGGACGATTCATCACCGTACGCCAACCCGTCTACCATCGCATAGAAATCCCGCTCTGGCTCAGCCAGTTCGGCAGGCACCAGAGCCTGGGACTGATTCACTAATTCGTTGAGGCGTTTGTTGTGTGCGGGGTGGCTGCCCAAAATGCCGTGGTAAATAGTCGGCGTGTTTAACACTGTTTTTTGGAAGTTGTCGTGATCGCGGAGCATTTGGATGCTGTCTAACAACGCGCGCGGGTTGTAGCCCGCGCGCAAAATCAAATCGGTGCCGATCTCGTCCGCTTCCAGCTCGTGCTCCCGACCATAGCTGGCCAGCGCCGTTTTTGTGACTGCACTCGCGAGTCCGTATGAAGAACTAGACCCCGTCGCGAAGGTACCTAAGATACCGGCTAGTTTACCGAGCCGGTTACCAGTAACCGATTTTCCTACGTGGTTGCCAATAACGTGGCCTATCTCGTGACCCAATACTGCAGCCAGTTCATCTTCCGACTGGAAAAAAGCCAAAATGCCGCGGGTCACAAAAATATAGGCGTCAGCTGTGGCCCAGGCGTTGACCATGGGCTGATCAACCACGACGAAAGTATAGGTTTTGCCGGCGTCCGAAGATTCCGCCAAAAGGCGTTCGCCTATTTCAGTAACGTAGTTTTGCCAGCGCTCGTCGGGGTAAATAACGCCTTTTTCGAGCAACTCGTTGTAAATCTCAGCGCCCTTACCGGCAGCAGCAGAGCCCGCCCAAGTGACGCTCAAGATCGCCGCTACAATTAGCAGCGCACGGCGAATACGCATTCTCCGGACAAGTCTGCTTCCGGTTTCGACGCAAACCGCGTGATTGCCGCTTTGAAGGATCTTTTTGGGGTGCGGATTGTTCATATCTGGGCTCGTAAGCATTAACGTTGTTTCGTTCACGAAGGTGGCGTTACGACGCAAATTGGCGAGCGTTTTGACAGCGGTGTTGGCTTGTCGCCCGTCGCAACTGACTTTCGGTTCTGTCTTTTTATTTCTTTTTTTATTTCTTTTTTTTTCTATTTCTATTTCTTTTTTTGGGTTTTCTATTTTGCCGCTGCTTTCAGACTGTCGATGCCTGTCGCTCTGTTTAAGCTTTAGTTGTTGCTGACCGCTGAGTATTACCTATTTCTCAGTGAGATTGCAGCATGTCTGCCGTGATGAAAACCTGAACAATCTCCGCGCAGATCAAGGTCTTGCGCGACTAGCAGCTCAATGCAGGAATAGATAACACTTTGGAGCAGCCGGATTGGTGGGCGATTAAGGCTTTTACTTAAAAGCGTGCTGCGTTTAACAAGACAGAAGCTTATGGACTACGACAATCAGCGGTTAACGCGATGCAAAGCTCGTTTAATCCAAGTTTTGCCTGGCTTTTGTGGCTTTATAGAGGGCTTGCGCTTTACGCGTTATGTCCCTTAATCCCTTAAGTTGACTGGACTTCAAGGGACCGAACAGAAGTGCTTAGCCCCTACGGTCGAGCGGTAGCAGAGCTATTTAGTACCGGTCGCTGTACGGCTACCAAAACGTTTGCGATAGCGTTCAACACGGCCGCCAGAGTCTAGAATCTTTTGCTTTCCAGTGTAAAACGGGTGGCACTTTGAGCACACATCAACGTGAAAATCTTCGCTGAGGGTAGAACCTAATTCGATCACATTGCCGCAGCTGCAGGTTGCCTTCACTGTGTTATAGGTCGGATGTATTTCAGGTTTCATAACAATGCTCTGTAGCGCGTTAATTGGGCGGCGAAGTTTACCAAAGGCCGTCCGCTTAGCAAGACCCCTGAGGGCACATTCTAGCCAGACATCCAGCACTGTTTTCCTGCCTCTCGCAACAGGAGTAGGAGACAGGGCAGCGAGAGAGCGAGCCGCGCAAACAAAGCCAGACCGGTCTTGGTGATCCACACTTCCTCGTCATTCAAGTTACATCCGAACACGCTTCTTAAATTACCCTGGTAATCGCCCGACTCGCCATGCTGTGGACGTGCACCGGCCTTAACGATGGTAGCCGACCCGCCACTGTAAGCAGCAGTACGAGATGCTGAGAGGGTTTAGAGGAATCTTTCAGCGATAACGCACGACCTATTGCCTAGTTGATGCTAGTTTCTGCCACCTTGCAGCCCCTAGAATGCGTTATGCAGAAGCCAACTTCGCAGAGAGTGATTCAAGTAGCCGTACCAAGGCCGTTACCAGAGGTATTTGATTATGCGCTGCCGGATGACTCACCTGTGCCTGCCATCGGCGCTCGGGTGCAAGTCCCGTTTGGTCGCGGCGAGGTGATCGCGATATGCGTAGCGAATGATTTAAGTGACTCGCCACACGCGCTGAAACCGATATCCACCGTGTTGGATAACGAGTCGATATTTGATGATCACCTCATGGCCTTAGCAAGTTGGCTGTGCGACTACTATCACCATCCGCTTGGCGAGGTGCTGAGCACCATGCTGCCGACTGCTCTGCGCAAAGGTGCAGCACTGAGTCTGGATGAAATCGATTGCTACATAGCAACCGACCTTGCGACTAATCCCGAGACAGGTCTGAGCCGTGCGCCGCGCCAAGCTGCGCTGCTGGCTTTCATTAAAGAGCGTCAATCGGTGTTGGGCGAGGACATCACTGCGGCGGGTTATGACCGCCAATTGCTGCGCGCGCTTGTTGATAAGGGGTTCGTATGCCGACACCAACCCACGCCGAAACATCATGCTGAATCGCCGCTGGAAGCAACTTCAGAACAAGCGGTTGCAATTGCCAGCGTGATTAAAAACTGGGGCCAATTTAACGTCGGGTTGCTAGAGGGGGTAACTGGCAGCGGCAAAACCGAGGTTTATTTGCAGCTGATCGCTCACGCCTTAGCACAGGGCGGCCAAGCATTAGTACTGATTCCGGAAATTTCTCTGACGCCGCAGACCCTTGAACGGTTTGAACGCCGCTTTGATGAGGTCGGCATGCTGCACTCAGAGCTCACTGATCGGCAGCGCCTACAAACCTGGATGCATGTCGCTCAAGGTAACGTTCGCGTACTTATCGGCACTCGATCAGCCGTATTCAGTCGCTTTCACAACTTGAGCCTAATAATCGTCGATGAGGAACATGACAGTTCCTATAAACAACAGGATGGATTGCGCTATTCAGCGCGAGATGTTGCTGCTAAACGCGCCCATCAACTAGGCATACCGCTGTTGCTCGGTTCGGCGACACCGGCGCTAGAATCGCTGAACAACGTCGCCCTGGGCCGCTATGCGCACTTTAATCTGCCCAACCGTGCAGGCGGTGCCCGGCTACCCGATTATCATCTAATCGATATGCGTGGCGAAAAAACCGAAGCAGGGCTATCGCATCCATTGATCGCGGTGATGCGAAAGCACATTCAGGCTGGCGGCCAGGTGCTGATCTATCTCAATCGACGCGGATTTGCGCCAGTGCTGCTTTGCAATCAATGCGGCTGGCAAGCTAAGTGTTCTGCTTGCGACGCGCGGTTGACACTGCATCGCTCACCGCCTCATCTACTCTGCCACCATTGCACGCTTCAGTTTCCTAACCCGCAGCATTGTCCTAGCTGTGGCAATGGCACTCTGCTCGCGGTTGGACAGGGCACTCAACGAGCAGAGGAGGCCATTCATCTGCTATTTAAAGAGGTGCCCGTTTACCGAGTAGATCGCGACAATCTGCGTAGTCGCTCTAGTTTTCAGGAACAGCTAGATCGCATTCACAGCGGCGACCCGTGTATTTTGGTCGGAACCCAGTTACTGGCCAAGGGACATCACTTTCCGGGCGTGACGCTGGTTGGCATTATCGACGCAGACTCCGGGTTATTGAGCTCGGACTTTCGGGCGCCAGAACGCACCGCGCAGATCATCGTTCAGGTAGCAGGTCGTTCTGGTCGCGCGGAAAAACCCGGCGAAGTCTGGATACAAACCCTGCAGCCGGATAACCCGGTTCTCAAAAAACTGCTAACAGAGGGTTATCAGGAATTTGCCAAGGCAGAGCTGCAATCTCGCCAGTCAGCAGAACTGCCGCCGTTTGCAGCCATGGCTATTATTCGCAGCGAGGCTCATGACAAACAGCTGGCCATGGACTTCCTGACGCAGTGCAAAACCCATTTAGAGAACACCCGAACCCAGCAGAACCTAGCTGGCACGATGCTCCTCGGCCCCGTCGCCGCGCCGATTGCCAAGGTGGCGAACCGGTTTCGATTTCAGCTGATGTTGAATGCGCCGCAACGAGCACACCTGCACCGTTGGTTGAAAACCTTACAGCCCGAAAGGCTACCGCGCGGTTTACGTTGGTCTATTGATGTCGATCCTTACGACGCATTTTAGTCAGTGCAAACGCTAGGTTAACCCGGCAAATTGGCTAAGCCACCGATTCAAACCGACGGATTGATACAACTATTTTCCTGTTTAACCTGTGTGTTTACTTAGATCATTTATTGGCTTCATTTACTGCCGCAGCGCCATCCGCTGAGGCAAAACCATGTATTATAAGACATCGTCAAACAACAACAGACTCAAGCCACTACAGCTTTACTTGAATCTATGCCAAAAGACTTCGCGCGCAAAACAACTCGTCCGGCACCTAAAAAATCCGCTCAGCGGAAACGCCGCGAAACGATTACGCCAACCAAACAACGGCTCGTGTTTCACGCGCCCAGCTTTTCGTCGGGTTTGGTAGTCGGCGCCTTGGTCGTCATTTTAATTGCTTATGCACCGGAAATCGTAGAGCAAAGCGTTGGGCCGCTGGAAACGCAGGAGAGTGCAACGACCAAACAGCCACGCGTTAAATTCGAGTTTCCGCAGCTGCTCAGCCAAAGCGAAATAGCTGCCGATCCCAATTCATACCAAGTGCCGGAACCAAAGGCGAACCAAACTTTCCGTATTCAGGCAGCGTCGTTTAGAAACCACGGCGACGCCGAAAAGCTCCGCGCTCAATTGCTACTACAGAATTTACCGATTCAAGTAGACAAGATGACTATCAAGGGTCAGGAATGGCATCGTGTTGTTGTAGGCCCGTTCGAGCGTCGCGTCGAAGCGCAACGAGCTATGACCAAATTACGCGAACAAAATCTGGCGGCCATCTGGCTGGGTCAGACGGGTTGAGATACTGCAATATGTGCCAACGCCCGTTTCGTCCTGCCGCGCTGGTGAACACCATCTCCCGCGCCACAATCACAGAGCATGCTCACCCGCTAGAAATAGGAGCAGCATAGTTATGCAAATATTCCATGGCACCACCATAGTCAGCGTGCGCGATGCAGCGGGCGTAGCGGTGGGCGGCGATGGCCAAGTATCCATTGGCGATACCGTCATGAAGGGCAACGCTACCAAGGTCCGTAAAATTTATCACGAGAAGGTGATTGCCGGATTCGCGGGCAGCACTGCTGACGCTTTCACTCTGTTCGAACGCTTTGAAGCAGCGCTTGAAAAGTACCATGGCCAGTTGACGCGATCTGCAGTCGAGCTGGCCAAGGAGTGGCGATCCGACCGCGCCCTGCGCCGCCTAGAAGCCATGCTTATTGTTGCAGATCGCGAAACCACGCTACTGATTAGCGGCAATGGTGACGTTGTCGAACCCGAAAATGGCGTTCTCGCCATCGGTTCAGGCGGTAACTATGCTCGCGCCGCCGCATGCGCGCTATGCGAGAATACTGAGCTTGCCGCCAGCGAAATCGTCACAAAATCACTTCAAATCGCAGCAGATATATGTGTCTACACCAATAACACGCTGACTTTGGAAAGCCTCTCCTAAATCGCAAACTCAAAAACAGACTGTTAACGCGGGCGCAAATTTTAGTACGCAACCCTTTGACGCACAGCGCCGCCACAACCTGACAGTCACCAGCAAACAACCTATTGATCAAATTTATGACTACCAGCCAATTTAACGAACTCAATCAGCTAACTCCGAAAACGACGATGGGCGAACTCGATAGGCATATTGTTGGCCAAAACGAAGCGAAGCGCGCCGTCGCCATTGCGCTACGTAATCGCTGGCGCCGTATGCAGTTAGCCGATGACATTCGTGACGAGGTGAGCCCTAAAAACATTCTCATGATTGGCCCCACCGGAGTCGGTAAAACCGAGATCGCGCGCCGCTTGGCAAAGCTGGCTGGCGCCCCGTTTATTAAAGTCGAGGCCACCAAGTTTACCGAGGTTGGTTACGTGGGTAGGGACGTCGAATCCATTATCCGCGACCTGGTAGATACCGGCGTGAACATGCTGCGTGAGGAGCAACTAAACAAGGTTCAACAGCTCGCCGCAGATCGTGCTGAGGATCGCATCCTTGATATTCTCCTACCCGAAGCGACCCCCACATTTGACGAAGAGGCCGAGAACACCCGCGAAGAATCTAGTGCTCGTCAGCTGTTCAGAAAAAGGCTGCGCGAAGGCGAGTTGGATGATAAGGAGATCGACATTGAGCTACAACAAGTCAATGTTGGCGTAGAAATCATGACCCCGCCGGGTATGGAAGAAATGAGCCAACAGCTGCAGAGCATGTTCAGCAACATGAGCCGTGGCCAAACTAAATCCCAGCGTTTGGCGATTAAACACGCGTTGGCAAAAGCTCAGGAAGAGGAAGCTGCAAAACTTCTCAACGAAGAAGAGATTAAAGCCGCCGCACTTACAGCAGTAGAGCAAACCGGCATCGTATTCATCGACGAGTTGGATAAGGTTGCAAAACGCAGCGAAGGGCAGAGTGCTGATGTGTCTCGTGAAGGCGTACAGCGCGACTTACTGCCACTGATAGAAGGCTGCACAGTCTCAACAAAATTTGGCAGCATCCGCACCGACCACATTTTATTCATCGCATCCGGCGCGTTTCACCTATCCAAACCTTCGGACCTGATTCCCGAGCTGCAAGGTCGCTTACCAATACGCGTCGAACTGTCAGCGCTTTCACCAAAAGACTTTGAGCGCATATTGACGGAGCCCACGGCTAGCTTAACCACCCAGTATCAAGCGCTCTTAGCCACCGAGGGCATCGAGCTGACGTTTTGTGCCGATGGTGTGGAGCGGCTTGCGCAGTTGGCCTGGGAGGTTAATGAAGGCACCGAGAACATTGGCGCGCGGCGACTGCATACGCTAATGGAACGCCTGTTGGAAGATATTTCTTTTGGTGCCGGGGAACCGGATTCCGTTACAGCCGTCAGCATCGATGCTAAATTTGTAGACGATCAGCTATCTGGCCTCGTTAGCAACACTGACCTGTCCAAGTTTATATTGTGACCATGAACGCGCCGAACAAAGTTATCTATCACAAAATTGCCCACGAACTTGAATTGATTTGGGGTGAAGACAACTATCGCCTCAGTGCCGAGTTGCTGCGAGTGTATTCGCCTTCTGCAGAGGTACGCGGTCATTCGGAAGACCAACGCAAACTGCAAACCGGCAAGCGCCACGTTGGCATCACGCGTATCGACGCCATCGGCAACTATGCTATTCGGATTGTCTTTGATGATGGCCACGATAGCGGCATTTACGCCTGGGACTATCTGCACGATTTCGCGCAAAATCAGGCGCGTTACTGGCAAGATTACTTGACCGAGTTAAAGCAAGCTAACGCTTCGCGCCTGCCAAACATTCAAGTCGGACAATGGCAGCCGAATCCGAATTGAGGGCCCTCGCCATCATCACCAAGACACAAATAACGCAGTAACTAACGCATAGGAAACGTAGCCCGTGGACACCGAACCAGATCCAAACAACGCCACGGTCGATTTTGGCTTTCAGAAAGTCGCACCTGCCGAAAAGACCGAACGCGTAGGCGAAGTGTTCAGCACCGTCGCGCGACGCTATGATCTGATGAACGACCTGATGTCGTTTGGCACGCATCGCATCATGAAGCGCATGGTGATTCATATGTCTGGCGTTCGGGCTGGCCATCGCGTTCTTGACCTAGCCGGCGGTACCGGCGATATGGCAGCATTGTTCGGACCGGTAGTCGGCCATGACGGGGCGGTCATAATGACCGACTTAAACGCAGAGATGTTAGCCGTCGGGCGTGATCGACTGCTCGATAAGGGTATGACCCAAATCCAATACTGCCGAGCGCCCGCCGAATCGCTACCCTTTACCGACGACGCTTTTGATGTGGCTTGCATTAGTTTTGGCATCCGCAATTTCACCGACAAAGATACTGCTTTGCGAGAGCTGCACCGCGTTATTCGTCCGGGTGGCACGCTAATTGTGCTGGAGTTTTCGCAACCGAAGTCGCCGCTATTGGGTTCTGCTTATAAAGCTTTTCAGGCATTGTGGCCCACAGCAGGCAGAGCGCTAGTTGGCGCGGCACAGCCGTATGAGTATTTAGTCGAGTCAATACGAGTGCATCCAAGCCAGGAGGCATTGCAGCAAATGTTCGAGGATGCTGGTTTTCGTGACGTCTACTTTGAAAATTTAGTCGGTGGAATCGCGGCCATTCATCGCGGCTCCGTTCTCTAACTCACCACACCTCGGCCATTGATGCTTCTGACTTACCAGAAGCCTGCTATGAGATAGCGAGCAGAGGTATTGAGATTCACGAGACGCGCAAGATTCAAACGCCAGACGAGCCAACCAGGAAAACAATCTCATGCTCAGTTTTATACCCACGCCAATAGCATTAATCGAACAGGCTTTGCCATGCGTAAACAAGGCGCTTAACTCGGCGCTGGATTTAGATCCGGTTGCTGCGGCTGCCGTCGCGCAAATCGCTGACCAATGTCTGGAAATCGCATGCGAGGATCCCGAGCTCACGCTACACATCACCTTTGCGGCCAGCTGGGTGAAGCTGCAAATGGGTCCAGCAGAGCAACCGCAGGCGATC
The DNA here is from genome assembly GCA_002450255.1 of Gammaproteobacteria bacterium UBA6968. Classification (GTDB taxonomy): domain Bacteria; phylum Pseudomonadota; class Gammaproteobacteria; order Pseudomonadales; family Azotimanducaceae; genus UBA4421. Next base: position 12,414 of record DJYW01000179.1, read on the forward strand.
CTGCATGGCCGCCTAACGGATCTCTTGCGTCTTGTCGCTGATGGCAAACTGACCTCTGCTGTGACCATAGAGGGCGACACCACCCTGCTAACGACACTGCAAAAGCTGGCGCGAAGCTACCGTCCGGATCTGGCGCGAGCGTTAACTTTCTTAGAGCCAAAGCAGGCAGATGCCATCGCGAACCTAGCTGAGGCCGGGCTCAGCGCGTTACAAAATCTAGCTGATGTTGTTGGCGATACCTTGAAACGTAAAGCAGGCGAACACTTTTCAACCTCAGCCGACGTGACCACACTACTACAGGACCTGGACCAACTGCGCATGCGAGTCGATCGGTTGGCCGCGAAAATTACCGAAAGAGAAGCCAAAGTTGGCTCTGCACACAGCGACGCTGGCTGATGCAAATTTCTGACTGGCGTCGCCTCAGCGGTCTGATCCATCACGTTTTACGCTATCGGCTTCACCACTTTATTCCTACTGAGCAAGTTTCGGGAACGGCAGCTTGGATAACTCTGACAGTTCTGCAGCGTGTGTATCCAATCGGTCATCGCGATCTGGGTGAGCAGCTCAAAGAAGCGCTGCTCAAACTTGGACCGGTATACATCAAGCTCGGCCAATTACTCTCCACCCGCGTTGATCTGCTGGGGCCAGAAGTCGCGGCGACTTTGGCACAGCTGCAGGATCGGGTCGAACCAATCGCTGACTTCGACATTTATGTCCACGTTGACAAGTCGTTAGGAACGGCCTGGTCCGAAGTCTTTCACAGCATTGCACCGCAGCCGTTAGCAAGTGCCTCTATAGCCCAAGTCCATAGCGCCGAGTTGATCGACGGTAGTCACGTGGTGATCAAAGTCGTACGCCCTGGCATCGAAGGCGACATTGAGGAAAAGATGGGGCTGCTTTTGGCCTTATCAGAGTGGTTAGAAAAGAGCTTCGATTTTTTGCAAATGTTCCATCTACCCAGGGTCATAGCAGATCAGCGCGCGATTTTACGACAAGAAATGAATTTATACGCTGAGGCGCGCAATCAGATCCAGCTGCGCAGAAATTTTGCCGGCTCTAATTTACTTTACGTGCCGCGCGCCTATCCTGAGTTTAGCCGTCGCCACTTGTTGGTCATGGAATATGTCGAGGGCGTGCCAATTGGTCAACTGGATCGTCTGCGTGCAGCCGGCGTGGACTTCGAGGTCTTAGCGCACAAAGGTGTCGAAACTTTTTTCACTCAGGTCTTTGAGGACAACTTCTTTCACGCCGATATGCATCCTGGCAACATCCTCGTCGACATCAGCGATCCAGAAGACCCTAAATACATCGCTTTGGACTGCGCCATCATGGGCAGGCTAGAGTTCACCGACCGGCGTTATCTCGGTGAGACTTTGCTGGCCTTTTTTCAGCGGGACTTTGCACGTGTAGCCGCGCTTTGCTTAGACTCTGGATGGGTGCCGCCGGACACCGATCCAGCAGAATTAGAAGCCGTTATCGAACGTATCTGTAGCCCAATCTTTGCCAAACCGCTGGCAGAAATATCCTTCGGCAATGTAGTAACGGATCTGCTGTCCACAGCCAACCAGTTTCAGATGGAGGTCCAACCGCAACTGGTGCTATTGGAGAAAACTTTACTTTATGTCGAAGGACTCGGCAGGCAGCTGTATCCGCAATTAGATCTCTGGGATACCGGCAAACCGTTTATGCAACGCTGGGCAGCGCGGCACATGGGACCCTCAGCATGGCTGGAGGAGATGACTGAAGCGACGCCGCTGCTATTAAAAAATATAGGCCGACTGCCACAGATATTGTCTGAATATACGCCCGCGCGACGACGAGCTTGGCTTATCCAAGAACAAACCAATTACAGGCTGAACCGAGAGGTCAGCCGCTTGCAGCGCCAACAGCGTAACCAAAGGCGCGGCTTCGCCTGGATTTTATTCGCGTCTGGAGTCCTACTGGTAACGAGCCAGATATTCAGCGATGCCCGATCAACGACGCTGCTTGCGCTAGGCGTCTTGCTCAGTGGAATCGGCGTTATACTGCTGCGCACGCAAACAAAGTAGCGCCGCTGGGGCGATGCAGGAATATAGACATGATTTTGAGCAAACTTGATACGGTGCTAAGTGAGCGCAAGGCGGATGACCCAGAACGCTCCTATGTGGCTTCGCTGTATGCCGGCGGAATCAATAAAATTTTGGAGAAGGTGGGCGAAGAGGCCACCGAAGTCATTATTGCCGGCAAGGACCATGCTATCGATTCCGCCAATCCGGAAGCGCTGGTAAAGGAGGTAGCCGATCTCTGGTTTCACACGATGGTGTTGTTACATCAAGTAGACTTGGACTCTGGCGCGGTTCTGGACGAGCTCGGCATGCGCTTTGGCATCAGCGGGCACGAAGAAAAAGCGAATCGTTCGGCAGACTAGCATCCGCATTGTTCGCCGACGGAAGTAGACGCCGCTGGGCAGGTCCTATCTCCTAGCCGCAGAGGTGCCTATACTAGCGATACTCCATCATCTTGGAAGAATGATTATGTTTGGATTCAGTATTTGGGAACTTTTGATCGTGTTTGGCATCGTGCTCATGATCATGGGTCCACGCCGTTTTAAGAACATCGGCAGCGAATTGGGCGGTGCGATAAAAGGCTTTCGCAAAGCGGTCAATGAAGAAGACGCCAAGCGTAAAACTTCCGGCGATAACGACGCTGCGCGCATAATTGAAGGCGAGGCCGGAGAAGTTGATCAACAGTCAACCCAGGCCAGCGCAGAGAAAGTGGATACGAAAGGCTAGAGCGGGCTTGTGTGGCAACGCAGTAATCCACGACCCCTGGTGCTGGTGAACCGCAATGTTTGATATCGGCGGCATTGAGCTAATGGTCATCGCAGTGGTGGCCTTGCTGGTGATCGGCCCCGAGCGCCTGCCGGAAGCGCTGCGTACCCTCGGCCTTTGGTTTGGACGCCTGCGCCGCACCGTCACCAATCTGACTTCAGAGATAGAGAAAGAAATCGGCATGGACGATGTACGCCGACAGCTTCATAACGAGGCCGTTATGGAGGAAATGAAACGCATCGAGGACGAAGTCAAAGCCGCCAACCAATCCATTATGAACAGCGCCCCCTCCAACACGGATATGGTTAGTGAACCAACCGCAGCGCGCTCGCCACAGCTTGCCGAAATCCAGGCCGAGGTCGAAAAAACACCAGGCGCGGCGCTATCAGATGATGCTGCGTCAGCAGCAGAGGCTGCGAACGCGACGTTAGCATCGAGCGGGGACCAGCATGACACACCAAACGACGCCCCCAACGAACCCATCGTACGACCCACTACCGATGCGGAATTAGAAGCGGCGAATCAAAAACGGCAGTAAATACCGGTGAGCGATACCCCAAAAACAGATCCACATGACGAGGCTGTAGACGGCACTGAGCAACCGTTTCTAGAGCACTTACTCGAATTGCGCAGCCGCATTTTACGCAGCCTAATCGCCGTGGCGATCCTGTTTATGCCGATGTATTACTTTGCTAACGAGTTATTTGAGTTAGTTGCGCGGCCTCTATTAGAACGCCTGCCAGCTGGCGCCGGCATGATCGCCACACAGGTCGCGTCGCCATTTCTAACTCCGTTCAAACTGGCCCTGTTTGCCGCAGTAGCGATCGGCATCCCTTTCCTTCTAAACCAATTATGGGGTTTTATTGCCCCCGGCCTATATCGCAAGGAAAAGCGCTTTGCTGTACCGGTCTTGGTGTCGAGTACGATTTTGTTCTACGCAGGCATGGCATTCAGCTATTTTTTGGTGATGCCGTTGGTATTCGCTTTCTTCACTCAGGTTGCGCCAGATGGCGTCAGCATCATGACCGATATCAATCACTACCTGAATTTTATTCTAAAGATGTTTCTCGCCTTTGGACTTGCGTTCGAGATTCCAATCGTCACCACTTTGCTGGCTTTGACCGGTCTCGCCAGCGCGGACGGTATGGCCAAAAAAAGGCCTTATGTGATTATCGGCTGCTTTGTTGTGGGCATGTTACTGACACCGCCAGACGTTATTTCACAATTGCTCTTGGCGCTGCCGACCTGGCTTTTATTCGAGCTGGGTGTGGTCTTGGCGCGGCTTATAGAACGCAAACCCAAACAAGCCGCCGAGGATTAGACTAATTTTACCTGTTAGGCGCGTTTGCGTTCGTGTTCCTTTAACAACAGCTTACGCACGCGGATGTTCGCCGGCGTGACTTCGACCAGCTCATCGTCATCAATAAATTCGAGCGCTTGCTCTAGCGTAAATTGAACAGCCGGCGTGAGGATGATGTTTTCATCTGAGCCCGCAGCGCGGATGTTAGTCAGCTTCTTTTCTTTCAGAGGATTTACCGTCAGGTCATTGCCGCGACTGTGAATGCCGACAACCATCCCTTCGTAGATCAAGTCATTGGGACGGACCATAAGGCGCCCACGGTTTTGCAAATTAAACAAAGCGAATCCCACCGCCTTGCCCTGTGCATTTGAGATCAAAACGCCGTTGTTACGTTGGCCCAAATCATCGCTGATCTTTGTGCCGAAACCGGCTGACGCAAACGACATGATGCCTGTGCCCGAAGTTTGCGAGAGGAAAATCGGGCGGTACCCCATAATACCTCGGCTGGGTATTCTAAATTGCAGGCGAACTCGGCCTTTACCATCAGGCTGCATCTCTTGCAGTTCCCCGCGACGGTCGCCGAGAGACTCCATAATTTTGCCCTGATGACCTTCTTCAATATCTAAAATCAGGGTCTCATAAGGCTCTTGAACCACCCCATCTTCTTCCCGAAAAATCACCTGAGGCCGTGAGACAGCGATCTCAAAACCTTCCCGCCGCATGGTTTCGATCAATACAGAAAGGTGCAATTCACCGCGACCGGATACCGCGAAGCGGTCTGGGTCCGGCGTGTCTTCAACCATTAACGCAACATTGTGCGAGGCTTCAGTGAGCAACCGATCACGGATTTGACGGCTGGTCAGAAATTTTCCCTCGGTACCCGAAAGCGGTGAATTATTGACGCAGAACATCATTGTTAGAGTGGGTTCGTCAACCGAAAGCTGCGGCAGCGACTCCACTTCTTCTGGAGCGCAAATGGTGTCTGAGATGCCGATTTTGTCGATGCCGGTAATGCAGACTATGTCGCCAGCGGTAGCGCTCCCTGCCTCGATTCGTTCGAGTCCGCGGTGTGTATAAATATTCATCACCTTCGCTTTGCGCTCGGAACCCTCGCGATCAATAACGGTTACGGCTTGATTACGTTGCAGCGTGCCACGTGCAATTCGGCCGATGCCGATCACGCCTTCGTAAGTGGAATAGTCCAATGCACTAATCTGCAGTTGCAGCGGGCCTTCGATGTCCACTTGCGGTGGTGGCACTTCGGCGACAATCAAGTCCAGCAATGGAGACATGTCGTCCTGAATCGCATCAAGCTCGCGACCCGCCACGCCGTTAATTGCCGAGGCATAGACTATGGAAAAATCGAGTTGCTCGTCACTGCCGCCCAAGTTGTCGAACAAATCGAAAACCTCATCGATGGCCCGATCTGGTTGTGCGCCGTCACGATCTATTTTATTCACCACTACAATCGGTTTAAGGCCGTAGCTAAACGCCTTCTGAGTGACGAACCGGGTTTGCGGCATCGGCCCGTCCACAGCATCCACGAGCAAGATGACTGCGTCGACCATAGACAGAATGCGCTCAACTTCGCCGCCGAAGTCTGCGTGCCCCGGCGTATCGACGATATTGATGCGGGTTTGTTCATATTCAATAGCCGTGTTCTTGGCCAGAATTGTAATGCCGCGTTCTTTCTCCAGATCGTTACTATCCATAACCCGTTCGGTATCGGCACCGGACAGCAGGCCCGTTTGCTTCAACAAGCAGTCAACTAAGGTCGTTTTACCGTGATCAACGTGGGCAATGATCGCCACATTACGAATGTTCAAACTTGTCGCCAAGTGCTTGCTCCTGAAAAGGTAATCAACCCTCGCTTAATCAGCGCGGGATAATTGAAGGGGACCGGATGGGCGCGGATTATGGACTAACTCGGTAGCGATGTCCCAATCGGGGTGAGGTCTTTTGTAACCTCAACACTTGGATGCGGAACAATCGACGCGCAGCCTGGCCAAAGCCGTTACCTCTGCGCTTTTGCACTTTACTAGTCCAGCAAGACAGACAAAAACCAAACCGATCCATCACTCTCGATTCCCCATGCTGGCTTATCGCTCATCTCTCATTGTGTGCCTAAAATAGGGCTGCCTCTTAACGATCACCTCGAATCGCTCGGCGTCAGTTTGGCGGCCGGTGAGGCGACTTTTATGCAGTCTTTGCACAATGTAGTTTGAAGCAAGGTAACTTATTTGGTGCGCAGGCTCACGAGACCACCGGCTTTTCAGAGAATTCCCCGATTTTGGGCAACGAACACCCGCCTTATGCACTATTTTTGACCATATTCTGCGTTTGGGCACATCGAAAGCACCAAATTTGCGCAAAATAAGCGGCCCACTACAGCCAGAACGTCCTATCGATAGGCAAATTACGTTAGGATTCGGCTGGCATGCATCTTGCTCAAAAATTGGTCAAGTTACTTAAGCTCTTGGGGCTAAAGCTGACTGGGTCAAAAAGGTCGCCGTTGTTTCAAGAGACACGGTTTTTGGAAGGCACGGGGTTTGGCAGACACGGTTGCAGTCTCGCCGCCGACCGCCAAGGCGTCTGAGCATCGCTTGCTTCAGCGTTGATACGTATCAAACAGGAGATTCAATCAAATGAAAACGAAACTAGAGTACATCTGGCTAGACGGCTATATGCCGACCCAAAGCCTCCGCAGCAAAACCCGAATCGAATCGGATTTCGGTGGCACCCTGGCCGAATGCCCAATGTGGTCTTTCGACGGTAGTTCCACCGAACAGGCTGATGGCAGTGATTCGGACTGTCTGCTAAAGCCAGTCGCCATCTATCCAGACCCAGATCGACAGAACGCATACCTAGTTATGACGGAAGTGTTAAACGCCGACGGCACCCCGCATGCGTCTAACGGTCGCGCCACGATCGACGACGACGACAACGACTTTTGGTTTGGTTTCGAACAAGAATACTTTTTATGGGACGTAGACACCCAGCTACCGCCTGGCTTCCCCGCTGGCGGCTTCCCTGCACCTCAGGGTCCTTACTATTGCTCCGTCGGAGCAGCTAACTCACACGGACGCGACTGTGTTGAAGAGCATTTCGACATTTGCTTGGAAGCAGGCATCAACGTAGAAGGCATCAACGCCGAAGTAGCTGCGGGCCAGTGGGAATTCCAGGTGTTTGCTAAAGGCGCTAAAGAGGCTGGAGACGAGACTTGGATTGCACGCTATCTGCTTGAGCGTACCGGCGAAAAATACGGCTATGCAATCAACTGGCATCCTAAGCCGTTTGGCGACTTGGACTGGAACGGTTCAGGCATGCACGCAAACTTCTCTAACGGCTTAATGCGTGATTCTGGAGATGAGTCGGTCTTTACCAAAATTTGCGAAAACTTCGGTAAAAACATTGAGCGTCATATCAGCGTTTACGGCGCGGACAATGATCAACGCCTGACCGGTAAGCATGAAACCCAATCAATCGACACGTTTAGCTATGGTGTCTCTGATCGCGGCGCTTCAATCCGAATTCCAATCGGTACGGTTGAAGACGGCTGGAAAGGACGTTTAGAAGATCGACGCACCGCGTCCAACGCTGACCCATATAAGGTTGCGGCAGCGATCATTAAGACGACCAAAGAAGCGCTGGGCTAAAGCTACTGCCACCGCTGCTATAGCATTGGCCAGTATCCAGGTGGGCGCGGAGAATCATCTCAGCGCCCACCGCCAAACCCACTACTAAAGCCCACCGAAAACCAGACGTGTGGCAATTGCGCCGCATGTCATTTTGCACTAATTTGGTGCGTATGATGATTAAATTCTAAAGAGCAGTTGGCATTGAGAAACCGTGGCAACGAACCACAATCGGACGGAACCACACCCACCAGGCAAAACGGTGCTTTTATGTTGAGAGGAAATAGCTCACGACCCGAAACCAAGGCTACAAATTTTCCTGTCGTCACCTACCGTTGCCTTGCCGCCGAGATAGAAAAGGCGTGACCTAATGAGCAGCAAGCAAAGCTACAGCCCGTTTAATGATGCAGCCACATCTAGTCGCGACGTGATAGACGCCCTCATCACAGCCGTGATCGTGCTGGATTCAGATCTAAGAGTGACATTTGTTAACACTGCTGCCGAACAGATTCTCGGTCTCTCAGCGAGCCAGGCCCAGGGTCAGCTAATGCAGCGCCTGCTGATACGCACAGACACCCTGGTCCCCGCGCTACGGCGAGCGCTCGATGAAAGACAGCCGTTCACTGCGAGAGATACACGCCTGCATTTACCGGATCAAGTCATCGAAGATGTCGATCTATCCACTTCGTTGCTGGACCATACACAAGGTCTTGTTATAGAGATGCGGCCCACCACGCGCCTCAACACCATCAGCCAAAACAGAAGCTCTGCAGCGACCCAAGAAACCACCCGCAGTCTGATTCGCGGCCTTGCCCATGAAGTCAAGAACCCCCTTGGCGGAATACGCGGAGCGGCTCAGTTATTAGAGCGCGATTTGCCGACAGCTGAGTTACGCGAATACACCCGCGTCATTATCAATGAGGCAGACCGATTAAGCAGCTTGGTAGACCGTATGTTAGGCCCGCGCCAAGTGCCGCTTACTGAACCACAAAATCTGCCAGAACTGTGCGAGCACGTTATTCAAATTCTCGCTTCGGACTCATTACAAACCGGACAAACGCCGATTGAATGGCATAGAGACTACGACCCGAGCCTGCCTGAAGTGGAGGCTGACCGCGACCAACTGATTCAGGCGCTGTTGAACGTCGCTAAAAACGCCTGTGAGGCACTGGTCAATCAAGCGCAAGGTCACGTCTGTGTCAAAACACGGGTGATCAGACAATTTACCATCGGCACAGTCCGTCACCGCCAGGTCATTTGCTTAAGCGTTAGCGATAATGGCCCCGGTATAGAACCGGAAATGTTGGAAAAGATTTTCTTCCCGATGATCAGCGGCAAAAGTAACGGCTCTGGTCTGGGCCTAGCAATCGCACAAAACATAATCAGCCAACATCAAGGCACCATTCAAGTGAGCAGTAAACCGGGGCAAACCACCTTTTCGATTTATCTGCCGTTCACTCAAGAAACTAATTAAATGATAGGTCAATGAAGACCTCAAAAAATAGGATGTCTAATGAATGAAAGTGTTTGGGTAATAGACGATGACAGCGCAATTCGCTGGGTGCTTGATCGAGCCTTAGGCCAGGCGGGCATCCAAATCACCGCTTTCGATACCGCCGACCAAGCTTTGCATCACTTAAACGATGACCCACCTATCGCCATTTTGACCGACATCCGCATGCCCGGTATGTCAGGTTTAGATTTTGTAGAAAAGGTGCGCAATACCCACTCGCAAGTTCCCATAATCGTGATGACCGCTCACTCCGATTTACAGAGTGCCGTGTCCAGCTACGAACGCGGCGCGTTTGAATACTTACCTAAACCCTTCGACGTAGACGAGGCCGTATCGGTCGTACAACGCGCCATCGCTTTTGGCAAAGAGGCCGATGCGACACCACCTTCGCTACTGCCTCAATCTACCGAAATCATCGGCCAGGCGCCGGCGATGCAAGAGGTCTTTCGTGCCATAGGTCGCTTATCTTCATCAAATATCAGCGTTCTGATCAACGGACCATCCGGCTCCGGCAAGGAACTAGTGGCGCGAGCGCTACACAAACACAGTCCCCGGCAGGACAAGCCCTTTGTTGCATTGAACGTAGCCGCCATCCCAAACGAACTCATCGAAAGCGAGCTTTTCGGCCATGAAAAAGGATCATTTACCGGTGCCGCGCAGCGCCGCGTTGGCCGTTTCGAACAAGCCGAGGGCGGCACTCTGTTTTTAGATGAGATTGGCGATATGCCAGCCTCAGCCCAGACTCGGTTGTTGCGGGTTTTAGCCGAAAACGAATTCTACCGAGTGGGCGGACATTACTCGGTAAAAGCCGACGTAAGAATTATCGCGGCAACACACCAGGATCTTGAGACCCAAGTCACCGACGGTCGCTTCCGCGAAGACTTGTTCCACCGCCTCAACGTTATTCGAGTGCATGTGCCCGCTCTGGCGGAGCGGCGTATGGATATTCCACTGTTGGCTGAATATTTTTTAAACAAAGCAGCGAAGGAGCTCGATGACGAGCCAAAACGGTTAGATCCAAGTGCCGCAGAATACCTCAGCGCGCTAGCCTGGCCTGGCAATGTTCGTCAGTTAGAAAACACCTGCCGCTGGCTTCAGGTTATGGCCAGTTCGCGAACGATTCTGATTGAAGATTTACCGCCGGAGCTACAGCAATCCGCGCCGCCAAAAGCCAACGCAGATTGGGAGGCTGGGCTGGATATCTGGGCGAGCACGCTGCTCGACAGCGATGCCAACGCGCCGCTGCTGGACACCGCTATGCCTAAATTCGAACGCATCATGATCGACGTGGCACTGCGTAAAACAGGCGGCCGCAAGAAAGACGCGGCTGAGCTTTTGGGATGGGGCCGAAACACGTTGACGCGTAAAATGCAGGAACTTCATTACACTTAATCACGGTACACTTAGGTGTGCATGTGATCCTTTACCAGCCTGAAATACCGCCGAATACCGGCAACATCATTCGCCTATGCGCCAACAGTGGCGTGAGTTTATGTCTAATTAAACCGCTGGGCTTTGCATGGGATGATAAGCGACTGCGCCGCGCCGGCCTGGACTATCATGATCTCGCCAGCGTCGCTCTGTTCGATTCACTACGAGACTGCTTGGCTGCAATCGACGCAGACCGCGTCTACGCTTTTACAACCAAAGCTTCACGGAATTATGCGGACGCAACCTTTAGCGACCGCTCGGCGCTATTGTTCGGTCCAGAAACGCGCGGCTTACCCATCGACGTTTTGGAGAGCTTCGCGCCAGAACTAAAACTGCGCATCCCCATGCGAAGCGACTCTCGCAGCATCAATCTGTCAAATGCAGTCGCCATTGCTGCATTCGAGGCTCTGCGGCAGCAAGGCTTCCCTAACGCCCGATAACGCTTCTGCGGCGCGTCGTTTAGGCTTAGTGTGTGACCCGGGATGGATCGGAACCCGGTTCAGAACCGCCTTCCTCTGGATTCGGTTCGGCAGCTTGGTTTTCCCGCGCTTGCATATAAAGTGACTCGAAGTTGATCGGCGCCAATTGCAGCGGCGGGAAACCGCCCTTCACGACCAACGCATCCGCTGCCTCGCGCGCATACGGAAACAAGGTCGTGGGGCAAGCAATACCAAGTACCTGAGCCAACTGCGCTGCATCGCCCCCCTCTATGAGGAAGATACCGGCTTGCTGCACTTCTGCGATAAACCCCGGTTTATCTTCTTGCAGGGCCGTCGCCGTAACGGTCAAAACCACTTCGTGCAAATTCCCTTCGAGCGGCGTCACTCTGGTATTCACATCCAGTTTTAGTTCAGGTTGCCACGTCGAAACGAAGATCTGTGGGCTTGCAGGGGACTCAAACGAGGCGTCCTTGAGATAGATTTTATCGATGCGCATGCGCATTGGAGCTTGTTCTGCTTCCGCCATGATCTTGTATCCTTTGCGCTATGTCTTAAAGCGTGTCTGTTGAATTTCGAGCGGTCGTTGGCTTGTCGGCGAGCCGTCACGGCACCTGTTAGTTGCGGTGAGAACTGCCTCTTTGTGCATCTATTGTTTCGTGAAGTAGTCTGGCTTGGCTAAAAATCGTTTGATTGTATGCGGCTTCCGGAGGTTGCCCTATGCTTGTCTTTCAGTGGCCTTACTAGGCACTACCTAATGTTGCTCTATCATGACTTGACCAAAGGCAGGTTTTGGCCGCGCCACTCGGTAATGCCACCGCTAAGACGACTCACATTGTCGAAACCGTTCTTGCGCAGCATCGTGCCAGCAGACGCAGAATGCTGACCCATGTTGCAGGCAATGATCAGCTTTCGATCACTATATTTTTTGAGTTCGTTGAGACGATCCGCCAAGGCTTCATGAGGAATATTGAGGGCGCCAACAATGTGGCCTTGTTTAAATTCCGTTGTTTCGCGAACATCAAGGACCACAGCGTTCTCCGAGTTAACAAGGCGCGTTAGTTCCTGCGTGCCCACGGTTGGACCGCCGCGTGATAATTCGTTGCGAATGGTTAAGATCAGAAGAAGAACAAAGATGCCGACCAGGTATGGATGATTGCCGATGAAGGTAAAAAACTGTTCCATTCATTGAACCTTAAATGCTGCTGCGCGTTTTTCGGGCGGATAGTATACACGGGTGGTTTTCTCGAAACCCTATTCTGGACAACTATAAACGAGCCACCCGATTTCGCTTTTTTGCTAGACTTTCGCTTTATCGACTTAGATCTGGAGTTATCAAACCATGAAGCAAACCACACTGTTGGTTATTTTAGATGGATTTGGTTACAGCGAGCATTCACAAGACAACGCGATAGCACAAGCGCAAACCCCGGTTTGGGACGCTTTATGGCAAAACCATCCGCGCAGCCTAATTTCTGGTTCTGGCGTGGATGTCGGCTTACCCGCAGGGCAAATGGGTAATTCTGAAGTCGGCCATATGAACCTTGGTGCTGGCCGCATCGTCCACCAGGACTTTAGCCGAATCAATCACGCCATCGATACCGAGGATTTTGCGCAGAACCCTGTCATCTGTGACGTATTTACCAAGCTGGAACAAACTAACGGGGCGCTTCACGTTATGGGGTTGCTCTCCGCTGGCGGGGTACACAGCCACGAGGAGCAAATTTTTGCACTGATTCGCAATGCCGCAGCGAAGGGTATACGAGAAATTTATCTACACGGTTTTCTAGATGGCCGCGATACACCGCCACGCAGCGCGGCAGGCTCAATAAAAAACGCCGATGCACTGTTCGGCGAGCTTGGCTGCGGACAATTCGCAAGCCTGACTGGGCGTTACTTTGCGATGGATCGCGACCGGCGCTGGGACCGACTAGAACGTGCCTACAATCTCATCGTGCGCGGCGAAGCGCCGTTTCATGCGGCCGATGCTATGGATGCGCTAGATGCGGCATATGCGCGCGGCGAGACTGACGAATTTATTCAGCCCGTGGCCATACACGCCGCCGGCGACCTGCCCGTCAAACTCAAAGATGAAGACGCTTTGGTCTTCATGAACTTCCGCGCTGACCGCGCTCGCCAACTGACTCGCGCTATCGCAGACGCCGACTTCGACGGCTTTACGAGACGTTCAACCGTCAACCTGAGCAGCTTCATCACACTGACTCAATATGCAGACGACATAAAGTTGCCCTGTGCGTTTGGCCCAGAACGTTTTGTAAATACGCTTGGCGAGTATCTCGCGAAACAAAACATGCAGCAGCTGCGTATCGCTGAGACCGAAAAATACGCACACGTCACTTTCTTTTTTTCCGGCGGACGCGAAGAACCTTTCGACGGGGAAGAACGTGTGCTGATTCCCTCACCCGATGTTGCCACCTATGATTTACAGCCAGAAATGAACGCAAAGCGCGTGACCAACGAATTGGTGGATGCGATTCACGCTGGCCGATTTGATGTCATTGTCTGCAACTACGCCAATGGGGATATGGTGGGTCACACCGGAAAACTTCAGCCAGCGATTCAAGCGGTTGAGACACTCGACCGGTGCCTTGGCAGCCTGCAAGAAGCCATCAATAGCACGGGCGGACAAATGTTGGTTACCGCCGATCACGGTAACTGCGAGCAAATGCGCGACCCAAATACTCAGCAAGAACATACCGCACATACCTCTAACTTGGTGCCGCTTGTCTATATCGGCCAGCGGGACGTCAAACTGGTACAACAAGGGGCGTTAGCGGACGTGGCGCCGACCCTATTGGAATTGATGGGTCTGCCCGTACCCGAAGAGATGACCGGCCGCTCATTAATCGATCCGGCTTCACAGGGACCAGCCAGCGGTAGGAAAAAGCCTAACAGCAATTCCAATCCTGCCATGCCTTCGCAACGAAGCGCTTGAGCTGTAGTGAAGCGCAGCGCACGTCTGCTATGCGTTTGTGCGGCACTCGCCGCTTGCCCGATAACAGTCAGCGCTCAACCAAGTGGCGGCATGGTGGAGGTAACGCAAACTCAAGCTGAGCTAGCCGACACTCTGAAAGCCCTGAACGCGTTGGACGAATGGCTGTCAGATGCAGAAAAAAAGCGCAACGAATTGCAAACTGGCCTACGTGATCAAGACCTCGCGATAGCAGACCTCAACCAAGTCATAGGCAAAGAGAATGCCAATCTGAATCTGATCAATAACGAGCTCGAAGAGGCGCTTGCAGAACGCGAGACCCTACAAGAGCGCCAGCAGATTCAACTGGCCGCCGTAGAAAAACACATCCGAGCTGCCTATCGACTCAGTGGGGACGACTTTCTCAAACGGCTGCTCAATCGTGAAAAAGCCGAGCAACTACCCGAGCTCGTGCGCTATCACGGTTATTTCAGTGAAGCTCGCCTGGAAGTGGTTAACCAATATCAGATAACGGTCAATCAACTGGAGCTCGCCAACGCGCGATTACTCGACAGCCAACAACTGAAGCTAAACCAAGTGGCGCTTTTGCAGCGCGAGGTAGACAGCCTTGCAACAGTTCGTGCGGAGCGCAAAAAGTCTATTGAGCAACTGCAGCGAGAAACAGCAGATCAGAGAAAACAGCGTACCCAACTTGTCGCAAGTCAGCAGCGGCTAGAGGCGCTCTTGCGCACGCTGCAAGCACGCCTGGGTACTCTTGACGGTAAGGATTTCATTGCGGCTCGAGGGTCTTTGTCTCTGCCGCTGCGAGGCAGCATTCGCGCGGCCTTTGGACAAACGCGATCAGCGGGCCTTATGTCCTGGCAGGGTCTACAAATCAGTGGCAACGTGGGCGATCCCATCACCGCAATTTATCGCGGCAAAGTGGTCTTCGCAGATTGGCTTAGAGGCTTCGGCTTCATTACTATCATCGACCATGGCGGCGATTATATGAGCCTGTATGGGCACACCGACACGCTAGAAAAGCAGCCTGGGGACTGGGTGGAAGGGGGCGAAATCATAGCCGCCGCAGGTAATAGCGGCGGGGCCACAAGCACTGGCGTGTATTTTGAACTGCGCCACAAGGGCGTGCCAAAAGACCCCATTACTTGGGTGCGCCGTTGAACCAACAAGCTTTTCGCGGTCTGATGCGTTTACAACTTTACTCAGTGAAGACTTTCGGAGAGATGAAAATGCCACTAACGCTACTTGGCTGGCAGCGACACCCACCCAATCGAACGCTTTTGGTTCACTGTATTGCTGCGCTGCTCAGCATCGCTATACCAGCGAGTCAAGCCGAGTCAATCGTCAGTGTCGCCGATCAGCTCAGCCAGGCGCGGGTAAAAGATCAGACAAACGCTTTTATCAGCTGGCGCGAACACATCATTGATGACTCAGCAATTGGCGGCCTGGATCTAACCGGTAGCGACGGATTAGCCATGGCGGACCTGGATCAAGATGGGTATCTCGATATCGTTTCCGTACACGAATCTGACACGGTTTATGACGGCAAACCCATCGGCCATGTGCGCATCGCTTTTGGTAGTGTAGACCCGAACACCTGGCACTTGACAACCCTGGCCTCCGGCGTTGAAGCGGCAGCGGCTGAAGATGTCAGCATCGCTGACGTCAATCAAGATGGATATCCGGATATTGTTGTAGCCTGTGAACTCGCGCATCTCATTTACTTTGAAAATCCCGGTGAAACAGCGAGATCCGCTCGCTGGGCCAATACCATTCCCATGATCACGCAAAATCGTGGCTCGTTTATCAGGGTGTTTTTTGCTGATACCAATGCAGACGGTCGCCCGGAGGTGATTGCGACCAACAAGGGTTCTCAGAACACCACCGACGCTGATCAGGACATCAACAATATTTCTCAGTTCCATCTGCCAGCTAACGCCTTGGATGGCAATCTATGGCAAGAGCAGGTACTGGCGCAGGTTCGCATTCCCATCAATGCGGAACCAGTCGATTTAGATGGCGATGGTGACCTGGACATCGTTGCTGGTAGTCGTCGCGAGCAACGTATTTTTTGGCTCGAAAATAAAGGTGACAATGTGTTTAAACAGCATGCCATTGACGCCAAAGATCAGCCTGAACAATCCGCGCTAACCGGTTTTAATATGGCGTATGCAGACCTCAACGGCGACGCTCGTCTCGACATCATCAGCACTGCGTGGCCGCACTATCTTTTGTGGCTCGCTGCACCCACCTCGCAAAAGTCCGGCTCGAAGTCAGTCTGGCAAACGCACGTTTTAGGTACCATCGACCCAGATCAACTGGTTTCGGTGCGCATGGCAGATATCGACGGCGACGGCGATCTCGACGCATTTGCCGGGAGCTATAGCCGCGGCCCAAGAGCCGAAGACGGTGCCGACGTAACCGCCGCAAGTCCGCTAGGACGCATTGTCTGGTTCGAAAATCCTGGCAGCCAAAACGTCACTGCGCGATGGATTCGTCACGACATCTCGCGGCGCAAGCGCGGGATGTACGATAAATGGTTGGCTCGGGATATGGACGGGGATGGCGACATTGATTTCATTGGCACCCGTGGCAACAGCGAGCCCTACGATGGCGTCATCTGGTTAGAACAAGTGCGCTCAGCAACGCCGCAGGCCAACTTTATTCAGGCACGAACCAAGGACAGCATAGCCATGCCGCTACCGTAGATTAATTATCCATGCGCAGTCCGCTTCTATTTACCATATGCCTGGCCGTCAGCTTGCTTACGGGTGTCTTATTGGGCGCTGTTCTATTCCAATACTCTTTTTCAGCCGAGCAGCGCAGTATCGCGACCCTATATCGCGCCATCACGCAAATTAACCGCCACTACGTCGCACCGATGGATCACGCGGCGCTGACCAACAAAGCCATAGATGGCTTGTTAACGCAGCTAGATGCGGATTCCATGCTGCTCGATCAGCTGGCGTATGAAAGTTATTTAGCGCAGTCGCGAGGGCATTATGGCGGCGTCGGGCTGCGCCTGCAGCAACGAGCCAAAGGCATTTTCGTAGAATCCGTCGTGCCGACCAGTCCAGCCGCCAAGGCAAAGATAAACAGCGGCGACCAGCTTATTGAGGTCGATTCGTTAGCCGTTGCAGGTCAATCCTTTAACCAGCTACTGGAACGGCTACGCGGCCCTGTTGGATCTAAAGTGACGTTGGCGACAATCAGTCCGGCCGCTACGCAAGCAGCTCATTCGACCCTGACCAGAGCTGCCATTGCGATTCAAAGCGTCAGCCATCGCGAGCTTGAACATGCGATCGGCTTGTTGCGGATAAAAGAGTTCTCCTACGGCACGGCCGAACACGCAGCGGCGGCGTTGGCGGATCTACAAAAGTCAGAGATGGCTGGTCTGATCATCGACCTGCGCAACAATCCCGGTGGTTTGTTGACAGAAGCTATCGCAGTAGCCGATTTGTTTGTCGATCAAGGGCAACTGTTGGTGACACGTGGCGGTGGTCCCGAGAACGTCAGTCATCCGCACCAAAATCACGAGTTCGTTGCGCAATCGGGCGATATTTTAGCCGGTAAGCCAATAGCGGTTTTAGTCAACGGTGCCTCGGCGTCGGCTGCAGAGGTAGTTGCCACGGCGCTGCAACGTAATGAGAGAGCAACCTTGATAGGCACTCGCACTTTTGGCAAAGGATCGGTGCAAACGCTGCTACCGCCGTTTGATGAACAACGCAGACTCAAATTGACCACAGCCTATTATCTGGACAAGAACGGTGAACGAATTCATAACCGAGGAATTTTGCCTGACATTGTTACCGACGGCGACGACGCGCGAACCTTAGCTGCGGCGGTTACCCTGTTGACCGAGGCGCGTTAAGCTCATCTAACAACTTCTGTCCGGCGGAAAAATCCAATTCCCCTTCGTAAATGGCGCGCCCGGTAATTGCGCCCAAAAGCAGATGCGGCGCATCGGCAAAAACACTTTGAAGTTGCTTTAGATCATTCAGGTTCGTCACGCCGCCAGAAGCGATCACAGGTGCGCCAGCCACTTCCGCTAACGCGCGGGTACTGCTTACGTTAAGGCCTTGCAACATACCGTCGCGGTCAATATCGGTATAAACGATGCTAGCGAGGGGCAAATCAGCGGTGCTGCGCGCAAGATCCATAGCGTCGACCGCAGCTTCTTCATCCCACCCGGATACCGCCACGCGACCGCCGCGCGCATCAATGCCTAACGTAACCTGTTGGGGATAGCGCTGCGCTAACTCGGCTAGAAACGCCGGCTCTCGGATCGCTTGAGTTCCGATAATCACATTCGCCACGCCAGCGTCGAAATAAGCTGCGGCAATATCTGTACTGCGAATGCCGCCACCCACCTGCACTGGAACCTCGCCAAGAGCCGTGACCATTGTTGAGATCAACTCAGCATTCTTTGGGTGGCCAGCAAACGCGCCATCTAAATCAACGATATGCAAGCGGCGACAGCCTTCAGCAAGCCAATGTTCGGCGGTAGCAACCGGATCGTTCGAGAACACTGTCGCATCATCCATACGACCTTGACGCAGCCGAACACACTGGCCTTCTTTCAGATCGATCGCGGGAATAAGGATCATGGGCTAAAGGCTACCTTTCGTAGACGGCACAATGCCCGCCATGCGAGGGTCTGAGGTTACTGCCATACGCAGAGCGCGACCGAAGGCTTTGAACAGCGTCTCGGCCTGATGGTGAGCATTGTCACCATGTATGTTGTCGAGATGTAGGGTCAACATGGCGTGATTAACAAATCCCTGAAAAAATTCGCGCAGTAAATCGACATCGAACTCGCCAACTCGGCCACGCGTATAGTCCACGCGATAATGCAGGCCCGGACGGCCAGACAAGTCGACTACGCAGCGTGACAAAGCTTCATCCAAAGGCACATAAGCATGGCCGTAGCGGGTTAGGCCACTTTTATCGCCAACGGCCTCCCGCAAAGCCTGCCCGAGCACAATGCCCACGTCCTCGACCAGATGATGTGCGTCGATATCTAAGTCACCCTTAGCAATCACATGCAGGTCGATGAGCCCATGGCGCGCGATCTGGGTGAGCATGTGGTCAAAGAAGGGCACGCCAGTGACAAGCTCTGCCGTACCCTGACCGTCTAGATTGAGGGTGACGTTAATCTGCGTTTCGCTAGTATCGCGAGTGACCGTACTGGTGCGGTGTTCTATATCCATCTTGTTTCCAAGTCCGAAAAACGAAGCCGAAAAAAGTAGCCAAAGACTCGATTGATATGATGTCTGGCCCTCGAGGCGTTTGCGGGCGCAGTGTAATGCCCACGGCTCACAATTACAGCCGCTGGATCAGGTCGCCATAGGGTAGAAAACGATTCTTGGTATGTTGCTTGATCCAGCTGTTGAGATCGGCGGGTAGCGCGTTTCTGGATTTGAGCTCACTAACCATTGCCACCACCGGCGACTTGGCACCCGCAGCCCACGTTGCGTACTGCCGTTCACCGAGGGTAAACAAACGAATCAAGCTGAGCAATTCAGCCTCACTTAAGGTACCGGTATGGACAGACCAATCGTTGTGTGCAGCGTAAGGCGCAAAGCGAGTGATTTGTTCAGGTTGTAATGTCAATTCTTCACAACTTGGGGGCGCCGCTGCCTTGGCCAACGCACTTAACTCGGTAATCATGCTACCGGTGAGCGGTGCATTAACCGCTTTCGGGTCAAAACTATCGACAGCCATCTATTCACTTCCTACATTAATCTCACCCACACGCCTCGACTAGGAGCGGGTTTGGTACCTCCAGTTTAAAGGAATTTGATCAGATGAAGTGGATTCGCAAAATAATCTTGGCTGTTTTCCTCCTCGGTATTCTCACAATTGGAACCGTCGTCTATATGCTCGGCGACCCCGAGGTCTTACGCAACGACATAGAAAAAATCGCGAGCGCCGAGCTTGCGCGCCCAGTAATGATTCGAGGCTCACTAAGCTGGCAATTTTTTCCTTCCATTACCTTAGTTCTAGAGGACATTGCCGTAGCCGACACAAAAACCGAGATGACAGGCGGGACGAAAGCCAGCCAGCTACACAGCGTCGAGATTCATAAGGCAACCGTTAGCACACGGCTGATCGATTTGCTTAGCCAACCCGAAAACTGGGTTATTCAAGAGATCGCTCTGAAAGGGCTCTATTTAGTAAGCGACACCAGCCATTATGACTTCCCGTCCCTCACACTAGCGCCACTGGCTTTTGGCCATGCTATGAATTTAACAGGCGCCTTGCGTCTATCCCCCTTAAAGGGAGAAGGCTCGAACCTGGATAATTCCGACGCCGAACAAGTGCATTTTGAAGCCAGGTTAAGCGTTGACCAGTTGCGAGGTAGAGACCCGTACCCTCAGACGGGAAGAGGGTATGGCGTGACGTTGCACAACTCGGAGATCAATTCCCCCTGGCTGAACGCAAACTGCTCTGGAACAGGGGAAATAACACCAGCCTTTTTTGCTGCTTCGACTGGCTATAGCGCAGCGAGGTCAATAACTACAGGAGCCTCGAATCCCCAAGCAATTGCGTTTAGTGGGCCGGAGCTTGTCGCAAACAACAAAATGCTCGCGAACCAAGCAATAAAGGAGAAGGAGAAAAATGCTGCGCTAATCTCTGCACAAGTAGAGGCCAATACGCTGGCCTCCGAAGCGCTATTCGATCCAAGCATGTTGCTGGGATTGTCGGGCAGTGGGACCTGTAAATTACTAAAATTCACCAACCCTTTTCACCTCGTCGAATCTGTAGCGGTAGACGCCTCACTCAGTAACGGAGTAATTCTGGTCGATGGAAAAGCAAAGCACGGCGCCGGGCCACCCGCACGCTTTAATCTTAATTTAGACGGCAACCAGGCGAGTCCTGTGTGGCGTTTAAAGACTAAGGCGGACGCAATTGGCGTGGCTGAGATTTTACGAAGCTTTGAATCAGACCTAGATTGGCGCGGTTCCTTGAATCTCAACTCTTTGCATGAAACAACCGGTATTACCCTCGCGGCGCTCATCAAAAATTTAACTGGAGAAGTTGAGTTTAATGGTATCGATGGTGGTATGGATGTCAGCGGGATCAATGCCATCATCGAGAAAATCGGGGCGCAGGGGCTGGCGCAATTAAAGTTAGCACCACTAACCAACCCTTTGGGCTATGCCAAGCTGAACGCGAGCTGGTTTCAAAAGGGTGAACAAGGCACCCTAAAGATGCGCGCAGATAACTTACTCTTGGATGCTGGAGGGCAATTCGATTTAACCTCAGGAGATATGTCTTTGAACGGCTCGATAATTGTTGAGGCTCGTAAGAGCGCTGCGGCCTTTAAAGAAGAAGTGGCGCCTGAAAATAAACAGCCTGTTACGAACAACCTTGGCATCAAATTTCCAAAATTTTTGCAGGGAATACCGTTAAAGTTCACCTGCGACGGGTCGCTTAAAGAACCGAATTGCAAACCCAAAATCGATATAGGTGAAACAATTAAACGGTCTATCACCGGCATGACAGACGCAAAAATCGTTTCTCTTCGAGAGAAGTTGAATGACGCTCTACCGGAACGCCTGCGCGAGACGAAATCAAGGCTTAGCGATCTATTTGAAAGAAGGCGCAACGGCGCTCCGCACAAACAAGACCTCAAAAAAGCACTTGAACAAAAACAACGTGATTTGAAGCAGAAAAGTAAACAACCACAGGATCAATAATAAGAATGAGCGAATTTGCAGCGGCCTTAGTCCGCTGGCAGCGTCAATTCGGCCGCAAAGACCTACCTTGGCAGTTAGAACCGACTCCTTACCGAGTCTGGGTGTCCGAAATCATGCTGCAACAGACTCAAGTCGTGACAGTTATCGATTACTATCAACGGTTCATGCAAGCTTTCCCGTCAGTCACCGCGTTGGCTGCAGCAGAGCTGGACGATGTTCTGCACCATTGGACCGGCCTGGGCTATTACGCGCGAGGGCGCAATTTACATAAATCCGCGCAGGCGATTGTCGAACAATACAACGGCGAGTTACCTACCCAACAAGATGAGTTAGAAGCGCTGCCGGGAATCGGACCTTCTACTGCTGGCGCTATTCGAGCTCTGAGTCAGAATCAACGCGGAGTGATTCTCGATGGCAACGTGAAGCGAGTACTTGCTCGTCACGAGGCAGTACATGGTTTTCCTGGTTTACGGTCGGTGAGCCAGCATCTTTGGGAAGTCGCGACGACCCTAACACCAGAAAAAAATGTTGCGACCTATACTCAAGCCATCATGGATCTGGGCGCGATGATTTGTACACGCAAACAACCTAAATGCGGTGAATGTCCGGTCCAGACCACGTGCAAAGGTCTTGCGGCTAACCAAGTAGCGACGCTGCCTACGCCAAAACCGAAACAGGCCAAGCCGTCTCGCAGCGCAAAGTTTTTTCTAATCATGAACGCGGCAGAAGAAGTCCTGCTAGAGCAACGCCCGCCAATGGGATTGTGGGGAGGACTTTGGGCGCCTCTGCAATATCCTCAAGATAGCGATCCGCTGCTGGTTCTAGCTGAGCTCGGTTTTTCAGAAACACAGATAGGCGACATTGCTACAGCAGCGAGCTTTAAGCACACCTTCACCCACTTTCATCTTATCGCCACGCCTGTTTACGTTACCGTAACGAAACATCCGCTAATGATTGCTGAACACGGTAGAGATTGGCACAGTTTGCATGATTTGTTGAGCCGAAACGGTGCGCCTAGACAGATTGGTCTGCCTAAACCGGCCGTGATGATGCTTACAGACCTGGCTTCGAGGCTGAACAATGACTAGAGCAAAACCAAGGAATCACTTGGGTAAACTGAGGTTCCTTTA
>DJYW01000073.1:0-7245 GCA_002450255.1 Gammaproteobacteria bacterium UBA6968
TAGCGAGTTGCTCTTCTCAAGGGCGGTTGCCCATTCCTTTTACCTGTTTCTTTTAATAGGCTTTTCAGGGGTCGATCTCCCTCGCTGTGGTCTGGTAAGGGTCCCCTGTCTTTGACAAAGCTTTGTTGTACGAAATGCCTCTTATCTGACCGGCCTTGTGTACGACTTGCCGTACAAAATGATGACAAATGGAGTGCTGTGCGTTGGATAAAGGACTACAGATCACGCTGTTTACGACAGATCATTGTTCGCTGTGTGACCTTGCTTTAGACACGTTGCTGGGTTTGCCCCAGGCCCGTGGTGTGATGCTGCGAACCGTCGATGTCGCAACAAGTGCCGAACTTATTGCGGCTTATGGGGAACGCATCCCCGTCTTCACGTGCACGGCGCCAAAGCGGCTGCTAAAGCACTTAAGTCAGCAAGGACTCACAGCAGAATTAGCTGCCCCGATTACCGCATCGGCGGTGGCTGGATGGCTGAATAAACTGCAAGCCGCAGCAGCGGAGTTAGATCAGTGAATCGGCTGGCTGCCTTGTCATTAGCGCCGACTCGCGCAAGCAGCGCTAACTTTGGGTGCCGAACGCTTCATTGGCAGACAAGATGGATTGGCTTACCTGTCCGTGGAGCATGCCGTAAACCAGTGTAAAGGCGAGGACGTTTTTGACGTAATTGCGTGTTTCCCGGAATGGAATGGTTTCAATCCATATATCCATAGGTAGATCATCATTTTCCTTAATCCAGCGATCGACGCGTCGCTCACCCGCATTGTAAGCGGCGATGGCGAACGGCCGGTTACCGTCATAGCGATCAATAAGCCAGGCTAGATGAAAACTGCCCAGCCGAATATTGGTATTCGGCTGGTATAAGTCGCTCGTTAAAGGTTTCGACATGCGCGCCCGCTTAGCGACCATAGCGGCAGTTGCCGGCATAAGTTGCATGAGCCCCCTGGCACCAGCACTCGACCTGGCTCGCGGGTTGAAAGCGGACTCTTGCCGGGTAATGGCTTGTAATAGATTGATGTCCAGACCGGTGACGTGCGCGGCCTCCGCATAGTGAGGCGTGTAATTACGCGGAAAGCGTAACTCCACGTCGTCCATCGCATCCGCATCCGTAGCCGTCCGTATGGCAACTAAAAGCTGGCCAATGTTCTTAGCGATATGCGCGATGTGCTGACGTTCGGTTCGGTTCATCATGGCGCTAACGCGATTCCATTCGCGTCTGGCATTCAGCGCATCGCCTACGGCAAACAGTTCTACCGCACGAGCCAGTCCTGGAAAACGCTGTAACAACTCCGCATCGCGCTGTCCGGCCACAGGCGCTGACATGGCTTGCGCATTTAATTTCGGTGCGGAACCGATTTCTCGCGCAGCTAAAAAGCCATAGTAATGGCGTTCATTGGCGAGCGCTTGAAAAGTCAGTTTAGCGCGTTCCGAGGTGTCGCCGACCGCGACCAGGGAGCGGCCTAACCAGTATTGCCAGCGCGGCTCTGCTCGATCTAAGTCAGGCAGTCGCTCCAGCCAAAATAGGGTTTGAGACCAGTCCTGCCGCTTGACGGCAGCATCGACTAACGCGGTTATGTCATTGACCTGCGTGATACTGTCGCGCCATTCCGCAGCCGGAAATACACCTGCTTTTGCGCGTGCAATGGCCAGATCGATATTGAGACGATTGGCGACTTCGATCGGAAAACTATGTGAGTCCTGGTAGTGATCCCACAGTTGCCAGGCTTGTTCGGGTTTATTGCGGCTCAAGCGTCGCAGCCCATGCGCGATCACTTGCCGATATTTTGGTGAGTCTTGGCGCAGCTCTTGTTTGCGATGTAAACGGCTTGGTTCGGTATGGAGAGTCCAATACCAATCGGCTGCACGCCGATTGCCGCCAGAGAAAAATCGCAGCAGATAGCGTGCGAAGGTTCTTTCGTTGGCTTGTATCGCCTCGTGAAAACGCTGCCAGGCGACATCCTCGTTAAAGCGGTCCGTGCCGCGCCAAACATCAAAAATCGGATCGCAGGCTTTGGGTTGTGACTTTGGTGCCAACCACAGCGGCTCGACCTGATCTAAAGCCGCGGTGCGCTTACCGGTGCCGTATAACGCGCGCAAGTAATAGCACTGCAATGCTGCATCTTCCGACGCTTGATAATTTTGCAGATAGGTTTTCCATTGTCGGCGCTTGCCTAACGATTTTAACCAGCGGCTGAAGGTCAGGCGGGCGACGGGTAAATCGCCGTTGGCTGAGAGGAACGCCTGCATGTCTTGTGGCGACGTTTGCGCTATGTGATGAGACAGATAGTGATACTCGAGATAGGGTGCCAAAACATAGCCATCAAGTTCCTCGGCTTTGCGTTTGAAGGCGCTGACGCGCCCGCGATTGATGTCGTTGACAGCGCTTTGATATAGCTGTCTGTCGCTGAAAGAGGCTTGCTTTAATGGATTAGTGTGAGCGTAGAATGGTGCTACGAAGAATGCGGTTGCTAAGCACGCAGTTACGACAATGGTCCGTAAAAGGTTTTCCATAGGTTTGCTTACGTCAACCGTAGATCAGGCTGAATCGATTTTTTCGTTGCTGGGGATCGTACCCACACGTACGGCTAAGACATCGCAAGTTGCGCCATGCAATACGCCGTTAGCTGTAGAGCCTAGCAACAAAGCCAAGCCGTGCCGGCCATGGCTCCCAACAACGATTAAATCTGCGCCGATCTCTTCAGCGGCTTTTTGGATCTCGCTTTCCGGTCTGCCAAAGATTAGGTGTTGTTCGCTTTCGCTGATATCTAGCCTTCGACCAAATTCTTTGAGGTGTGCGGCCGCTTGTTCTTGAATTTGGTTTTGCACAGCAGAAACATCCATTGGCAAATCGCCACCATAAGTCAGGCCTAAAGGTTCGATGACGTGAACTAAATGAATGATCGCCTGACTGTCGCGGGCGATAGCGAGGGCTCGCTGAGCGACCACGTTGGACTCTTCGGTCAGATCAACGGCTAGCACAAGTTTAGTGTAGTCAGACATGCTGCTTATTTGGTTACGCGATTGGCCGGACCTTACCTTGGAACGGGGTCTCCGACAATCCCGATGATGCGGGGTGGCCGAAATAGAGAAGTCGTTCTTAGCCGCTGCGGTTTAATTCTTTTTGCTGGTGCACGAGGCGACAGCAACGGACGAACTGATTTCACTGACAATCTTTACGCCGCTGCGCTAGGACGCCAGACGCTATCGAGTTCGGGATATAAGTCGGCCCCGGTTCGGTTGGCTTTTGTGCTGAGCGGACAGGCCCCGGGAATTACGCCAAGGGAGCAGCCAGGTGGTCTCTTAGGGTTGCTGCAAATAAAAGCGGTCGCGACAGGGTGGTCGTCTTTGGCCAGCTATGTGGCCGTCTGTGACCACCTTTACGCAGTTGCCTCGCCCCTCGCGCGCAACATCTTGCCAATGGGTTCACGCCAAGATACCTGTGATTCGTTACGTTCTACATTGTCGCAGCGGTAAAAATTTTGGCGGCTCGACGGTAATCGGTTGCAAGAGATGGTTTTCGTCGTAGCTCGAGTGCTTTAGGATCAGTTCAATTCGGTGATGCCGGTGTAGGATTCGCGTCGACAAAAGGCAGTTTGCTTCAGCGTTTGGCAATCGATGGTTTTAGCGATTTCGTGTTTGCGAAGGCGAGGAACAACATGACTTGGTTAGTAGTGGCTTTGGCGTTGGTGTTGGCTATCGGTCCTGTACTTTACTTGTTGCCCAGCAAGAGTGATCAATATCTGTCCACTTTGCGATTACAGGCCCGCAAAATTGGTCTGAACATTCAGATGGGACAAGTCCCTAAGTTGGACCCCTCTGCTGAAGATCGGGTTACAGCAGGCGCTCAGGTTAAAGTCGCCGAAAGTCCCTGTGCGGGTTACCAACTACCGTTTGGGCGCCGCTGCGAAGGGCTGTCTGAGTTGCGGCTGATTCGCTTGCCGGCTCAGCCGACTGTTCCGGTCACGCATCTTGCTGGTTTAGACCACACCTCGGACAATGCTTTGCAGCTTGAGGCAGTTGATGCGCCTCATCCTCCACCGGTTACTCGATGGGGTTATATTCAGGAGGACGCTGACGCGGTGACACAGGCTAGCGCACTTTTCGACAATCCTCATCACGCGGCGAATTTAGCGGCTGCCATGGCGAAGCTACCGATCGATGTGCTTGCTGTCGGCCTTTCTACCCACTTTGTCACCGCTTTTTGGCTGGAGAAGGCTGCTGTGAGATCACCTGAACAAGCTTCTTTAGACGCAAATTTACAGGTAAACGATCCGTTTTCTACCTTGAACCAACTGTTTGCAGCACTCACTACCATTCGCGATTTGATCTTAGCCGCGTATCCATCCGACGCGGAAGATTCTTGACAGCGAGGCGAACACCGTCCTATAAACCGCCACTTTGGGTAGACATAGTCTGCAGCAGGGATGCACTCGCCCAGCGAAGACTTGATGCTCTGCCCGACCTAATCTCTGTGCGATCTAGCTAACCGGACCCGAAAAAGGAAGTAACAACAAGATATGGCCCGATCACTCGTCATCGTTGAATCGCCTGCAAAGGCGCGCACTATCAATCGTTACCTCGGTAAAGAGTTTATTGTGAAGTCCAGTGTCGGCCACATTCGTGACCTACCGACTGGCGGCAAAGAGGTCGATCCGAAAGCGCGAGCAAAAGAAGCTGAAAAAACCAGAGCGCTTACGCCAGCTAAACGTGAAGCCTATAAAAAGAAGCGCGCCCGACAGCAATTAGTGCGTCGAATGGGGGTTGATCCAGATAAGAATTGGCGAGCCGATTACGAGATTCTGCCCGGCAAGGAAAAAGTGGTTGCTGAGCTTAAAAAATTAGCCGTGAACGCACCCGAAGTCTATCTGGCTACGGATTTAGACCGCGAGGGTGAGGCGATAGCCTGGCATCTTCGCGAAGCAATTGGCGGCGATACGCAACGTTATCGGCGGGTTGTTTTTAACGAAATTACTCGCAAGGCGATTCAAGAAGCGTTTCAGGACCCCGGCGAAATCGATATGGATCGCGTCCATGCTCAACAAGCCAGGCGCTTTCTAGATAGAGTCGTTGGCTTTGAACTATCACCGTTGTTGTGGAATAAAGTTGCAAGAGGCTTGTCTGCCGGTCGTGTGCAAAGTGTTGCGGTGCGGCTTATCGTTGAGCGAGAACGCGAGATTCGAGCGTTCATCCCTGAAGAATACTGGGATGTTTTCGCTGACCTAAAGCAAACTAGTAGTCCTGGCCCGACACGCTTTCAAGTCATGCGGCATAACGGCGCTGCATTCCGGCCGGGTAGTAAAGAGGCTGCGGATGCCGCATTAGCTGAGTTAGAAGCAGAAGCGTTCGTCGTAAGTAAGCGTGAGGATCGGCCTACCCGGACTAAGCCTAATGCGCCGTTTATTACCTCTACCTTGCAACAGTCTGCGAGCACGCGTCTGAGTTTTTCAGTCAAGAAAACGATGACTATGGCCCAGCGTCTTTACGAAGCCGGGTACATCACTTATATGCGGACCGACTCAACTAACTTGAGCGCAGAAGCCGTCGAGTCTTGCCGTACGCATATCGATTCTCAGTATGGTGCGGCGTACCTGCCTGAAGCGCCGCGGCGATACAGCAGCAAAGAAGATGCGCAAGAAGCTCACGAAGCGATTCGGCCTTCTAATGTGGGCACTCGGCCTGAACACCTTGACGGTGTTGATGCAGATGCAGTCCGCTTGTACGACCTCATTCGTAATCAGTTCTTAGCCTGCCAGATGACTGATGCGCAATATTTGAGCACCAATATTCAAGTCGGCGCGGGCGCTTATGAACTTCGTGTGCGTGGTCGCATCATTCAGTTCGACGGTTTTACTCGCGTATTGCCGCCGATTTCGAAAAAAGAAGAAGACACGCCATTGCCAGATTTCCAAGCGGGTGAAACGCTGTCGCGAGAGGAGTTAATCGGCATACAGCATTTCACCAAACCGACGCCTCGATTTGGCGAAGCGAGTTTAGTACGCGAGTTGGAAAAGCTTGGTATTGGCCGCCCATCGACTTATGCGAGCATCATTTCGACCATCCAGGATCGAGGCTACGTTACCTTAAATAACCGACGCTTTTACGCCGAAAAGATTGGTGAGTTAGTTACCGACCGGTTAACCGAAAATTTTGCCAACCTTATGGATTACGGTTTTACCGCAAGCATGGAGGAACAACTGGACCAGGTGGCAGCAGGCGATGCAGCTTGGGATAGCGTGCTTGACGAATTTTATGGCGATTTCAGCAGCAAGCTGGTGCAGGCATCCGACAAAGACGCAGGCATGCGGCCCAATGTACCGACAGATACCGAAATAGAGTGCCCGAGTTGCCAACGGCCAATGCAGATTCGCAACGGTTCCACCGGTGTCTTCTTAGGATGCTCGGGTTACGCGCTGAAACCAAAAGAGCGCTGCACAAAGACCCTGAATTTGATCCCTGGAGAAGAAGCAGTCGATCTCGACGAGGATGAAGAGGGCGAATCTAAGCTCCTGCGTCGCATGCGTAAATGTCCTAAATGTCAAACGACTATGCTCAGTCATTTGGTTGACGAGGGTCGTAAGCTGCATGTCTGCAGCAATAATCCGGATTGCGACGGCTATGAGATCGAGGCAGGGCATTTTAAGATCAAGGGCTATGACGGGCCGTTGTTGGAGTGCGATAAATGCGGCGCGGAAATGCAGCTGAAATCTGGTCGTTTTGGTAAATATTTCGGCTGTATGGCCTGTCCTAATACCCGTAAATTGTTGCGTAACGGCGAACCTGCGCCGCCTAAAGCCGATCCGATTCCTATGCCCGAGTTACGTTGCGAAAAAGTGGAAGACCACTATCTGTTGCGTGATGGCGCATCAGGCATCTTCCTCGCTGCAAGTCAGTTCCCGAAGCATCGCGAGACGCGTGCCCCACAAGTGCTGGAGCTGAAGCCGCACGCGAATGAACTGGATCCAAAGTTTCGTTATTTGCTAGACGCACCGGAACAAGATCCTGACGGTAATCCGGCCATTATTCGCTACAGCCGAAAAACCAAAGAGCAGTACGTGCAAACAGAAATCGAGGGTAAGGCGTCTGGCTGGAAAGCGTTTTACCAGAACGGTCATTGGGTGGAAGAAGCCAAACCAACGGCGAAACCAAAGGCTAAGGCGGGTACGAAGAAGCGCGCAGTTAAAGGCTAACTGGTTAAAGGCTAACTGATTAAAGGCTAATTGATTAAAGGCTAATTGATTAAAAG
>DJYW01000073.1:7521-8554 GCA_002450255.1 Gammaproteobacteria bacterium UBA6968
GTTAAAGGCTAACTGATCAAAGGCTAACTGATTAAAAGCTAACGGAGCGTGCAGGGGTCTCCTCGTCAGTAGGCAAGCTGAGACAGATTGCGTCGACAACGATGTCTCAGCCTGTTGGGGACACTTGAGCGTTTGCTGATTCGCTCTCGCCAACGCTAGACGCTAAACAGCTAACCGGTCAGCAGTAAATGCTCAGCACTAAATGCTCAGCTTTGGCGCTGCAGGATGATGTTTTTTTGAGAAACTCAGAGCTGTTGTCGAATCACGCCTACCGAAAGGCCTTCGATTGCGAATTGGCGTTGCCTCAAATCAACTTCGATGGGCGCATATGCATCATTCTCTGGTAACAGCAAAATCTGATCTCGGGCCTTTGTGCGCTGAAATCGCTTCACCGTCACTTCATCATCGATTCGAGCAACCACAATTTGGCCGTTGGTCGCTTGCTTAGTTTTGTGCACAGCCAGTAAATCGCCATCTAGAATGCCGACTTTCATCATACTGTCGCCTCGTACCCGCAAGAGATAATCAGCGCGTGGTCGAAAAAAGCCTGCTGGGAGATCAACACGGTCCTCGATGTTCTCCTCCGCCAGAATCGGATCACCCGCAGCGACGCGCCCCACCAGAGGTAAACCCTCGTCTGCCGCGTCCAAGACCAGACGAATGCCGCGGGAAGTGCCGGGAATCATTTCGATAACGCCCTTGCGCGCCAGCGCTTTTAAATGCTCTTCCGCCGCATTAGCGGACTTAAACCCGAGTTCGCGAGCGATGTCCGCGCGCGTTGGTGGGTAGCCGGTATCATCAATGTGTCGTCGCACCAGCGCTAACACCTGGCTTTGACGTTCGGTAAGTTGCACACCTGTCGGCGTGATCGACGTGCCTCGAATAGCCATACTGACCCCTGATTAAATAAACAGGGTGGAAGTATATACAGATAACTGGTTATTTAAACAGGCTTTTGTAAATGGTTTCTGATCTGCCCAATGCGATTGTTTAAGCGCTGCCTCGTTCCTGGTTTAGATGTCTTTCAGTTTTT
>DJYW01000073.1:8908-12847 GCA_002450255.1 Gammaproteobacteria bacterium UBA6968
CTTTCAGTTTTTGCGTCTTTCAGTTATCGAGTCGTCCAGGCTGTGCCTTTCTTAGGTCGAACGCGGGCCAAAACGCGAAGTGCCGCTTGTGTCGTGACTACGTCGCTTTGGCTCTGATGGTTTGGCGTTTCTCGGCAAACGGCCTATAGTCTGTGCACCTAGCCCACCTTTAAAAAGGCACGAAGTAGTATGTCCGACGGCTTCTCTAATGTGTTTGATTATCTGCTGGCCCATCGCTGGATAATCGAAGTTTTCGCTATTGTTTTGTTGACCGGTACGGCGCGTTTCTTCTCCAAACTATTTTTGGACGGAGCCGAAAAGCGCGCCGCTAAAACGGCTAATTACTGGGATGACATTCTTTTACACTCGGGGCGCAAGCCATTGGGTGTTTTGATTTGGGTCGTTGGCATTTCTTTTGCTGCCGAGGTGGTCGGTGGCGAGGCCCAGGCAGAGCTCTTTGGTGGTGTGCCGACATTACGCGATGTCGCTGTCCTCTGGGTCTTCATCTGGTTTGCCTTACGTTTCATCCGAGAAGCAGAAATTAAGTTTATAACTGATGGTGCTGCGGGTGTGGCTGTTGATACGACAACGGCAACAGCGGTTGGCAAGCTCTTGCGGGCATCCATTGCGATTACTGGGGTCCTAATGGCATTACAGGCTTTCGGATTCTCCGTGTCTGGCGTGCTGGCTTTTGGTGGTATAGGCGGCATCGCGGTGGGGTTTGCAGCGCGCGATTTATTGGCTAACTTTTTCGGTGCGTTGATGATTTTCCTAGATCGGCCATTTTCGGTCGGCGACTGGATTCGTTCGCCGGATCGCAACATTGAAGGAACCGTTGAAGACATTGGTTGGCGTCAAACCCGA
Source organism: Gammaproteobacteria bacterium UBA6968 (assembly GCA_002450255.1). Taxonomy (GTDB): domain Bacteria; phylum Pseudomonadota; class Gammaproteobacteria; order Pseudomonadales; family Azotimanducaceae; genus UBA4421. The sequence goes on from DJYW01000073.1 coordinate 9,773, forward strand.
ATCCGGACGTTTGATAAACGGCCGCTCTATATTCCGAATTCTGTGTTCACCAGCTTGGCTGTGGAAAACCCTTCACGTATGTTGAATCGACGTATCTACGAGACCATCGGATTGCGGTACGACGATATTGACCAAATGCAGGCGGTACTTGTTGATATCAAAGCAATGCTAAAAGCGCATCCAGATATCGATCACGACCAGATTTTGATGGTGAATTTCAACGCTTTCGGCCCTTCGTCCGTGGACTTTTTTGTCTACACCTTCACCAAGACTACGGTCTGGGTTGAATATCACGCGATCAAAGAGGACGTGTTGTTAAAGATCGCCGCCATTGTGGCAGCGCATGATGCTGAGATCGCATTCCCAACCCAGACGCTGCACCTACAAGTCGAGCCGGAGGCTTTGCCAGCTAATGTTTCGAACGCAACTACGAACATTGGAGCCAACCGCGAATGAGTCTTGATCTTAAAACACTACCGTTTGCAAACGATTTACCTAAGGGTCTTAGCGCAGGATTTTCACAGGCCGATTGCGTGGTCGAGCCTAGCCTCGTCGATCAAGCGCTAGATCAGCTTGCCGTGCAGATGACCGTTGCACTTCAGGCGCACAATCCGGTGCTGCTGAGCGTCTTGCATGGCGGCTTATATTTCACTGGCCAGCTGATGCGGCGAGTGGTGTTTCCATTACAGCAGGGCTATGTACATGTCAGTCGTTACCGTGATGAAACCGAAGGCGGTGAATTGCAGTGGCATGGTTACAGTTTTCCACCTTTGGCCGGGCGAACCGTCATCCTCGTAGACGATGTGTTAGATCGAGGCATTACCCTGGCTGCTCTGCAGGAGTGGGCATTGCAGCAAAACGCGGCAGAAGTTTATCTCAGCGTGCTAGTGGATAAAGGCATACAGCCGCGCCCGGTAGACGCAGACTTTGTGGCATTAGAGTGCCCGGACCGATTTTTATTTGGTTGCGGTATGGACCTGCAGGGTTACGGGCGCAACCTGCCTGGCATTTACGCACTCGCCGAGACCTAAAACCTGCCGTCGAGGGTCAGGTTTTCGTTAGCGCAATCTACGACAGCCCTCGCTGAGCTTGTTATTGAGTGGTGTAACAGGGCACAAGTAAATTCAGCCTGTGCTTAGCCCTCACCAGAACCGAGTCGTAGCACGATGGATAAGCGACTTAGCGACAAAATTAAAAAAATGTGAGGACGTTAGCGTGGCGAAAGTGGGGGTTTTCATTGGTTCAGCAACATGGACAGATTCGGCAGATAGCAGTCATCCCATTGCGGAAACACCGTGGGGTACTACCAGTGCGCCCATCTCCGTAATCAAGCTGGCAGGGCACGAACTGTTGCTCATGCCCCGGCATGGCGCGACGCATCATCTGGCTCCGGCGGCGATCAACTATCGCGCTAACATATGGCAATTCCATCACCTCGGTGTGGACGCGATCGTGGGAACGCATACTGTCGGCAATATCGATCCTGACTTAGCGGTCGGTGAACTGGTCTTGCCTAACGAAATCATTGATTACACCTGGGGGCGACAAGACACGTTTGATGATGAACTGCGGCACATTGACTTTTCTTATCCGTACCATTCAGAACTGCGCACCAAACTGATTCGCGCAGCGGCCCAGACAACGGATTTGGCGCCCTTTGTAGAAGGCGGCGTTCTCGGGTGCACCCAGGGGCCGCGGCTCGAAACTGCCGCCGAGATTCGTCGTATGCGTAGCGATGGGTGTACCTTGGTGGGGATGACGGCGATGCCGGAACCCGCTCTCGCTCGCGAGCTTGAAGTGCCTTATGCAAGCGTTTGTTTGGTGGTTAATCCTGCTGCGGGAATGGTTAGCGAAGTATTGTCTGCTGAGGCAATCATGGCTGTGGCGCGCAGCGGTAGTAAACACTTGCAAGCGCTCGTCCGGGCATTAGTTCAGCTTAGCTGAGTCCTGCAGTGCATCCCGTTCGGCGACCACGGCTTCCCATGCGGATTCCAGACTGGCGGGCAACGGCAGCGGATCGATACGAACCAAAAGGCCCAGCCGTGGGTGGTCAATGTAGTGGAGTTCACCGCTGCGCATACGTCGGCTTTGCAGCAGTTGTATATACGGAATCGGTGATGCCTGTGCTGTTTGGTCAGGCAGTATCTTTCCATCACCTGAGGTGATGCCACTGGAGGCAGCAGTGATCTCCTGCACATAGGTCGTTAACGGTTGATTCGGCTGGCTAATTCGCAGTGCGTCTGCGTCGCCTGCGCGAGACTTAGCACGCGGTGTCGTTGCATTTTCCGAACTGGTCAACACGGGTTCTTGGTAAAGCCAGAGATCCGCATCGAAGTGTAAGTAACGTCCCAAAGTAACGTCGACGATGCCATAAAATTGACTCGGCGCTATGCTAAATCCAGCGGTCTCAGGCCGCTGTTCCCTACCCAAATCTTGAGTCGGGCTGGCGGCTGTATCTCCCGTTATCAGGATAAATTCGGGTTCACTTCGCGGCGGGACAGGTTGTTGCCAGCGCCGGTGCAGCAGCACGCGCTTGTCCGCAGTCGCATTAATCCGGCTCGCCTCGGTCGACAGCTGTAGCGCGTTTGCTTGCCAGCGATAGGCCGCCTTTTCAAGAGTGCGCTGATGGGCCTCGAGCAGACGTTCAAAGTTGCGCACAGCGACACTCTGCGCCGCAGGGCTGGTTGCATTTGAACTATCGTCAACAAGTTCCCCGCTAGTCTCGCCCTCACCGCTGTTACGCATAAGCGTTTGCTCGCTGGCGAGAGGTTGCCTGACTAACGCGCCAGGCTCTGTGGGGAACTCAGGCTCAACCGCCTGGATGGTATCGAGCGAGGCGTCCATGAAGGATTCAGACATCAGAAGCTGGCCGCTATTCGCGGGGTCCGGCCAAGTCAGGTTGTTTTGATCGACGCGATTCAGACTTGCACTAGCAGTGTCCAGCAACACCTGGCTGCTGACCGCGTCGCTTTCTGAAAACAATTCCGGTTCGTGGCCTGGCGCTAGAGCAGAGCGCAGCCCATAGGGAATGGTTTCTTGGCGCAGGTTGTTAGTGCCGCTAAGGCAGGCAATGGG
>DJYW01000036.1:0-11695 GCA_002450255.1 Gammaproteobacteria bacterium UBA6968
ATTGGTCAGGCATGTGAGTTTGATTACTCTGGAGCGCAAGCGTGCAAGGCGCTTAAGGACGAAGGCTACCGGGTGGTATTGGTCAACTCGAACCCAGCGACCATTATGACGGATCCCACTATGGCTGATGCGACTTACGTCGAGCCGGTGGAGTGGCAGACCATAGCGAAGATCATAGCGCGCGAACGACCGCAGGCGCTGCTGCCGACTATGGGCGGGCAAACCGCGTTGAACTGTGCTTTAGACCTGGTTCGTGAAGGGGTGCTTGAAGCGCATGGGGTGGAGTTAATTGGCGCCAATCAAAACGCCATTGATAAGGCTGAGGATCGCGAGCGTTTTGATCGCGCGATGCAAAGCATTGGCTTGGATACGCCACGCTCAGCTATCGCACATAGCTTAGAAGAAGCTTTGCAAGTACAGGTACAACTGGGCTTTCCGTGTGTCATCCGCCCTTCGTTTACGCTCGGAGGCAGCGGTGGCGGAATTGCCTATAACCGCGAGGAATTTATTGAAATCTGTACCCGTGGCTTGGAGTTGTCGCCGACTAACGAGCTGCTGATTGACGAGTCTTTGCTCGGGTGGAAAGAATTTGAAATGGAGGTAGTTAGAGACTCAGTCGATAACTGCATCATAGTTTGTTCCATCGAAAATTTTGATCCGATGGGTGTACATACCGGTGACAGCATAACGGTAGCACCAGCACAGACCTTAACGGATAAGGAATACCAGATTCTGCGCAATGCTTCGATTGCGGTGCTGCGCGAGATAGGCGTGGACACCGGCGGGTCAAATGTGCAGTTTGCGATTAACCCTGAAGATGGCCGCATGGTTGTCATAGAGATGAATCCGCGAGTCTCTAGATCTTCGGCTCTCGCCTCTAAAGCCACCGGTTTTCCTATCGCTAAGATTGCCGCCAAGCTGGCTGTCGGCTATCGCTTAGATGAATTGGCAAACGATATTACTGGTGGCGTGACGCCCGCCTCTTTCGAACCAAGCATTGATTATGTGGTCACTAAAATACCGCGATTTACGTTCGAAAAGTTCCCTCAAGCTGATGCGCGCCTAACCACGCAGATGAAATCAGTTGGTGAAGTGATGGCTATTGGCTGCACCTTCCAAGAGTCATTGCAAAAAGCGCTGCGCGGTTTGGAAGCTGGCTTTTCTGGGTTGAATCCAATTCTGGACAGTGCGGATAAAGATTGGGTTGGCACCTTGCGCCGCGAGTTGGCTAATCCAAGCGCATTTCGATTGTGGTACGTGGCCGATGCTTTTCGTGCCGGTCTCAGCTTTGATGACATTCACGAGTTGACCCGGATAGATCATTGGTTTTTAGCCGAGATTGAGGATTTATTGCACACCGAGAAAGCGATCGCAGCAGCACAGATCAATTCCTTATCCAAAACGGTTTTGTACGCATGGAAACAAAAAGGCTTCGCCGATGCCCGCATTGCTGAACTGATGCAGGTGGATGAGGCCCAGTTCCGTTCGATGCGTCTTGAGCTGGGCGTAAAGCCTGTTTATCGACGGGTTGATACCTGTGCAGCGGAGTTTCCGGCAACCAGCGCTTATCTGTATTCGACCTACGCTGAAGAGTGTGAGGCGCTGCCGACCGATAACAAGAAGATTATGGTGCTGGGGGGTGGTCCTAACCGAATCGGGCAGGGAATCGAGTTCGATTACTGCTGTGTACATGCGGCTCTAGCGATGCGTGAAGATGGCTACGAGACCATTATGGTGAACTGCAATCCAGAGACGGTTTCTACGGATTACGACACGTCGGATCGTTTGTATTTTGAACCGGTCACCATGGAAGACGTGTTGGCCATCGTTGAGTTGGAGCGGCCGAGCGGAGTGATCGTTCAGTTTGGGGGCCAAACGCCGCTCAAGCTTGCCGAAGGGCTTGCCGCAGCCGGAGTACCCATTATCGGCACCAGCCCGGATTCCATTGACCGCGCCGAGGACCGTGAGCGCTTTCAGGATGTGGTCACCAGATTGGCATTGAAGCAGCCATCGAACAGAGTTGCCTCTTCTACCGCAGAAGGCTTATCGCGAGCCGCCGAAATAGGCTACCCCATCGTTGTGCGGCCGTCTTATGTACTGGGTGGCCGGGCAATGGAAATTGTGTATAACGATGCTGAGCTGCAGCAATACATGCAGTCGGCAGTGGATGTTTCGAACGATTCCCCAGTCTTGCTGGACCGCTTTTTAAATCAGGCTGTTGAAGTTGATGTGGATGCCGTGAGCGATGGCGAGCAAGTCGTTATCGGCGCGATCATGCAGCACATTGAGCAAGCGGGTGTTCACTCCGGCGATTCGGCGTGTTCGCTGCCGCCTTATAATTTGCCCGTAGAGGTCCAGGATTTGATTCGCCATCAAGTGCGCCAATTGGCAATAGAACTGCAGGTAGTGGGGCTCATGAATGTGCAGATGGCGGTGCAGGGGGACGATATTTATGTGCTCGAAGTCAACCCGCGTGCTTCCCGAACCGTGCCGTTTGTGTCGAAGTGCATTGGGTTGTCACTTGCAAAGGTGGCAGCGCGTTGTATGGCTGGCCAAACTCTGGTTTCGCAAGGCCTAACAGAAGAAATCGTACCGTTGAGTTTTAACGTGAAAGAGTCTGTTTTTCCCTTTAATAAATTCCCTGGTGTTGATCCCATTTTGGGCCCGGAAATGAAGTCCACTGGTGAAGTCATGGGCGTCGGTGAAAACTTCGGCGAAGCTTTCGCGAAAGCGTCCTTAGGTGCCGGTGATCTGCTCCCGGATGGGGGACGCGCATTTCTGAGTGTTAAAGACGCGGACAAACCGGGCCTGATAGCGGTAGCCAAAAGCCTGATCGATTTAGGATTCGATTTGGTGGCAACGCCAGGTACGCAAAAAGAATTACGAGAAGCAGGCGTCACCTGTGCCGTTATTCAGAAGGTAAACGAGGGTCGTCCCGACGTCTCTGATATGTTGAAAAATGAGCAAATTGATCTCATCATCAATACCACAGAGGGACGTAAGTCGATTGCACACTCCGCCGTGATTCGGCGGCTCGCGCTACAAAAAAAGGTATGCTACACGACGACTTTGACAGGTGGCGAAGCATTTTGTATCGCTATTCGTCAGGGGGCGGGCGATCAGGTGCGCAGCCTCCAGGAACTTCATAGCCAATTACAGCAAGCTAGGTGACCAACAATGCCAACACCTATGACCGTAGAGGGCGCAGACAACCTGCGCGAAGAACTGGCGCATCGCAAGTCAAAGCTTCGTAGCGAAATCACTGAGGCAATTGCCGAAGCGCGTGCCCATGGTGATTTAAAAGAGAATGCCGAGTATCACGCGGCGCGAGAGCAACAAGGCTTTAATGAAGGCCGCATACAGGAAGTCGAATCCAGATTAGCTGACGCGCAAATCATCGATATCAAAAAAATTCCCGAAGGCGACAAAGTAATTTTTGGCGTCACGGTCACGTTGTACGATGTGGATACGGAAGCGAGCATCACATATAAAATCGTCGGTGAAGACGAAGCGGACCTAAAAGCAGGCAAGATTTCTGTTATGTCACCGATTGCCCGGGCGCTTATCGGCAAGTCTGTTGATGATGTGGTGGTGGTTAAAACACCCGGCGGTGACCACGAGTACGAAATCGGTGAAGTACGTCATCTTTAGTTAGGCAGATGTGACGGAGGTCGCCCAGGGCAGTGCGAGGAGACGGCGAATTGGGTTGATATCCTGATCTGTTGCGACAGCATATATGGCGGCCTGGCTTTGTTTATGCAAATTGCCAAAAAGGGTCGCAAATCGGTCAATCTGGAGACCGATTCCGAGCAACTACATCCTCCGGTCCGGGCAAATGGCGAGGATAAAATGCCGTCGATAAAGGTATCTCAAGTCGAAGTTAAGCCCTTAGGCATCCCCAATAGTAAGAAAAGGTGATCCAAGAAAAGCCTAACGCCAGCTAAGTTTAGCGACAGCCCGCTACTTACCGGGATTTGGGGTGGGCAGAGGTCTCTAGATAACGCCAGATATTGGAAAGCTTTTGGTTCGGCTTCGGGTTACGGCGATACAAGACGGCTACCTTACCGATGATTTGTACTAGCGCGGATTCGGTAGCAACAAGCAGGTCATCGATCAGAGCGACTCGGTCAGCGCGTTCCGATGCATGAACTTTTACCTTGATCAACTCGTGTTCGCGAAGCGCTCTATCAGCCTCCTCGAGAACACCTTCGGTAACGCCGTGGTCGCCAACGCTTACTACTGGACTGAGGTGATGAGCTACGCCGCGCAGCGTTTTCTTTTCCTGACTGGTCAACGGGATTGAAAGTGGTTCGGTGGTCATGCGTGAATGGTAACCGGTTCTTAGCACGGAGTGGCGCTTTTATCCCGAGTTCGTGGAACAGTCTTTCGATAAACCGCCACCGGTTTGGCTAGACGCTGAGTCTCCGGTGATCTCGCGCAGGTTTTTGATGACTACAGGTGGATTTGTACCACCGTCCCTAGCGTGAGACGGGCACTTGCCCGCTAATCGATAAGGACCGATAACAAGGGTTGCGCTAAAAAACGAATCCGCAGGAGCCGCGGTGAAACGCAACGCTGCAAAAAGAAACGCGGTTTATAAAATCGCCACCAGAAAAAACAAGCAACAAACCGTCAGAGGTTAGATTTCAAGGTGAGACAGAGGCATGCCCAAACGCAGTAAATCCAGCGACCGGTGGCTTAGGCGGCAGCGCAAGGATCACTTTGCCAGACAGGCGCGAGAAGGTGGCCAGGTTTCGCGCGCACATTTTAAACTCGAGCAGATAGATCAACGGTTTGGATTGCTAAAATCGGGTATGCGCGTGCTTGAATTGGGCGCCGCGCCAGGTGGATGGACGCATTACATTCAGAGCCGCATCGGACAGGGCATGATTATCGCCGTTGATCCGTTGCCGGTTACCGCAGGTGTGGATACACATGTGATTGAGGGATGCGCTGGTGACGCCGAGACCGATGCGCAAATCGCTGGCCTGTTGGCGGACAAATTGCTGCACCTTGTATTATCGGATATGGCCCCCAATTTGTCTGGAGTTCGGGCAGTAGATCAGGCGCGATCGATGGACCTGGCGGATACGGCGCTGCGTAGCTGCGAGCGGTGGCTTGCGCCTCAGGGTGCGATGGCAATCAAGGCATTCCAGGGTGAAGGACTGGACGGTTGGGTCAAAGCACTTCGTGATGTATTTGAGCGGGTCACTATGACCAAGCCTAAAGCATCTCGAAATGAGTCTCGCGAGGTCTTCGTCGTCGCGCAGGGCTTCTCCGTTGAGGCATTAGGCTAGAAACTTTGCTTGAGGCGAGAGGTTGTAGATCAAACTATCTTCAACATATTGCCCCTTTGGGGGGGATGAACCGGCTCAAACGCATGCATCGGTCCAAATTTGACAATAAATTCAGTCTCCATAGGGTTTCATAGGCCACTAATCGGTAGCCAGCCGTTGCACTAAGCAGTATTCTCGGAAATCCTTTAAGAAATCTGCAAAGCCCGCTACAACGATCTTTTTGATCGGCTAAAACGACTAAAACCCAATCAACGCTAACTAAATGGCTTAAATGACACAGAGGTAAAGACCATGTCCGATATGGGCAAAAATATCATTCTTTGGCTAGTTATCCTGGCAGTTTTGCTGACGGTGTTCAGCAACTTTAGCTCTGAACCGAGTAGCCAGCAGATGTCTTATTCGGACTTTGTTAAAGCCGTAAGCGCTCGGCAAATCCGCGAAGCACAGATTCAAGGCGACAAGATTTACGCCACCGACTCAACGGGCAACCGCTTGACGATTATTCGCTTGGATAACGACCAGCGCCTCGTCGACGATATGATCAATAACGACGTCAATATCATCGGCTTGGAAGAAGAGAAGCAAAGCATATGGACACAAATTCTAGTGGCCAGTTTCCCGATTTTGATCATTTTGGCTGTTGCGATGTTTTTTATGCGCCAGATGCAGGGCGGCGGCAGTGGCCGCGGCGGTCCGATGGCTTTTGGCCGCAGTAAAGCCAAGCTGCTGTCAGAGGATCAAATCAAGACAACTTTTGCCGATGTGGCCGGGGTTGATGAAGCAAAAGAAGAAGTTCAGGAATTGGTCGAGTTCCTGCGTGATCCTGGTAAATTCCAACGTTTAGGTGGCCACATACCTCGCGGCGTATTGATGGTCGGGCAGCCAGGCACCGGTAAAACCTTGCTTGCTAAAGCGATAGCCGGCGAAGCGAAAGTACCCTTTTTCTCAATTTCCGGCTCAGATTTCGTAGAAATGTTCGTGGGTGTCGGCGCTTCACGTGTCCGAGATATGTTTGAGCAGGCCAAAAAACAGTCTCCGTGCATTATATTTATCGATGAGATCGACGCAGTAGGGCGGCATCGTGGTGCTGGCTTAGGTGGTGGTCATGACGAGCGCGAGCAGACTTTGAACCAGTTACTGGTCGAGATGGACGGTTTTGAAGCCAATGATGGGATCATCGTGATCGCTGCGACTAACCGACCGGACGTGCTGGATCCAGCGCTACTGCGTCCCGGACGCTTTGACCGCCAAGTTGTTGTCGGTCTTCCGGATATCAGAGGCCGAGAGCAAATCGCTAAAGTGCATATGCGTAAGGTGCCGATAGCTGATGACGTTGACGCGAGTATCATCGCTCGTGGTACACCCGGCTTCTCGGGCGCAGATTTGGCTAATTTAGTGAACGAAGCGGCACTTTTCGCGGCTCGTGCCAGCAAGCGTTTGGTTAGCATGGAAGAATTCGACAAAGCGAAAGACAAAATCATGATGGGCGCAGAGCGCAAGTCGATGGTTATGTCAGAAGACGAAAAACGCAATACCGCCTACCACGAGGCCGGGCACGCTATCGTCGGACGCTTAATGCCGGATCATGATCCAGTTTATAAGGTGACAATTATTCCGCGGGGTCGCGCCCTTGGCGTCACCATGTTCCTACCTGAAGAAGATCGTTACAGCATGAGCCGTCAGCGCATTAAGTCGCAGATTTGCAGCTTGTTCGGAGGGCGCATAGCAGAAGAAATGACCTTAGGCGCCGAATTTGTGACTACCGGTGCCTCCAACGATATTGAGCGAGCAACTCAGTTGGCTCGTAGTATGGTGACCAAGTGGGGCTTATCCGAGCGTATGGGTCCGCTGATGTACGACGAAGACGACGGCGAAGTATTTCTCGGCATGTCTGCTGGGGCAAAGCCGAAAGCACATTCGCCGGATACAGCTCGAGCTATTGACGAGGAAGTGCGTCGCATTGTTGATGAATGCTACAGCGAAGCGGAACGTCTGCTCACGGAAAACATGGATAAGCTGCATGTTATGTCGGACGCTCTGATGGAATTCGAAACGCTGTCGTCGGACCAATTGGACGATATTATGGCTGGCGCGAAGCCTCGTCACCCCAGTGACCTGCCCCCGTCGGATCGTCCCACGCCGCCAAGCGCCGAGCAAAGCCCGATAGGGGGCCCTGCTGAAGAAGGCTAGCCCTGTAGCGTGTAGTGCGCTGCAGTGCGCGCGCCACTCGCTTGACTTAAATCGCCCTAGAATTATGGGCATCCTAAATATCACCCCCGATTCATTCTCTGACGGGGGTGAATTGTTTGGGGCTGGCAAACTTTTGTTGGATAAGACCATAGATGTTGCTTCGCACATGATTGAGCAAGGCGCGGCTTTGCTCGATATCGGTGGTGAATCGAGTCGGCCCGGCGCCGAACCAATTTCCGCGGCAGAAGAAATCGACCGTGTGATTCCCGTAGTCGAAGCGTTGCAGACATCGGATGCGATTATTTCCGTGGATACCTATCGAGCGGCGACCGCGCGTGCAGCTCTGGCTGCAGGGGCGGACATGATTAACGACATTAGCGCTGGCGCGTCAGCTGAACTGGTCGATGCGGTTGCTGCCGCTGGCGCAGGTTACGGGCTGATGCATATGCAGGGGAAGCCCAAGACGATGCAGGAGCGCCCCCGTTACGAAAATGTGGTTGCGGAGGTAGCCCATTTTTTAAAGCAAGCTGTTCAGCGTGCTGAGTATGCTGGCGTCAGACCTGAGGGTATCTTGATTGACCCTGGCTTTGGCTTTGGCAAAACACTGCAACACAATTTGGCAATGTTAAGCGATCTGGCATCGTTCCAAGCGCTGCAGAAACCGATCCTGGTGGGGATTTCTCGTAAGTCGATGTTGGGTGAGATTACTGGCCGCAGCGTTGCGGAACGGTTGCCAGCAAGTCTCGCAGCGGCACTAGTTGCGGTGCAACATGGCGCTAATATTTTGCGGGTACACGATGTTGGCGCAACTCGAGATGCGTTGGCAGTCTGGGCAGCGTTAGAATACTCGTCTGCTTAATGAATCAAATGGATTGTTGAAGAACCGGAGGCTAGGATCTAGGTTCACTGAAAAATAGACGGGGGTTGGTCTTTTGACTAAGGGTGTTTTTGGTACTGATGGTATTCGTGGACGAGTGGGTGTCTATCCCATAACACCAGAATTCTGTCTGCGCTTGGGGTGGTCGATTGGCAAGGTATTCGCCGATCAGTGTCCCGACTCCGATCCCCAAACGAGTTCAGATGGAGCCGTCAAACCGACCGTTTTGATTGGCAAAGACACGCGGATCTCGGGCTATATGTTCGAAGCAGCTCTACAAGCAGGTTTAGTTTCTGCGGGCGCTGATGTGAAACTGCTTGGTCCGATGCCGACTCCCGGTATCGCTTATTTAACTCGCACGCTGAAAGGCGCTGCGGGTATCGTGATCAGCGCTTCACATAATCCCTTTGGTGACAATGGGATTAAGTTTTTCGATGCATCGGGCAGCAAATTATCAGATGACCTGGAAGCGCAAATTGAGGCAGCTTTGCGGCAGGCAATGGATTGTGAACCGTCTGAAGCGTTGGGGCGTGCTTCTCGCGTTCCTGACGCGGTGGGGCGTTATGTAGAATTTTGTAAGTCGTCTGTTAGTCAATCGCTGGATTTGAGCGGCATGAAACTCGTCATTGACTGTGCAAACGGCGCGACTTATCAAATCGCAGACAAAGTGTTTGCCGAAATGGGAGCGCGGGTCGAAACCATAGCCGCGTCCCCAAACGGATTCAATATCAACAAAGAATGTGGCTCTACTCATCCAGAGACCTTGATGGCTCGGGTGGTGGAAAGCGGCGCTGACGTAGGCATCGCTTTTGACGGCGATGGCGACAGAGTTGTCATGGTCGATCGCAAGGGCCGGTTGGTCGATGGCGACCAGATCGTTTATGCCATAGCAAAACACCGCCAGCGACAGGGCACCTTAAACGGAGGTGTTGTGGGTACTTTGATGAGCAATCTGGGCCTACAACTGGCGCTACAGCAAGACACAATTGAATTTGCGCGTGCCAATGTGGGCGATCGCTATATTTTGGAAATGCTTAAAGCAAAGAACTGGCAACTTGGCGCCGAGCCTTCAGGGCATATTTTGACGCTGGATTTGACAAGTACCGGTGACGCAATCATTTCAGCCTTACAAGTGTTGCTGGCCATGCAATCGGCGCAATCCGATTTAGATGAATTGGTTGCAGGTGTCACTAAGATGCCGCAGACGTTAGTCAACGTGGTTACCTCTAACCCAAAAGAGGTTATGCAGCATCCTGCAGTGGCGCAGATTGTCGCGGCATTCGCTGCTGAATTGGGAGACCGCGGCCGTATTCTGGTGCGCCCGTCAGGGACCGAGCCATTGTTAAGAATTATGGTAGAGGGAGCCGACGAAAGTGAAATTTGCGGGGTAGCAGAGCAGATCGCTGTGGCCGCAAAGCAGGCGGCGGGCGACTCCTAATTGACGCGTAGGCCAATGGGCAATCTGGGATCGTGATAATCTATACGGCTTTTATCTGGTTGTGTTCTCAGGTTGTAGACAGCCGTTTTGGCCAGAACTTGGAAATCTATTGGGCACCGTATAAGATGCGCGGCCCTTAAACGATGTCTAGCGCTATGAGCTCAATGCTGGTTGCGGCTAATTGGAAATGTAACGGAAGTTTCGCCGATTTAGAGGCCTACGCGTCTGCAATACAACCCGCTGCCGGGGGGGAGGCCATTGTTTTCCCTCCTGCAGTGTATGTAGCGTGGTTGCGGAGACGGCTGCCGGACAGCGTAGCCGTTGGCGTACAGGACGTGAGCTTATATGCCGGCGGGGCGCATACTGGCGAGATCTCAGTGAGCATTGCAGCCGATGTCGGTGCATCATGGGTGTTGGTTGGGCATAGCGAACGGCGCGAAGATCAACAAGAAGACGACGCTATTGTAGCGGCAAAGCTCCGAGCAGTAGTGGACGCGGGTTTACGCCCAATACTCTGCGTCGGGGAAAGCGAAGCCTCGCGCCAAAGTGGATCGGCAGACGTTTTTGTGGCGGCGCAAGTAACCAGCGCGATTGAAGCAGTAGGTGCTGATCAGCTGGTTACCGGTGCGATTGCTTACGAACCGATGTGGGCCATTGGATCAGGGGTCAGCGCTTCGCCAAGCCAGGCGGCGCAGATGCATGCGCTTATTAGATCGACGGCAACCACTGCCGGTGGACTAAACGGTTCGGAATTGCAGGTGATATATGGCGGTAGTGTTAAACAAGACAATGCTGCGTCGTTATTTGCAGAGATAGAGATTGGTGGAGCGTTAGTCGGCGGAGCATCTATGCAAGCCGAGTCTTTTAACGCGATCATTGATGCGGCTGCAGAGGCGCGGCGGTAGGGCGAGTAAGAAACAAATGAGTCAGACGCAATCAGTAATGCGTTCAAATCGAGACATAAAATGGCAACGTTGGAATCAGTTCTTTTAGCATTGTTGGTGGTTGATGCGATCGCCCTTACAGTTTTGGTTTTATTGCAGCAAGGCAAAGGCGCGGACGTCGGCGCGGCCTTTGGTAGTGGCTCGTCGAACACGATGTTTGGTAGTGCGGGTAACGTCGGCATCTTAACCAAGCTGACCGCGTGGTTGGCGATCGCATTCTTTGTGATTGCTCTTGGTTTGGCGTATACCGCTAATGAGCGCGCCGCCGCAGCGGATCAATTGGGTATGCCAGCGCTTTTAGAAGAGCCTGAGAGTGCGGGCGAGGCGGATACTGTGCCGGCGCAGCCTACAGACAGTGACATTCCGGAGCTTTAGGTTTTAATTCGCATGAAGCGAACGAAGTAGGTCCGAAAAATAATGGTACATCTAAGCCGAAGTGGTGAAATTGGTAGACACGCTACCTTGAGGGGGTAGTGGGCTTATGCCCGTGCGAGTTCGAGTCTCGCCTTCGGCACCATCTAAAGCGATATATAGGGATTCTCAGATCGGAGCCGACAGATCAAGAAGCACTGATCGCTAGCCCTAGCTGAAAAGCGATAAAGCAAGGCGCCTAGAGCGGTTGTGACTGCAACTCAGATCTCATAACCCCCGTTTTCGGTCTTTCGCCTCTTTCGTTTCTTTCGTCCACTTTCGTCCCCTTTCGTTACCTCTGGTTTCTTTCCTCTTCCTTCAGTCTTCCGCCAGGTAACGATACTTTGCCGGTCACGCAGCGGGGCTTAACGTCCCGCTATTTGCTATGGTTCTTTTTGAGAACCATCCGTTTTGGTTCCTTTAGAGAACCATTCGCATAGGACTGACGAAGAGAATGCGTTCATGACTTGCAGCAGTAATGACAGATCACTATAATCTCGGCCCCTAATTGATGCGGGGTGGAGCAGTCTGGTAGCTC
>DJYW01000036.1:12011-36661 GCA_002450255.1 Gammaproteobacteria bacterium UBA6968
CAGTCTGGTAGCTCGTCGGGCTCATAACCCGAAGGTCGTGGGTTCAAATCCTGCCCCCGCTACCACTTTAGGAAAGCCCCTTATGGGGCTTTTTGGTTACTGGTATCTGGGAATGCAAAACGCTTCCCAGTTGCGATAGAAATGACGCCCAGTAACCAATGCGGTCGTCTAATATGATTTAGATCGGCTGGTCTCCGTGCCCGAGCCTTGTAGCACGAGGGGGCGCGGTGAGCACGCTGAGATAGGCGGCGCAGAGGCAAAAAGCGTTGTACCCTGCGGCACTCTAGCAGGGTTAAGTGGGATGGGCGTTAGGCCCATTTTTTATGCCAGTAAGAAATTTTTGTGCCGTCGAGAGACGGTCGTTAGGGAGTTGATAAGCGCGCCGGCTAGTAGTAAGGCAGGCACTGGCTGGACAAGGCGAAAGTTTGGTGCGCAAAGGCCGGCGCGAGAAGTTCAGCGCTGGAAACGAGGGTGCGATAGAACGACATCTACGCAAGCTTCGGAATCGCTGGACGGAATGGTTCGCCGAAGAATTTTTGTTGGCATTGCAGCCGGAAATCGCAGCAGTAATTAAAAGTGCTATGAATAGGAAAGAGCAAGAAATAGAAGCGTTAATAAGCCCAACGGTAGAGGCACTTAAGTGCCAAGTGTGGGGCGTCGAGTATGTGGTGCAAGGCCGCCAGAGCCGACTCAGAATTTATATCGAAAAAGAAGATGGTGTGAGTGTTGATGACTGCGCTGAAGTCAGCCGTCACGTAGGTGATTTACTCGAAATTGAAGAAACGATGCCTAGTGCTTATCAACTTGAAGTTTCTTCTCCCGGTATGGATAGGATTCTGTTTCGAGAAGAGCATTTTTTTCAGTTTGTCGGTGAACAAGTAGAAGCTCGATTGCTCTACCCCTTCGAGGGGCGCAAGAAATTTGTTGGCGTTTTGGCTGGTGTTGAAGATGGCGCCGCGCTCATACAGCAAGATGAGGACGAGTACATATTGCCTCTGGAAAGTATTCAACGGGCTCGCATAGTGCCTACATTTGATAAATAGTTTTTAAAGTTTATGCGGAAATCGAACGCAGATATTGGATTGCGACACGCCGCTAGACGGGGTGCGCTTGGGGTGTTAACTAGCGCTCAGCGAATCAATCTGTCTGCAACAAGGAGCGAGACATGAGTAAAGAAATTCTTTTAGTCGTGGAGTCCGTCTCCCACGAAAAAGGCGTTTCAAAAGAAGTATTGTTCGAAGCAATTGAGTCCGCTTTGGCGATAGCGACGAAGAAGCGATATAACGAAGATGCCGAGTTCCGTGTCGCGATCGATCGAGAAACAGGCGAGTACGAGTCGTACCGAACCTGGACCGTAGTCGATTTTGAGAACCTCGATGAAGAGGAAGAGCCAAACCCCGAAGCGCAATATTCATTAGCCCAAGCGCAAGAAATCAAAGCGGACGCTGTGCTCGGCGAGGTGCTTGAAGAGCAAGTCGAGTCGGTAGCGTTCGGTCGCATTGCGGCACAAACCGCTAAGCAGGTCATCGTACAGAAAGTGCGCGAAGCTGAGCGCGCTCAGGTAGTGGATGCGTACGAGTCAAAACTTAATCAACTGGTTAGTGGAACGGTCAAGAAGATGGGCCGGGATATGGCGATCGTTGATTTTGGCAGCAATGCCGAGGGCATTCTGACGCGGGAGCATCTCATTCCGCGCGAGGTGTTTCGAGTGGGTGACCGGATACGCGCGATGCTTGTTGAAATACGTACAGAAAATCGCGGCCCTCAGTTGGTGCTGTCGCGAACGACACCGCGCATGCTTATCGAGCTTTTCAAAGTAGAAGTACCGGAGATAGCGGAGAGTGTTATCGAGATCCTGGGCGCAGCACGCGATCCGGGTTCGCGCGCCAAAATTGCGGTTAAAACCAATGATGGTCGTATTGATCCCGTTGGCGCCTGCGTCGGTATGCGCGGCTCGCGGGTCCAGGCGGTTTCCGGTGAATTAGCCGGCGAACGAATTGATATTGTGCTTTGGGACGAAAATCCGGCACAGCTAACCATTAACGCCATGGCGCCGGCCGAGGTCGCATCCATCGTTTTAGATGAAGAAACCCACAGCATGGACATAGCGGTTACCGAAGAAAATCTCGCGCAGGCAATTGGTCGAGGCGGTCAGAATGTCAGGCTCGCAAGCGACCTGTGTGGCTGGTCGCTCAATATCATGACTGAAGAAGAAGCGGTGCAGAAGCAAGAAGAAGAAGCATCGCGATTTATCAACGAATTTATTGACGCGTTGTCGGTTGATGAAGACGTCGCAGCGGTGTTGGTGGAAGAAGGATTTACCACACTCGAAGAGATAGCCTACGTTCCGATCGAAGAGATGCTCGTTATCGAAGGTTTTGATGAGGAAATTATCAACGAGTTGCGCAATCGTGCGAAAGACGCGCTGTTAACGAAAGCGATAGCCAGTGAAGAAGCGCTAGGGGATGTGACTCCCGCTGATGACTTGTTGGAAATGGAAGGTATGGAACGCGAGTTGGCGTTCAAGTTAGCCAACAATGAAGTTGTGACGATGGAAGATTTGGCTGAGCTAGCGGTCGGCGAATTGTTGGATATTGCTGCGGATCTTGGCGAAGAAAAGGCCGCGGCTTTGATCTTAAAGGCGCGCGAGCCCTGGTTTGCGGAAGAAAAGGCAAGTTCTGAAATTGCGAGTTAAAAGCGAAGTACAAGCGTAAATATTGGTTAACGCCGGGGTTGCCGCCTTGGTGGTCACGCGAGGCTTCAGGAGAAATACATGGCAGATGTCACAGTAAAACAATTAGCCAGTACCGTAGGTGCTTCAGTGGAGCGTCTGTTAAGCCAGATGCAGGAAGCTGGGCTATCCCATAAATCGGAAGATGACTCTGTAAGTGAAGAGCAAAAGCAGGTTTTGCTTGGGTTCTTAAAAAGCAGCCATGGCGCGGCGCCGAAGCCTGCAGAAAAAATAACGTTAAAGCGTAAGAGCACCGGTACGCTTAAATCTGGTCAAGGCCGCTCAGGGCGTAATGTCACGGTCGAAGTGCGCCGTAAGCGCACCTACGTAAAACGAAGCGAGTTGGAAACCGAAGCACCTGCTGCTCCGGCGGAGTCTCAAGCTGAGATAGAAGCGCAACGCATCCGAGAAGAAGAAGTTGCGCGCCAAGAGGCCGAAGGGAAGGCCCGTGAAGAAGAGGCGCAGCGCAAGGCTGAAGCGGAGCGTAAAGAGCAGGAAGAAGAAGAGCGAAAGCGTCAGGAAGAAGAGCGCGAGGCCCAAGAAAAAGCCGTTGCGGAAGCGGAAGCCGCTCGACTGGCTCAGCTCGAGGATCAAAAAACTAAAACACCGGAACCGGCTCCGGTTGCAAATCAAGCGGAGTTAGAAGCGCGGGAGCAGTCCGAGCAGCGGAGCGGCAAACGTGGGCGTGGCCGCGAACGTGCAGCGCCAACGGGTGGGGAAAATAAAGGCAAACGTCGTGAACTAAGTCTTAAGTCGGAACGCAGAGCTAAAAAGCGGGCACCGCAGCACCGAGACGCGCCGCTGAAATTGGATCAGGTTGGTGGTGAGTTCAAGCCAACAGAGTTTATCTCTCGCGAAGTTGAGGTCGGCGAAGTCATTTCGGTAGGCGATTTAGCGCAGGGTATGGCAGTGAAAGCCGGCGAGGTCATCAAGACGCTTATGGGCCTCGGTGTCATGGCGACAATCAACCAAACGATCGATCAGGATACGGCGACATTAGTAGTCGAGGAAATGGGCCACCGTATCAAGCTGGTAAGCGATGATGTGCTGGAAGAGAAACTTGAGGCGTCACTGCTAATAGAAGGCGACACATCCCCCAGAGCGCCAGTAGTGACTGTGATGGGACACGTCGACCACGGCAAGACCTCACTACTGGATTACATCCGCAACACGCGGGTAACGAGCGGCGAAGCGGGTGGCATTACTCAACATATCGGTGCCTATAGTGTGGAAACCGCTAACGGCACGATCACTTTTATCGATACACCGGGACACGCAGCGTTTACCTCAATGCGAGCGCGAGGGGCGAAAGTCACTGACATCGTCATTTTGGTGGTTGCTGCAGATGACGGTGTGATGCCACAAACCGAAGAAGCCATTCAGCATGCTAAGGCCGCCGAAGTACCGATTATCGTAGCGATCAACAAAATCGATTTAGAGAATTCAGATCCGGACAAAGTCACGAATGAATTGGCATCGAAAGACGTTGTGCCTGAGGCCTGGGGTGGTGATACCCAATTTATGAAAGTATCGGCCATGACCGGCGAGGGTATGGACGAGTTATTAGAAGCCATCTCCTTACAAGCCGAGTTAATGGAATTGGTTGCGATCGCTCAGGCACCGGCGCAAGGCGTGGTGATTGAGTCCAGATTGGATCGTGGTCGCGGCCCGGTCGCAACCATTCTTGTTCAAAATGGCTGCTTAAATCAGAGCGACGTCATTATCGCCGGAGAGTTCCACGGTAAAGTTCGAGCGATGATAGACGACAAGGGCAACAATACGAAAACAGCTGGACCATCGCAGCCGGTTGAAGTACTAGGATTAAGCGGTACGCCCGCAGCGGGCGATGATTTCTCCGCCGTAACCGACGAGCGTTCCGCGCGTGACTTAGCCGAATTCAGACGCGACAAGAATCAGGAACGCGTTCAGGGCATGCAGCAAGCGGCGCGTTTAGAGAATATGTTCGCCAACATTGGTGAAGGCGAAAAACGTATCTTGAAACTCATCATCAAGGCGGATGTAAGAGGCAGCCTTGAAGCCATCATCCAATCGATGGCAGAAATGGGTAATGATGAGGTATCTGTCCAAGTCCTTGGTTCGGGCGTTGGCGGAATTTCTGAATCCGATGCGACCATGGCTATCACTTACGGCGCTGTGGTCTTCGGCTTCAACGTGCGCGCAGACAAGCGGGCGAAATCACTGCTAGAAAAAGAAGGCGTCGATTTACGCTATTACAGTGTCATATACGAACTTATCGATGATGTCCGCACCGTTTTATCTGGCATGCTTTCGCCCGAAATCCGGGAGGAAATCGTCGGTATCGCTGAGGTTCGAGATGTGTTCCGCTCACCTCGTTTTGGTCAGGTAGCGGGCTGTATGGTCACGGAGGGGGCCGTGTTCCGAAATAAGCCGATACGCGTACTTCGCGATAACGTCGTTATTTATGAAGGCGAGCTGGAATCATTGCGTCGTTTTAAAGACGACGTCAACGAAGTGCGTAACGGCACCGAATGCGGTATTGGAGTACGCAACTACAACGATGTACGCGAAGGCGACTTGATCGAAGTCTTTGATACCAAGGAAATCGCACGCCAACTCTAAACATGGCGTTAGGGCCGTTAGGGTAATCGAGCCGAAAGCATTGCGGGCGGGTTATGAGCCGAATAGTAAAAGTAGCTGATTTTATTCGCGATGAGCTCTCTCTGTTGCTCCAAAACGATATGCGTGACCCAAGGATACCCGGGTTTATTTCGATAAACGAAGTTAAGGTCAGCAAAGATCTCGCCTTTGCTGACATCTATATTTCCTCCCTTGCCTCGCAATCTCCACAAGAACAAGACGAACTCGTTGCCGTGTTAAATGGGGCTGCCGGGTTCTTCCGGTCTGAGCTTGCGCGACGGCATAAGATGCGGACGACGCCTAAGCCGCGTTTCCATTACGACTCCATTGTCGAAAGCGGACCAAAGTTAGAGCGATTAATTGATCAGGCGGTCGCGGAAGATACCGCAAAGCGTGAATCAAATACGGATTCGCTGGATTAGGCAAAACCGTTTGTGCTCAGCTAAATAAAGCCAAAAGGACTGATAGAAGATGGGAAGACGCCGTTCTGGCCGCGCAATAAATGGGGTTCTTGTTGTCGATAAACCTGGTGGTATTTCATCTAACGATGCAGTGCAGCAGGTAAAAAAAATATATGCGGCTCAGAAAGTCGGTCATACGGGTAGCTTGGATCCGTTAGCGACGGGTGTGCTGCCACTTTGTCTTGGCGAAGCAACAAAGTTTTCGCGCTTTTTGCTCGAGTCGGACAAGGCGTACACAGCGCAAATACGGCTAGGGGTTCGCACCGATACGGGTGACGCAGACGGGGAGGTGGTAGACGAACGAGACGCAGCATCCATCACGCTGAGTCAGATTGAGACAGAGTTGGCCCGCTTTCGCGGCGCAATCGATCAAGTCCCATCGATGTATTCAGCAATCAAACATAACGGTCAGCCGCTCTATAAACTGGCTCGTCAGGGCATTGAGGTGGCGCGCGAGCCGCGCCGCGTGCAGATTTATAAAAACGAAGTCCTGTCTTTGCATGAGCAATTACTAGAGTTGGAAATCGAATGCTCGAAAGGCACCTATGTGCGAACCATTGCGGAGGACCTTGGCGAGGTGCTGGGATGTGGGGCGCACGTCACCGCGTTGCGGCGCACGGGTGCTGGCCCTTATCGACTCGATGAGGCAGTCACCATTGCGGAACTAGCCAGTTTGCGGTCGGCAGAGGACGAACATACGGCGCTAGATGCGAAGCTGATGCCGGTGGAATCTACTGTCGCGCAATGGCCCGAGGTTCGTTTGGGCGAAAGTTCCGCCTTTTATTTGTCGCAGGGACAGGCGGTGCAGGTCGCGCATGCGCCGTCGCGGGGCTGGGTCAGATTACTGGCGGATGAGGCCGGCGACGTGCAGCGCTTTCTGGGAGTCGGAGAGGTGAATTCTGATGGACTCATTGCGCCACGTCGCCTAGTTAACACTCAGTAATCTGTATTTCGACGGGTAACGCGGCGAATAAGTCTGTAGAATATCGCGCCTCAGCGATCGGCTTAATCTAATTTGGCTCCAAAATAAGCCAAATCAGTAAAGCGTCGCGAGACTGGGCGAACGACTGTAAATATGCGTGGTTGTTCGCCTTCATCGTACCAAAGCGTATTAAGGAGAAAAAAATGGCACTGAATGCCGAAGCGAAAGCTGAAATCGTAAAAGAGTATCAATTAGAAGATGGCGATACGGGTTCGCCTGAAGTACAGGTCGCATTGCTTACTCACAACATCAATACCCTACAAGGTCATTTCAAAGCTCATCACAAAGATCACCACTCGCGTCGTGGACTGATTCGTATGGTTAACCAGCGACGAAAGCTGCTGGACTACTTAAAACAAAAAGATGTGAGCCGCTATGCCGACTTGATCAAGCGATTAGGTTTGCGTCGTTAGAAACTGCGGTCAATGTCATTGACTCAAAACGCTTTGTCCGCCTCGGTGTTAATAGCCAGGGGACAAGCATGAGGGTACTGGCTTCGAAAACAGCCCTCACGTTGACAAGCGTCGAGTCTAGAAATCTTAATTGGAGAAACTAATTTGAATCCCATAACCAAACAATTTCAGTTTGGCGATGACACTGTTGTCATAGAGACAAACAAAGTCGCGAAACAAGCGACCGGTTCGGTCGTTGTTACCATTGGCAATACGGTTGTACTAACGACTGTTGTTGCTGCAAAAAGCCCCAGACCTGGGCAAAGTTTTTTCCCGCTGACAGTTAACTATCAGGAAAAAACTTATGCGGCCGGAAAGATTCCCGGCGGCTTTTTCCGTCGTGAAGGTCGGCCAAGCGAAAAAGAAACGCTGACCTGCCGTTTAATCGACCGTCCTATCCGCCCTCTGTTTCCCAAAGGGTTTATGAATGAGGTCCAAGTCGTCTGTACCGTTATGTCCGTCGACAAGGATCAGGATCCGGATATCGCTTCCATGATTGGCACCTCTGCAGCACTTGCGATTTCAGGTGTTCCGTTCCAGGGTCCGCTGGGTGCAGCACGAGTCGGTTACAAAGACGGCAATTATTTGTTGAACCCTGGTTATGCAGCGCTTGAAGAGTCTCAGCTCAATATGACTGTCGCCGGCACTGAATCAGCCGTCCTAATGGTCGAATCTGAAGCTAAGGAACTTAGCGAGGATGAGATGCTTGGCGCGGTGTTGTTCGGTCATCAAGAAATGCAATCCATTATCGCGGCGGTGAAAGATCTTGCAGCACAAGCTGGTAAGCCAGCTTGGGATTGGCAGGCAGAAGCGACCGATGAGACGCTGCTCGAAAAAGTCAGCTCCACCGTCAAAGCACAGCTGGGAACGGCTTACCAAGTTAGCGACAAAATGGATCGTCAGTCTCAGGTAGCGGAAATACGCCGTTCCGCAGTCGAGCAATTGGCCGGCGGCGAAGCAGCGGAATACTCGGAAGACGACGTGGCGGACATTTTTGCCAAGGTGGAAAAAAATCTGGTTCGCGAGCGCGTCTTGAATGGCGAGCCGCGCATCGATGGCCGCGACCTCAAGACGGTCCGTCCTATTGAAGTTGAGGTGGGTGTGCTGCCGAAAGCGCACGGCTCGGCATTGTTTACTCGCGGTGAGACACAAGCGGTCGTTGTCGCGACGCTGGGTACTTTGCGCGACGCGGCGATGATCGATGCGCTCGAAGGCAGCTACAAAGATACCTTCATGTTGCACTACAACTTTCCACCTTTTAGTGTCGGCGAAGCGGGCATGATGGGCGGTCCGAAGCGCCGTGAAATCGGCCATGGACGACTTGCTCGTCGCGGTGTTGCAGCATCCCTGCCAAACAGTGAGGACTTCCCGTATACCGTTCGTGTGGTGTCTGAAATCACAGAATCAAACGGGTCCAGCTCAATGGCCAGCGTCTGTGGTACCTCGCTTGCGCTAATGGACGCGGGCGTTCCGGTAACGGCACCTGTGGCTGGGGTTGCAATGGGTTTGGTGAAGGAAGGCAATCGCTACGCAGTATTGACTGACATTCTGGGCGATGAAGATCATCTCGGTGATATGGACTTTAAAGTGGCTGGCACAGCTGCCGGCGTAACCGCGCTGCAAATGGACATTAAGATCACCGGTATTACCGAGGAAATTATGGAAGCGGCTTTGGCACAGGCTCATGAAGCTCGTTTGCATATCCTTGCTGAAATGAACAAGGTGTTGAGCACGCCACGCAGTGAGTTGTCTGACAATGCGCCTTCCATGGTCACGTTGCATGTTGATCCGGATAAAATCCGCGACATCATCGGTAAAGGCGGCGCTACGATTCGCGGCATCGTCGAAGAAACTGGCGCGGAAGTCGACATCAATGATGATGGCAGCGTCCGTATCTATGCCGAGAATGCCGAAGCCAAAGATGCGGCGGTTCATAAAATCAATGAAATCACTGCTGAAGCGGAAGTGGGCAAGATTTATCACGGTAAAGTGGAGCGAATTGTCGATTTTGGTGCGTTCGTTAATATTCTTCCGGGTAAAGACGGCTTGCTACACATTTCTCAGATTGCCGAGGAACGGGTCGAGTCAGTATCCGATTACTTGACGGAAGGACAGCAAGTCGATGTGGTCGTTTTAGACGTAGATCAACGTGGCAGGATCAAGCTCTCTATCAAAGAGCTGGCCAATCATCAGGCTGCTGCAGAAGAATAGCGGCTTGCACTCATGAATTTAGGTTGATCAGAGATTGATTTAAAGTG
Organism: Gammaproteobacteria bacterium UBA6968; assembly: GCA_002450255.1. Lineage (GTDB taxonomy): Bacteria > Pseudomonadota > Gammaproteobacteria > Pseudomonadales > Azotimanducaceae > UBA4421. Next base: position 21,515 of record DJYW01000036.1, read on the forward strand.
GACAAAAAAGCCGGCAATAGCCGGTTTTTTTTGTCCCGCAAAAACGGATCCAGTTAGCTTGAGATCCGATTCGCGATTAGATCATCGACAACTGCAGGATCGGCTAACGTGGATGTGTCTCCCAATTCGTTCAATTGGTTTGCTGCGATCTTGCGTAAAATGCGACGCATAATCTTACCAGACCGAGTTTTCGGTAAGCCTGGTGCCCATTGAATAGCGTCAGGCTTGGCGATTGGCCCGATTTCGGTTCGCACTGAAGCGATTAACTCTTCGCGAAGTGTCTCTGGGTCGCTGGTGTTGTCGCTCATTAGCGTGACGAAGGCGTAAATGGCCTCGCCCTTGATATCGTGGGGAAAGCCAACTACTGCGGCTTCTGCAACCGCAGGGTGGAGTACCAGCGCGCTTTCGACCTCTGCTGTGCCGATGCGATGCCCTGACACGTTCATCACGTCGTCGACACGGCCGGTAATCCAGTAGTATCCATCTGCGTCCCGTCGTGCGCCGTCGCCAGTAAAGTAAAAGCCTTTATAAGCGGAATAGTAGGTGTCAATGACGCGCTGATGATCGCCGTAAACCGAGCGTATCTGTCCTGGCCAACTTCCTGTGATCACCAGATTGCCAGATGCTGCCTGTTCGGTGATGAGGTTGCCTTCAGCATCCATCAGAGCGGGTTTAACACCAAAAAATGGCCGGCTGGCAGAGCCCGGTTTCAGGTCTGTTGCGCCAGGCAGTGGTGTGATCATGATCCCGCCGGTTTCGGTTTGCCACCAGGTATCAACTATCGGGCAGCGGCGCTCGCCAACAACCCGGTGATACCAGTCCCAGGCTTCGGGGTTGATCGGCTCGCCGACACTGCCCAGTAATTTAAGTGATTTGCGAGAAGTGCCTGTGACAAAATCGTCCCCTTGGCCCATCAACTGACGGAGTGCTGTGGGCGCGGTGTAAAAGATATTTACCTCGTGTTTGTCAATGATCTGCCAGCAACGCGATGCATCTGGATAGGTCGGCACCCCCTCGAACATAAGGGTGGTTGCGCCATTCGCTAAAGGCCCATAAACAATGTAAGAGTGGCCCGTAATCCAGCCGACATCTGCTGTGCACCAGTAGATGTCACCGTCGTGATAGTCGAAAACGTATTTATGTGTGATTGCAGCATGTAACAAATAGCCCCCGCTCGAATGCTGGACGCCTTTTGGCTTACCTGTCGAACCAGATGTATAAAGGATAAAAAGCGAGTCCTCAGCGTCTACATACTCCGGTTCTGCCTCAGCTGGCTGGCCTTGTACCAGCTCTTGGTAAGCCACGTCGCGACCGGATTCCCAGGCGATGTCGGCTCCGGTGTGTTGAACCACAATTACTGAGTGTACGTCCGGGCAGGCGGCTAATGCTTCGTCCGCATTTTGCTTCAACGGCACACTACGTCCACCGCGAATACCCTCGTCCGCAGTAATCAGGGTTTCACAGCTGGCGTCTAAGATACGGTCACGCAGGGATTGTGGGGAAAATCCGCCAAACACAACACTATGGATAGCCCCGATGCGGGCACAAGCAAGCATGGCGTAGGCTGCCTCTGGAATCATTGGCATATAAATGCAGACCCGATCGCCTTTCTTTACGCCGCGCGCGCGCAAGCCGTTTGCTAAGCGGCAAACTTCATCATGCAGTTCTTGATAAGAAATGTGCTTGGCATCTTTGGGGTCGTCGCCTTCCCAAATAATCGCGGTTTGAGCGCCTCGGGTGGGTAGATGTCGGTCAATGCAATTGACGCTTACGTTGAGCCGGCCGCCCTTAAACCAGGCGATGTTGCCGGCTGCCATATCGGCTTCCATAACCGTCGTCCACGGCTGCTGCCAGGTTAATAGGTGCTTAGCTTGATCTGCCCAAAATACTTCGGGCTGTTCAATGCTTGCGGCGTACATTGCCTGATACTGGGCGTTATTTATGAAGCTGCGTTGCGCGACCGCCTCGGAAACCGGGTGTACCTGTTCCATAGTCAATTCCTTACGACAAACGGGTTTGTAAAAACCAATCGGGTTAGCTTTGCGTTGCCGCCAACTGCTTCAGATGCGCAATTAAATGCTGCGTGTAAAGGTCTTTACGCTCAGCAGTCGAGCTTCCTTCGTTTGCCGGCGATTCGCCAGACAATTGGGCCGCGATTGGAATAGCTAGTTTTTTGCCAAGCTCAACTCCCCATTGATCGAATGAGTTTATGTCCCACAGCGCGCCTTGGCAAAGTACCTTGTGCTCGTAATGCGCCAATAAGCTGCCGAGTTCTTGCGGGTTCACGTCGTTCATAACAATCGTGGAAATGGGATGTGCGCCAGGCACGTTACGGTGAGCCTGATCGCTTTCGCTTGGTTGGTATCCGTTAGCGAAAGCTTCAGCTTGGGCGAGGCCGTTTGCAAGTAGCGAGCGTCGTTGCAACGGCGAATCGTAATGGTCGTGGGCTACCAGAATGATGTCAGCGCAAAACCGCTCGGCGCCTTGATGCAGCAGTTGGTGATAAGCATGCTGTCCATTGGTGCCGGTTCCGCCCCATAGAACCGGCATAGTAGAGTAATCGAGTCGGTCGCCATTACGAGCAACAGATTTACCATTACTTTCCATTTCAAGCTGCTGCAAATAGTTAGGTAACAGGGCGAGGCGTTCATCATAAGCCAGCACCGCGAGGCTTCGACAGTCCAGGAAGTTGTAATTCCATAGTCCCAAGAGTGCTGCGATCAAGGGAATATTTTCTTCTACGGGCGCATTGCTTAGGTGTTCGTCGATTGATCTAGCCCCCTCTAAGAACGCTTCGAATGAGGCTGGTCCGATGGCTAAGATGATCGGTAGCCCTACCGCAGACCACAGTGAGAACCGCCCGCCAACCCAGTCCCAGAGTGGATAAATATTGTTTGCTGTTATACCAAATTGAGCGGCGGCTTCCACATTGGAGGTAATCCCGATGAAGTGCTGAGCGATGGCCTCTAAACTGGCGCTACGCTCTAAGAACCAGCTGCGTGCAAGCGCAGCGTTGATCTGAGTCTCAATCGTGCTAAAGGACTTTGATACAACGATGAACAAGGTGGTTTCTGGATTTAATCCGCGCAGTGCCTGAGTCAGGTCGTGCGCATCGACATTAGCGACAAAGTGAAACCGCAGGTCTGCTGTTTGGTGATTGTGCAACGCGGTCACTACTAATTCTGGCCCTAGGTGAGAGCCGCCAATGCCGATATGAACGATGTCTCGAATGGCTTTCCCGGAGAATCCGCGCCAATCGCCATTGCGTACTTTGTCTGCCAACTCGTACAAGCGCTGCTTGGTAGCTTCTACGGCGTTGCGCATCACCGGGTCTATATTGGGCGCTCCGCCGCGTAAAGCGCTGTGCAAAACTGGCCTGTTTTCTGAAATGTTTACAGCAGCGCCAGATAAAAGACTGTCAATAAAAGCCTTTACCTCAGCCTGCTCAGCTAATTGGTGCAGCGTTTGGTAGGTCTCCCCAGTTACTTGCTGGCGAGAAAAATCAAATAAAAGATTTGCGTAGTTGAAGGACAACTGCGAGTGGCGATCTTGCGGATCTGTTAATGCGACGTTGGGTAGGGTTTGAAATTCTTTGGCGCCAGCGGCTAGTGCTTGCCATGCGGGCAATTCGTTGCGCATAAAGTCCTCAAATCAAGGTTGGGTTAGGATTAAAAAATTGCCTGGTCCCGTCCATATTAATCACCCGGTCGACTAAGGCAGCGAAATGGTCGTCGTTATTTGCAAAGTCGATATCGGCCGCATTCACAATGAGCAGTGGCGAGTCTTCGTAGTAATGAAAGAACTCTGCATATCGGTTCGAGAGTTCAGTCAGATAGTCCAGATCAATGTCTTGTTCAAAAGACAGTCCACGCCCCGTAATGCGTTGTCGCAAAACGCTGGCGGGTGCTTGCAGATACAGCACCAAATCGGGTTTGGGCGGATTCAATTTGAGGGTCGCTTGAATTTGCTGATAAAGCGCGAGTTCCTCTGCGTCGAGTGTTAATTTTGCGAAGAGTTCGTCTTTTTCTAAGAGGAAGTCGGCAACCATGCATGGTTCGAGCAAATCGTCCTTTGGCAGATCACCCAGTTGTCGGGTTCTATACAACAGAAAAAACAGTTGAGTCGGTAGAGCTTGGCTTGCCCCGTCCGCATAGAATCGATCCAGAAAGGGGTTTTCTTTGACGGGCTCGAGCATGGTTGGGTAGCCGAAGAGCTCTGCTAGCCGTTTAACTAGCGTGGTTTTGCCTACGCCGATCGGCCCTTCAACTGCCACATATTTCGGTATTTGGCCGTTTTGCGCAGCAATGGCAACTCGCTCTGCGAGCTGTTTCAGGCTGTTTTTTTGTCCGACAAGGGCTGGCGCAATCACGAGCTTCGCTACTCAAAGATAAACCGAGATGATGGAGAAGGCCGCCGCGCTCTTCAACCTCCAATGATGAGTTTCTGTCCGCTACATCGGTTGTCCACCGGGAGCTGAAACTTTAGCTTGTTAAGAAGATTAGGTCGGTTCGCTTTTTTTACGGCGTCGCCGGCGCTTAGTTTGTGGCAGTGCTGCAATCATAGCGCCCCGCGTTTCAGCGTCGACACTCTGTAGCGTTGTCCACCAGGAAGCCGTTTCTTGAAGCTCGGGTTCAGACTCTGCTCGCAAGCATAAAAAGTCGTAACCGGCTCTAAATCTTTTATGTTGCAACAAGCGCGAAGCCGACCGGCGGGATCGCGTTTCCAGGCGCACCTGCAAGCCCCAAACTTCGTGAATGAACGTGCTGAATCGGCGGGGTACAGCAATGCGCTGCTGTTGGTCACGGAGGGTCAACACAGCGGGATGGTCACTTGCTGAGAGGCTATTTGCCAGGCGCGCTTGAAAGTCCTCCCACAGCACAATTGCCAGCAAAAAGCCGGGTGTGACCGAAGCGCCTTCGGCGATGCGGTGGTCAGTATTGCGCATCGCTAAGGTTGCGAGGGAGCTGTTTGGATTACACGCTGGGAAGAGGGTCGTGGCCAATCCGAACGAGACCAATAATTCCCACACAGCCAGAGAGTGACCACTCAAGAAAAGTTTTGTGAATTCATCAAAAAGGCGAGCTGGTGGAATCGCCGTGAGGCGATCCGCCGCATCCGCCGACAGGTCGGTGATCGCAGCGTCAATATCAAAACCGAGCTTGGCTGCGAAACGGATGGCGCGCAGCATACGCACCGGATCTTCGGCTATACGAACCGCAGGCTTGCCGATAAAACGGATCCGCTGACGCTTTATGTCCGCTAAGCCACCAACAAAATCGATAATTTCAGCTTGTATCGGGTCGTAATAAAGCGCGTTAATCGTAAAGTCGCGCCGAAAAGCATCTTCTTCTAATGTGCCCTCTGTAGAGTCGCGCAGAATCATACCTTGGTCGTCATGAACGACATTATTCGAAATAGACTGGCGAAATGTCGAAACCTCTATGATTTCGCGGCCATGCCGGACGTGTACGATTGGGAAGCGTCGCCCAACGATGCGTGCGCGACGGAATAATTTTTTGACCTCAGGGAGCGTCGCATCGGTTGCGATGTCGAAGTCTTTCGGGCGCTTGCCACACAATAGATCGCGTACACAGCCGCCGACTAAATAACCCTGAAAGCCAGCCGAGTTAAGCGTGTTGATAATCGCTAACGCGTTAGCATCCATATCACCAACGCGCAGCTTGGGCTTTCTAAAGCGGTATTGTTTGGCTATGCGATCGGCGTTAATAATAAAGCTCGCTATTGAGCACCGACATCTCGACGCGGTCCGCGTTTGCGAGTCTTTGTGCGGGGGATGTTCAAGCGCTGCCGGCGTTCCCACAGGCTCTTTCTACTGATGCCCAATTTGTCGGCGAGTTCTGTTTCGGTTAGCTCGTCTTGATGATCGGTGACGAAGCGGACGAAGTAATCTTCGAGTGACGTTTCGCTTTGATCGACGATTATTTCGCCATCGGTGGGTTCTGTTAGCGTTGCGTTTATCGCCAAAAGGTTTGGTGTGATCACTGAGCCGTCATCGGCAAGGATAACTGCGCGCTCAATCGCATTGCTCAACTCGCGAACATTGCCTGGCCAATGATAAGCCAACATTGCTCGACGCGCTTCTTCGCCCAGCACCAAGTTTTGCTTATTCAGGCGACGGGTTGTTTGCAGGAGTAACCACTCGCCGATTTCCAATATGTCTTGATGCCGATTACGCAGTGGCGACAAGTGGAAGGAAAAAACGTTCAGTCGATAGTACAAGTCGGAGCGAAACAGACCTTCCTCTATCAGGTTGTCGAGGTCTTTATGAGTGGCGGCGACAATGCGGACATTCACGGTATTTGCGCTGGCGGCACCAATGCGGCGGTTACGGCCATCTACTACTTGAAGCAGGCGCGCCTGCGCAGCAGGGGGTAATTCGGCTATTTCGTCCAGGAACAAAGTGCCGCCATTAGCTGCTTCGATCAGACCATGACTGCCGAGTGAATGCGGGCCGTTTGGTTCCACGCCAAATAGCTCGGCTTCAATCAGATCCGCCGGAACGGTTGCGCAATTTAGAGTCATTAATGGCCCTTGGCTGCGCTTGCTTGAAGCGTGTATTGCGCGAGCAACCAGCTCTTTCCCGGTTCCGGATTGCCCGACTATAAGTACTGAGGAATTTGTTGGCGCAACCTTAGCGATACGACTGCGCAGTGACTGCATGCTTTCAGATGAGCCAATCATTTGTAATTGGCGTAACGATGAGGCGTGCTGTTGTTGGCTCAGAGTCGTCGCTCGTTCCACTGCAGCCGCGATTTCCTCCGCAGTAGCTGGCAGTTGTAGGTAGTCCTTCGCACCCCTTTGTAAAGCGCTAACCGAGTCTTTTACTGCTCCCGACTCGGTCAATACGATGACCTGAACTTCGTCGCTGATGTCGCTGAGCCGCGGCAACACATATGTATCCAGAGCTAGCATGCAATCGAAGCTACTCAGAGGCGTGTCCGGATAGTGGTCCACAGCAGTAACCGACACACCCATATCGCGCAGGAGTGCGGCAATTTCCTTGGATCGCTCGGGGGCGTCGTCGATTAGTAGTACTTCGATCATGCGCAAATGTTATCAAAGAGGCAGCAAAGCGTCGCCGTTGATTGCTGGCCGGGCGATCGGGAATTTTGTCAATCCCGCTGCCGAAAAGTGGGTAAAACCGATGGAATAGCCTCGATTCGCCAGCGCTCAAGGCCCCAGGCAAGCCATTCTTGTGGGGTCTGTTCCAGCGCGGTGGGTGGATTCAGACCTAAATAAAAAAAGGCTTCGCGTAAGTTTTTCGATGCGGCCTCGGAATTTAAAGGGGGCGCGTGAGTTTGTTTGGATAACTTGGTGCCGTCGGCATAAGTCAGCAGCGGAATGTGTGCGTATTGGGGGGGATTGAGCCCAAGTTTATGCATGAGATAAAGCTGGGGTGCAGTTGTATCGATCAGATCATGGCCACGTAGGACATGGCTGACATTGGCAGCACCGTCATCAATAGCCGTCGCTAAAGCATACGAGATGAGGCCATCCCGCCTTCGCACAATAAAATCCCCACCTTGTTCAGCCAGGTTGTATTGCATCTTGCCGCAAATTTCGTCGTCAAAACGAAGCGGTGTATTCGTAACACGAATACGTATAGCCGCGTCCGAGCGAGGTTCAGAATGGTCTCGACAAGTACCCGGATAGAACGCAGTTTCGCGCAGAGCACGGCGGCTACAACGGCAGTAAAACAGGCTATCGCGCAGACTCGTCAGCGCCGCATAATAATGTCGGTAGTGTTTGGATTGATAATCGATCGGACCGTCGCAGAGTAAGGCGTGCCGATTAAGGCAGTCGGTGATTAGCCTAGTAAATTCGGGCTTTTGACGGGGAGGATCAATATCGTCGATACGAACGAACCAGGATCCTCCTCGTTTTTTTACATCGAGGTAGCTGGCTACTGCAGTAACCAGGCTACCCATGTGTAACGGTCCAGTAGGTGATGGCGCAAAACGACCGATGATGGCAGACATCGCGACGGTAATGGTTTGCTTGAGATGCTAACCGTGGATCTGGCGCTCCTTGATCTCATCCAGAGATTTGCAGTCGACACATTGTGTTGCAGTGGGGCGAGCCTCTAATCGGCGTAAACCGATTTCTATGCCGCACGTATCGCAGTAGCCATAATCTTCCGTGTCCAGCCGTTCGATGGTAACGTCGATCTTATTAATCAATTTGCGTTCACGATCACGAGTACGGAGCTCAATACTGAACTCCTCTTCTTGGGTCGCTCGATCAGCGGGGTCTGGGAAGTTAGCCGCCTCGTCCTGCATGTGGTTAACCGTGCGATCAACCTCTTCCATCAGTTCCTGTCGCCAGGCGGTCAACATATTACGAAGGTGCTCGAGTTGACCTTCGCTCATATACTCTTCGTTCTTTTTCGCCTTGTACGGGGTAAAGTCACGAAACGCCGTTGCAGTACTTCCCGCGGTTTTTGCTGTCGCGAGGTCTGCGGACGTTTCAGTTTTGGATTGACTGTCTGCTGACATATGCTCTCCTTTGTCTACTGCGTTTTAGCAGTCAGAGGCCTGTAAAATCGAAGGGCGCGTAAGCTACCAGAACGGATTGCGGAAAACCACACAGAAAGTGCTCTGAAGTACTTTTTTTTGTATTTTTTGGTTTTTAGCGCGATTTCCAATAACCGGCAGAAGATGATCTATGTATTCCAAGCTCAGCACTAATATTAGACCGTTTACTGTGATGGAATTGTTGCAGCGCGGTGTCGAATTTGAATCTGCAGGCTTGAGAGTGGTTCATTTCGAGGTGGGTGAACCTGACTTTGCTGTTGCGGCTCCTATCGCAGCGGCGGCCCATGAGGCGATAACCGCAGGGCATACCAAATATACTGCCGCCGCGGGCATGTTGACCTTGCGTGAACGCATTGCCGAATACTATGCCGAGCATCAAGTTGGCGTTTCTGCAGAGCAGATATTCATTACAAGTGGCGCGAGCGGTGGCCTTACCTTACTGGCGGCCTTGCTTTTAAATCCCGGCGACGAACTGCTGATGCCGGACCCAAGCTATCCCTGTAATGAGGTATTTGCGCGCCTGGTTGGTGCTTCAGTGAGCGCCATACCCGTGGACGCCAGCACCCGCTTCCAACCGACCTTACAACAGGTCAAAGATGCTTGGACCGAGCGTTCACAAGGTATATTGCTCGCTTCGCCTGCTAATCCAACGGGTACGATGATCGCTAGAGAAACATTAGCCAAGATAACGGATTTTGTTCGTGCTCAGGCGGGTGCTTTGATCCTGGATGAAATTTATCAGGGCGTAACGCGCAATGCGGTGTCCTATACAACGGCCTTAGCTGTCACCCGCGACATTTTTGTGCTGAATAGCTTTTCTAAATTCTTTGGCATGACTGGCTGGCGCTTAGGTTGGGTTGTGGTGCCGCTGGATGCAGCCGAACATTTGACAAAGCTAGCACAAAATCTGTTCATTTCGCCTAATGCGCCTGCGCAGCATGCGGCTTTGGCGGCATTTAGCGATGCTGCGATGGCTATTCATATTGCTCGCAATGAAGCGTTCGCTAACCGCGCGGCACGTTTAGCTGCCGGTCTTGAGTCGCTGGGATTTAAGATCCCGATCATGCCCGATGGCGCGTTTTATCTGTATGTTGATATCAGTCACCTAGGCATGACAAGTAACGAATTTTGCTGGCGGCTTATGCAGGAGTATCAAGTAGCGGTAACGCCTGGGGATGACTTTGGACAGCACAACGCCAATCGATATGTGCGTTTTGCTTACACCACAGATGCGGATTCTATCGACTTAGGGATACAGCGTATTGCTAGCGCTTTGCGGGCGTGGGGGTTGCAAGGTTGAACCTGCCGCCACTATTTCCTGGCATTTTGCGGCGGCGCTACAAACGCTTTCTTGCGGATGTGCAGTTGGAGGACGGAACGTTAATTACCGCTCACTGCCCTAATACCGGAGCGATGACTGGCTGTGCAGATCCAGGCAGTCCAGTGTTTGTGTCTGTTTCTGATAACCAAAAGCGCAAATATCCGCATACATTAGAGATGATCAAGACGCCCTCCGGTTGGGTCGGAGTTAACACTGGCCGCGCAAATTCGCTGGTTGAAGAAGCGCTAAGGGCCGGGTTGATCGATTTGGGGGGGGGCATTGCAGATCTTAAACCCGAAGCGAAAATTCCTGGTGGCCATGGCCGGTTTGATTTTTCACTCACGGTTAATCGAACCACTATTTATATCGAAGTAAAAAGCGTCACGCTGATGCTGGACGCATCGACGAAATTAGGCGCGTTTCCTGATGCGGTCAGCACTCGCGCGGAAAAACACTTGCAGGCGCTCCGTGACCAGGTTGCAGCTGGGCATCGCGCTGTGCTGATCTTCTGCGCCCAGCATACCGGAATCGATGTGGTCACGGCGGCGGCGGAGGTGCAGCCCAGTTACGCTTGCGCACTACAGGAGGCGGCAAGCGAAGGCGTGGAAATCCACGCCTACGGCTGCGCTTTTGATATGGCAACTCTGTCTATTGAGAGACGGTTGCGGTTGACTTGACTACACCGTGAATTGTTTTTTTAGCTGCGCATAGTCGGCAAAGCTTCCGAATCGGGCGCCAAACAAGGCCACCAGTTGTGCAGCGGCGAAATTAGCAAACCTGGCGGCATCAACTGGACTCGCACCCTGAGCTCTGGCCGCCAAGCAAGCACCCGCAAAAATATCACCGGCACCGGTGGTATCGACCGCTTTGACCTCGAAGCCAGCGGCGCTTTCTACGCCGTTGGCAGTGATTACATTCGATCCTTTCGAACCCATCGTAACGTAGAGTTCCGGGCAAATATCCCGCAATTCGGCGATGGCAATGTCCAATCGATCAGTCTTTGCCCATGCCAACGCTTCCTCTACGTTGCAAAACAGCAGCTCAACGCCGTTGCCCAAAATGTTTTGCAGCTGATCGGGAAAAAACTCAATCATCGATACATCTGAAAGGGATACTGCGACTTTCTTGCCTGCTTGTTGAGCGAGTGTTCTGCCCTTCGCTGCCGCAGCGGCGCTGGTAGCAGACGAACTCAAATACCCTTCTATATACAAATAACTGCTTTCTTCTGCATGGCTGGTGTCGACGTCGGCTTCAACTAACTCGCTGGAAACGCCCAAGTCTGTGGCCATGGTTCGCTCCGCATCATCCGTGATCATGACCAGACACTGGCCCGACGAGTTGGTGACGCTGTCCGCGAGTTCTGTTGGAGAGATGGCGATATTGGCCTGCTGCATCTCTTCGATAAAATGTTTGCCGTTTAAGTCCGAAGCAAGCCGACATGTATAGGCGCTACTTAATCCAAACCCTGCTGCGGCATAGATCGTGTTAGCAGCCGATCCACCGCTGCAGCGTGTTACAGGTTGGCCGTCAATGGCTGTTAGAAGTTCGTGCATGCGCATCGTGTCTACCAGCGTCATCTGACCCTTCGCTAATCCGTTTTTATCCAGAAATGATTGCTCAACTCTCACTTCCACATCGACAATAGCATTGCCCAAACCGTAGAGATCCAACATTGTCTTTCCTTTAGTTTTTCTTAGTCCTGTAACTTGCTCATGACTCGATCCGCGGCGTCCAAGGTTGCCGCAATTACTTCGTCATTATGACAGGCAGATAGGAATCCAGCTTCAAATGCTGACGGTGCCAGATAGACGCCTTCATTCAGCATGCCGTGAAAAAAGCGGTTGAATAACTGGATATCCGATGCAGCGACATCGTCGTAGTGACGCGCTTCTTCGACACCAAAGAATATACCGAACATTCCGCAAACATGGTTCTCGCATAGCGTAATGCCGTATTGCTTAGCTCGATCCATCAGCCCGTTAACTAACTGCTCGGTGTGATGTGTTAAGCGTTCGTAGACGGAATCGGTGAGGTGATTGAGTGTGGCCAGCCCTGCGCTCATTGCCAAGGGATTGCCGGATAATGTGCCGGCCTGGTAGATCGATCCCACCGGCGCAATCTGATTCATCACGTCAGCTCTCCCTCCAAACGCGCCGACCGGCAGGCCACCGCCTACCACTTTGCCAAGCGTGGTTAAGTCGGGTCGGATGTTATACAGCGATTGCGCGCCGCCAGGCGCGACTCTAAACCCGGTCATGACTTCATCAAAGATAAGCAATGCGCCATGTGAATCGGTCAATGCTCTGAGGGAATCAAGGAATGCCTGGGACGGCGGAATGCAGCCCATATTTCCGGCGATGGGTTCAACAATGACGCACGCAATCTTTTCACCGACCTCCGCGAAAATCTGCTGAATGGGTTCAAGTTGATTGTATGGTGCGGTCAGAGTATTAGCGGCCACCGCTTGTGGGACACCTGGCGAATTAGGCAGCCCGAGAGTCAGGACACCGCTACCGGCTTTCGCAAGCAATGAATCAGAGTGACCGTGATAATTACCGTCGAACTTTACGATGAGGTCGCGGTTAGTAAAGCCGCGCGCCAAACGTATTGCAGACATAGTTGCCTCAGTACCCGAATTCACCATGCGAACCATGTCCATACTGGGCACCATTTGGAGAATTTTTTCTGCCAGTTCGATCTCAATTTCAGTCGGTGCGCCAAAACCCAGAGCGCGTTGTGCTTGTTCAAGCACAGCTTGAATCGTTGGTTGGAAATTGTGGCCATGGATCATCGGGCCCCATGAACCGATATAGTCAATATATGCATTGCCATCGACGTCATGGATATATGCGCCTTCACCTCGTTCGAAAAAGACAGGGTCTCCGCCTACGCCTTTGAAAGCCCTAACCGGAGAGTTAACGCCTCCAGGGATGACTTTTTTAGCGCGCTCAATAAGTGATAACGATTCGTTTCTGTGCATGGCTCTCTCAGTTTAGTTGCCAGCTATCTGTCGCTGAGTATTCGTCAAAGGGCTTAGTTGAAATTCTTTGGTTCGAAGAATTGAGGAAATTTCAAAAAGGCCGAAACACAGCGAGCAGAACCACTGGAATTAGGATAAGTACTGGAATCTCGTTGAAAATTCGAAAAAAGCGTTCGCTGTGAGTGACTTGATCTCGCGCGAAGCTGGTGATGATGCGGCCGCAGTATAACTGATATGCGACGAGACCTGCGATAAGAAGGAGCTTAAGCCACAGCCATAATTGCCCAGCTAGGAAATCCCAGTTAACGACGACCATACCGATACCGAAAAACCAAGTGGCAAGCATGGCCGGGCGCATAATAATTCGGTAAAGCTTGTCCTCCATTATTTGAAAACGGTTGAGGCTTATCTCATCCGTAGTTGCGACGTGATAGACGAACAAACGTGGTAAGTAAAATATCCCCGCGAACCAGGCGATCAGACTTATCAGGTGACCGGCCTTAAACCAAAGGTATAAAGTCATCAAAGGCTCCTAGGTAGGGGATAACTGATTTTAGAAGAGGGTGTTCACAATCAGACAGACTTAAATCGAAAGCTCGCATACGGGAGGTTCGTAAAAAGTGACAGAAGATCATTCAATTCAACTCTCGGATGTTACAGTGTGCACATCAATTTGATCACACAGGCTGGCGCCGGTAATGATAACGCTACAGCGGGTTTTGAGCAGGGTTAATGAGCGGCAATAATAAAGAAACATATCAAGTGGTGTTGGTTAAGCCGCAGCGGCGTTGGTTACAGGCCAGCATCATCGCTCTGGTCAGTATCGCTCTGTTCGGCGGCGGGCTAGTCGTTGGAGGAGGCGTTTCCCTCGATGCGGTCACCGCAAATGAAGCGCTCGAAACCAAGGTTGCCGAATTAAGTTCCGAAGTTTTTGAGCTGCAAAATAAAATCGTTGAGGCGGATTTGTCAGTCGACGTTCAGAGACAAACCTTGGCGGAGCTTAAAAAGGAGCTCGAGCAACAGCATGTGGTGAACGAGGATTTGACGGCAGAAGTCTTATTCTATAGAGACTTGGTGTCGAATACGGATGGATCTGCTGGCAAGATGATCGCGGTGAACCTGGTGCTATCACCGAGCGCGCTGATTGAAGGTCGGTATCGGTATGTCCTAACGCTCGCAGGGCCTACCTCGAACAGAGCAAAGCGTTCTGGTTCGATCCAATGGCGCATACTTGGCAATCAAAACGGCACCGCGACGAGTATCGGTTGGGAAGACATTGCGATGCAATCCTCCGGAGAATCGCTTCTGTTCCAGTTCCGATACTTTCAGGATATATCCGGTGAAATAGTTATTCCTGTGGGTTTCAACCCGACAGCGCATTCTATAACGCTTATAGGCAAGGATGGCCCGCCAGTCGATTACAGCTTCGATTGGAAGCTGGTTGAGACGATAAACACGGACTCCTTGAAAGGAGAGGTTGCGGCAGGTCGCTAGTGTGGAGCAACTCTAGGGTTGGCTGGCTTTTAGTAAAGCTACTTTTAGAGTGCTCTCGTTTAATCAAGCTGCTACGGACTGAAGTTCTTTTAGTTAGCGCCCTATTGTTGCGAAAAAAGCAGAGCGAAAAAGTAGAGCGAAAAGTAGAGCGAAAAGTAGAGCGAGAACACGCTAACGCTTAGGATGAAGACCTGTCATTTCGCTGCTGATATGGTTGGTCTGGCTTGAGATTAGCAGCGTCGTTTGAGCGGCTCACGAATAGAGTCCAATAGCAAAATTTTAGCTCCAACCGATTCATGGTTGGTAAGGCGGAGGCCAAGATGGCACGCGGGAAGTCTTCTCAGCAAACTTCGATAACGCTGATATCTGAAAAAACGAAAATGGAAGGCAATCTGGTCTTCGCCGAGCAACTATGTGTTTTGGGCGAAGTCAGCGGTAACCTTAACGCCGACGAACCGTCGGCCGAGCTCACAGTGAGCGAAGGAGGACGTGTTTCTGGAGAAGTGCGAGTGCCCAAGGTCGTTATCAGCGGGCGACTGGATGGTAATGTCTACGCGAGCGAATACCTGAAATTATCGAAGAGCGCGGTGGTTAGCGGAGATCTTCACTACCGCTCCATCGAGGTTGCTGTTGGCGCGCAAGTCGACGGACGCCTAGTACCGATGGAAGCGGAAAGCAGCGCCGGAAAAGGTACTGTACGAGCGTTACCAATCGAGGGCAAATAGCCGTCAAACGCGGGCTCATCTTTCAAAACCGTAGCGGTTGCTTGGCAAACCTGGTTTTATAACGCGATACCG
>DJYW01000041.1 GCA_002450255.1 Gammaproteobacteria bacterium UBA6968
GTTCTTGTGGTGCACTACCCCAGCAACGGCAATCGCCGTAAAACCAGCAAACGAAACCGGTCAATCTGCCGCAGACCCCAAGCGAGCCGTCGATCTTTATCATAATCAACCGGTTAGATTAAGACAGCTTACCGCAAATTATCAAAACCCCACAAGATGGCCCGCTAGACCAGCATGCTCCTGCTTTGCGAAATCGTTGGTGAGTTTTTCCGCTCTTGGCAAAGCAGATAAACAGAACAGAGACATAAAACAAGCGTCGCGCCTTTTGCCGATAAGGTGAAATCATTAGCAGTGACTAGCAGATCCCTGACCTAACCGGCTTCCCCGCCCGGTCCATTTACCTTCTAGGTAAAGCCGGTCAGACTGCTGCGGGACTAGTTACCGAAACGGTAACGTAATTTGGCTACGAAAGTTTCGATAACAGGCTCCTTAAAACTGTCGTTAAATAGATCACCGGAGTCATCGACCAGCAACGGGCTAATCGAGTTACCTAAGTTGTAAACCAGATAGAAGTCCGTCAGCGGCGCGATTTCCCAACGATAACGCAACTGAGTTGTCAGCAGTCCCAGATTAAAGTCGTAATTGTTTTTGATCCGTTTGGCTCGAATCAAGTCACCATCACCTTCCGGCACCGCGAAAAATCCGCGTTCGGCTGCTTGCACGCCAGCCCACTGCAAATTCCAGCGCAGCTGATGCCCAGGTGCAATAAACCAGTTTACATCCAAACTCGGCTGCCACTCGTCACCATCGTAACTACCGAAGTTGCGGCCGCCTTGATAAACCAGCCAGCCTTGCCGACGTCTGTAAGCTAAATCCAAATCGACGCTTAAGTTGCTCACCGGGCGAATCGTTACCCCCGCCGCAGCGGTATAACTCCAGTCACCACGGTGCTCCTGCAATGCAGCAAGGCGGGCGGAATAGCTGAACACTTTGTTAGCGTCGGTGCCTAGCGCGAACTGTGTCCAGAAGCGCCGATCCACGCGATAACTGCCGTTGCCGCGGCTGTCAATATCCTCATAACGGGAAGGCATGATGCCCCATGCCGTCTTGATGGTGTTGCGACCTGGCACCACCATGGACGTACGCACATACAATCCGCGATCAGTAATCTGGCCTTTGCTCAAGTTGTATTGTTGGTCAGCCGAAATGGTCATGCGGAAATTGGTGACGCTGGGGGAAGGCGCTTGTTCGGCAAACATCATCACATACCGAGTGCGCGCATAGTCGTTGCGGATCAAAAAACCCAGATCGTTAAAGTCGACCTGCTCATCCATATAGTCGAATTCGAACTTATGTTGCACTTTGCTACTGCTGGCGTAGTACAAATCGAGTATGGCGCCGTAGCCTAACTTTTCTTTTACGTCGCTAGTTATCAGCTGAAGATCCGCGTTCAGCGAACCACCGCGATTAGTGTAATGCGCGTCGATGCTATGCACCGCCGCATCGTATACAGGTCCCTGAGTAAGCGTGCCCAGATAACCAATTGAGCGCCGCGTCTCGCCAATGTCTTCGTAAATTAGTCTCGCAACGTTAAAGTCGCGACCGACGCCTGTAGCTGTCACCGGCTCATTGGCAGCATTGCGGGCCCGCCACTCGACCTCTTCTTCGAAGGCACCAAGCACGCCGTAGCGTAAACTGCCGATTGACCCAGTCGCTTTTCCAGCTCCCAACAAACCAGTGGGGACATCGCGCTGACCGAGCTCCAAATCAAGTTCGTCGTCGACCTGCATTTGATTAGCGGTGCCGCCAATACGGCGCGTGTTTATGAGTGATGTAGGCAGTGGCACGAAATCGTTCAAAAACATGCGGCGCGAAGTAGTCGCCCAATCTTCGTTTTGGGTAACGCGATAAATATTGCTGGCGTCCATTCTCGGCATCACCCCGAAGACTTCGTTGCCCTCCAAGAAAAAGAGGCGTTTTTCTGGGAAAAAAGTCTCTGACGCTGTGAGGTTCAACACCACATCATCTGCTTCGACCGCACCAAAATCTGGCAGCAGCGTTGCTGTCAGCTCTAATTTTGGCGATGGTTTCCAAGTGGCATCGGCACCAATACGTTGGGTGACCTCGCCCGTAACTTCATCCATGGTCGCGGCGGCAAATGGGATGATGGCGCGCTGCGCAAGCGGCTGGACACCGTCTACCATTACCTGATTCATGGCGCTGACAAAGCGCGATGAATTAACCGGATAGCCTGGCCAGGCATAGCGCTCGTTATAGTGAGCCAGATTTCGAGTCGCAGCAAAGCCGATGGTGCGAGTGCCCGCCATCTCCGGCATGTTCATCATCGACCAAGGCAAGAACATTTCTATGCTCCAGCCGCTGTCTGTCTCTGCCGACTTACCTAGCCAAGGGCCATCCCAGTCGCTTTGGAAGCGACGCTCTGGCAGCACTTTGCCGTCCTGCTGGCTATCGCCGAGGGCGACAAAGAACCAATAACCCACTTGCGCCTGACCTGATGCATCAATGGTTACACCAAACTGATCGCGAGCAAGAAAATCGTCACGCCGAGACAGACGGCGCACCAGGGTATCTTTAGGTTGCTCCATCTCAGCACTGACGTAGAGGCCCTTTTCAGTGGCCAGCAAACGAATCTGCGTCGCCATATCAGCAAGCGTCCCTAGAGCAGGAATCGACACGCGCATGTTGTCGAAATAGGGCTGCGACTGCCAGATCGCTTCATCAACCCGACCGTCTACGCTGATCCGTGCCTCACTGTGCGCTACAGTCTCAATTTTTAGCCGGTGCAAATCGACGCCGGCCTCCTGACCAAACACCGATACGCTGCCAGGCACGCTGGATCCTGTTGCGGATCGCACCGGGCTTTCCGCCGGCTGTCGCTGCGTTGCTTGCGCAGATAGCTCGGCTTGGGCGGTCGAAGTGGCCGGCTGAACTGTTGCAGCATTCGCCGCCATCGATCTATTGGCATCTGAAGAAATGACGGGTTGTGGCACGGTCACCTGGTTGAGGTACCAAGCATCGCTATAGCCGAGTTGCCGGAGTGCAGCGAGTAGTTGTCTGGTCGTACCCAGGCCGTTGCCAGTCATCCTTTCGGTCGGCACCGCGACCAGGCGGATGCCGCGCTCGCTAGGAATTCGATAGAGCTTAAGCGCCCCTTGCATTGAGGCCAGCCTTCGTTCTGCGTCGAGTTGCGCAAACTCGGCATTACGGTCGGTCGAGAAACTACCCAGGACTACACCAGGCGTTTGCATCGCGAATGTGTGAACTGAGAGTACGCAAACGAGCATCCCGATAGATACCCGAACGCTCCCACCCATCCCGGGGAAATGCTTTCGCCAATTCTTCATTTTTGTCTCTTCTCTCGACCTGATCCCTGTGCAGCGACATATTTTGCTCGTTTCCGGCGATAATGAGAAGTTTTGTAACGCTCTAAGATAAACCGCGCTCGAACGTTAACAACCTGCCCGACTCACCGGCAAATCAGGTCGATTAAAAAGGCCGTCAACAGGAGCGAATGGAAAAGGGCTGACAAAAAGTTTGGGACTTATTCCCAAATCGCCTTAAAAAAGATGGAATAACCTAGAGCCAATCAGTGAATTCGGGAATAGTGGTGGTTTTCCGCAAGAGACCGACCGGCAGCACTATGGCACTTAATATTTTCGGACAACCCGGCTTTGGCTGGCGCTGGGTCGCCGTCGTTTCGCTGTTCGCTGTCGGTCTGCTTGGATTTTCTGCCGGCGTTACCCTAACTGAACGACCTGACGTTCAAACCGAGGGATGGTTGGTGCGCGCCTACTATGTGTTGGGTTTGTTTGTGGTCGGCGGTCTGGATGTCGGCACCCCCACTGGTGGCCCCCTGTGGGCACGCGGCATGCTCTGGATCGCTTACTTTGGTGCACCATTGCTCACCGCCTCTGCCGTTATCGAAGCCGCGGTACGACTACTCAATCCCCAGGGATGGCGGTTTCGTAATCTCGAAAATCATCTGGTGATCTATGGCTCGGGACAGCTCACCGAAAGCTATTTGCGCATGTTGCGAAGGCACGCGCCGAACGCGAAAGTGGTGGTGGTCGATGATCCCTTCGATCCCTCACGACAGCGCGAACTGGAGGAGAAGTACGGTGTGATTACCCTCACCGGCAACCTAACTATGGGCTTTTTGCTGAAACGTCTGAACCTGTCGCAGGCACGCCGGGTGCTGATATTGGGTGGCGACGACTTCCGCGCACTAGAGGCCGCCACCCGCGTGCTGGAAGTCGCCCCGCAGCTTAAATTCAAAGTGATCATTCACTGCGACAACCTGCGGTTTATGCGGTCTTTATACAACACGGCTCTGTATCGGCACTGCGTGATTTTCAATACTTACAACCTGGCTGCGCTGTCCTTTGTGCGCAATAGGCTCAGCGATCATTTTAAGCGCAGCCCTGATAGAGACGTGGTGGTTTTAGCCGGCTTCGGCCGGTTCGGACAATCGGTGCTAGAGCAGCTCAACAAAATAACTGAAGAAATCGAGCACGTTATACTCATCGATCAAGACGCCAATCGACGCATTCTGGTTGTTGAGGAACAGCAACGCCTCAGCCAAGGATACCGACGCTCGGTCTTACACGGCGACATTTCTAACCCTACGGTGTGGCGCTCGATGGTGGAAACAGTTGACCTCACGGAAGGCCAACCCACGGTGATTCTCGGCACGGGGGTCGAACGCGACAACTTGCGGACCTCGTTGTGGATCAAAAGCAAATTTCCAAATGCGTTCGTTTTTGTCCGTACCAATGAAGTTTCGCAGTTCGCCGCGCAAGTCGCCCAGGAACGCGATCTGACTTCGTTCAGCATCGACCAGTTAGTCGAAGAGGCCATCCCGGCCCGGTGGACGCGATAACGTCCAAAATAGCGAGCTTGGGCCATGCGCTAGTCGCGGCGCCCACACGCGCCGCGATACGGATTACGGCGCCAATTGCAGCGGTCCCCCAACCCCAGGATTCGGCCGCCAAACAGTTGCATCACTTGCAGGTGCATTAGCTAACACGGCGGCCTAAACTGCACGAGCGAGGGAAACGCAGAAGAACTGACTGAAGATCAAAGGCGGTCTGTAGAGCGAATTACACGGGGGACACTATGACAACTCTATCTGTACTGGATTTGGCGCCGATCGTTGCGGGTGGCACTGCGCGCGATGCGCTGCTGAATAGTTTGGATTTGGCGCGACACTCTGAACGCCTAGGGTATTACCGATACTGGCTCGCAGAGCATCACAACATGCGAGGCATAGCGAGCGCTGCGACGGCAGTGGTCATTAATCATGTTGCCCAAGGCACATCGCGCATTCGAGTAGGATCAGGCGGCATTATGCTGCCCAATCATGCACCGCTAATGGTGGCCGAACAATTTGGCACATTAGCAGCGCTGCATCCAGGCCGCATCGATCTCGGACTGGGACGCGCTCCAGGCACCGACGGCGTCACCGCCCACGCACTGCGCCGCACCCTGCATAGTGACCCAAATCAATTTCCGCAAGATGTACTCGAACTGCAACGTTATTTGGCTGCAGCGACAGCCGATCAAAAAGTGGTCGCTGTACCGGGCCACGGATGCAACGTACCGATCTACATACTCGGCTCAAGCCTGTTCGGCGCACAGCTCGCGGCCATACTCGGATTACCCTTCGCGTTCGCCTCCCATTTCGCGCCCCAGGCTATGTTTGACGCCATCGCTATTTACCGACGCGAGTTCGCACCATCTACGCATTTGCAAAAACCCTGGGTGATGCTCGGCTACAACATTTGCGCAGCGGATACCCAAGCTGAAGCTGAGTATCTGCGCACTTCCAGCCTGCGCGCATTTTTGAACTTGCGCCTCGGCCAACCACAACCGTTACCGCCGCCAGACGCCAGTTTTGAAGCCAGCCTCAACGACATGGAACGCGGGCTGTTGGGTCAGGTCAGCTCCGCCTCGGCGGTGGGTGATGTCAAAAACGTACGCCAACAAATTGGCTCATTCCTCGCAAAAACCCAAGCAGATGAACTGATACTTACCGCGCAAATTTTTGATCACGAAGCACGCAAGCATAGCTACACCCTAGCCTGGGAGGCGTGTGAAGGGCTCTCGGCCGAAACCAAAGCCCCTGCAAAGGAAGCGGCCATAGAAGTGTCAGTAGAGTTATAGGCTAATGGGGCCTGAGATGAAAAGACGCGCAAGTGATCCTCACAATCGCGCTTCGCTTCAGAACAGGGCCAGAAATAACGTCACTTTTCAAACTGACACTTGCACCTAGAAAGTTTTTATCGGGTTGATTCGCGGTGGCTACAATTAATTCTTTGTGCCTC
>DJYW01000148.1 GCA_002450255.1 Gammaproteobacteria bacterium UBA6968
TTTTTTTAAAAAATCATCAATTGTTAGTTTTCAGGCGATTTAACCGAGAGCACTAAAATCCAGTTCGATCATTTTTTTACATTAGTGAAGGAATTCTGAAATATTTTTTTACATATGAACTTTTTGTGATAACTTGCCCGACCACTAAAGGGAGATGGTGGTTTTTGATCCGACCCACGGAACGAAACATCACTTTTGGATAAGAAAAATAAAGGGAGAAGTAATGAAGATAGTTACGCTATTCAGCAGACTGTCCGGTCTTGTAGTACTTGCGCTCAGCACCTTGAGCCTTTCGGTTCAAGCGGAGGAAGCAGCAGGAGAAATCGAAGAAGTAGTCGTTACCGGCTCTTTCATTAAAGGCACACCGATCGACTCAGAATCACCCGTTACCATTTTAGAACGGGACCAACTGACTCGACAGGGATCGCCAAGCATCGTTGAAATCGTAAGACGATTGAGCGCGAGCTCAGGCATAGACGGTGAATCAAATCAGTTCCAATCTAATGCGTCGGAAGGCGTTGCGAACGTCAATATTCGCGGCCTCGGACCGCAACGCACGTTGGTACTTCTTAACGGTCGTCGCCAGGTACCTGTACCGCAGCGACTCCCTGGCGGACGCTTCGTTGACGTGAACTCTTTTCCGCGTATGGCGATTGAAACCGTTGAGGTTTTGAAAGAAGGCGCTGCAGCAACCTACGGATCCGACGCGATCGCAGGGGTTGTCAACTTCAAGACTCGCGCAAAGTTCCAGGGATTCCAATTCAGCGTTGGCACCCAAAGCATCCAGGACAGCGACGGTAACCAAGAGTTTGGCGCTATCTTTGGCACGCAGTTGGGAGAATTTGACTGGGTCACGTCATTCGGTTACGAGCAACGCTCCGAGCTGAGCTTGCGTGACCGAGGCTTCTCCCAGTTGCCATACTCTGACAACCCACAAGGCGGTTGGTCTAGTATTGGCAACCCAGGTGTTTTCTTTATGCCTTCTGAAGCTGGTAGCACGTTTGGCGCTCTGCCAGGCTTGTCGGCAAACGGCACCAAGGACCCCAACTGTGAAGCACTGGGCGGCGTTAACAACAGCCTATTCTGCCGCTTCCGCTATACCGACTTTGACAACCTCATCGAAGATGAAGAGCGCTATCAACTATTCTCTGAGTTAAACGGCGAGCTTGCTAATGGCGTTGGCTTACATGTTGAGTTCATGTACTCCAGGATTGATCTGCCTAACTGGAAGACATCGCCCTCCTATCCTCCGCAAGCATTGTTTGGCGACATTCAATACGTGCCACAGGATCATCCCGGTCTTGTAGCGATGGCTGCCAAGTATCCACAGTTCGACAAGTACGCAACTGTGCAGACCGACGAAAACGGTGACCCGATCGCGGGCACTGGCGAAGGTACAATTTTTTACGGACGTATCACTGGCGTGGCGGGCTTTAAAGGACAACCTGTTGGCCGCTCCGCTATTCGCGAATACGATACCTTCCGTTTTGCTGCTGCCCTCGACGGTGAGTTCGATAACGGCATCGGTTGGGACGTTGGCGTCACTTACTCCAATTCACAAAGCGCCTTGGAAGGCGTGGATGCTGAAATCGGACGTACCAAGCTTGCATTCAGCGGGTTCGGTGGCAACAGCTGTGCGGCTACTCTGGACAGCAGCGGTGACCTCGTTACAAACGGTGCCGTCGCAGGCCAAGGCGGATGCCTCTACTACAATCCGTTCTCAAACGCGATCCAAACCTCTTATGCTCAGTCTAGTTACGGCTATAGCAACCCTGACTATGACGCCAGCGTAGCGAACAGCGTAGAAGTGCTGCAGTACCTGGATGCTAATTCAAAAACCGAGTCAGAAGCCGGTCTGTTTGTCTTGGACGTTGTGTTCCAAGGTGACCTGTTTGACGGCGTCGCTGCTTGGGCTGGTGGTTATCAGTATCGTCGTATTGATCTCGAGAGCAATCTGGACGATCTAATCAATGTTGAGCTCAACCCCTGTAAATTTGCTGGCCAGACTGACTGTGACGCTCAAACCGGCCGCCGCAGCTTCCTCGCTGCTGGTCGCGAAATCGACGCTGATCAAGACATCCACGCTATGTTTTTCGAAACAGCTATGGACGTTAGCGAGCAGTTGGATCTGCAACTTGCAGTTCGCTACGAAGACTACGGCGAGTCCACCACTTTCGACCCAAAATTGGCGGCACGTTTCAACCTAAACGACTTTGTTACCTTCCGTGGTTCAGTACAGACCACCTTCCGCGGTCCTGATCTGGATGCGATCAACGAAAGCCGCGTCACTGCGTTGTCATATGTTGGCCCAACCGCTGCATTTAAAGCGATCGACTACATCGGTAACGCTGCGGTCGAACCAGAAAGTGCATTCACATACAACTTCGGCGCAATCCTCAGCCCGATTGAAGATCTAACCATCACTCTGGACTACTGGAGCTATGACTTCGATAACCCAATTGTCGCAGAAGACTTCAACGCTATCGTTGGTGCATATGCTGCGGGCGGAGCTGCTAAGAGTGCTGTTCAGGCACAAATCTTCTGTACTGGCTCTGGCAACGATGGCAGCTGCGCAGCATCTGGCATCGAGCGAGTTGAAGTAGAGACCATTAACGGTCCTTCTATTAAGACCACAGGTATCGACTTGTTTATCGATTATCAAATCCCACTCGGTGCTGGTATAGCTAACTTCGGTACCGACATCAGCCAGACCCTGGAATATACTCAAGACGCTTATTACAAAGGTGGGGCTTTGATCACCGCAGAATATGATGCGTCTGGTTACCTGAACGCAGGTCGTGGCGCACGTCCACTGCCTGATATGAAGGGCCGTGTGTTCGGCGAATACAATATTGGGAATCATAACTTCCTGCTCTACGCAAACTTCATTGCCGAGTATGAAGACGAGCGTTATGCGGACACCATGGTTGACTCACAAACGACTTATGACTTCCACTACCAGTTGTCACTCTTAGACGAGGCAGCTCGCGTGACTCTTTCTGCCATCAATATGACGGACGAGGAGCCACCTGTTGCGCGCGTCGATCTAAGCTACGACGGTTACACGCATAATGCGTTTGGTCGAATGATCAAGCTGGGCTTTGAGTACACGCTCGGTAACTAAATCGATTGCAGCTTAGCTGTAGGCTGATTGGAAAAGCGTCGCTCTGCGGCGCTTTTTTTTGCCTGAAATTCCGGACAACGTTGGAAATTATCGCTTCAATCCGTTCAGGCTTGCAGTAACTCGCGTATATCTCATCAGGGCGCTGGACTGGCGGGCATGCACTTCACTACACTGAAGCGGTAACGCTCCCAGTTGTTATCCCTAACTTTTACAAGACTTAAAAACAAAAGACTTTCAAAGATTAACTAACGAGGCACGAGATATGGCTGCTATTAAAGTTAATATCAATGATAAAACTCATACCATTGAAGCCAGCGAAGACATGCCGCTGCTCTGGGCAATTAGAGATATTGTTGGACTCACTGGTACTAAATTCGGATGCGGCATAGGCCAATGCGGTGCCTGTACTGTGCACTTAAACGGCAAACCCGTGCGCAGCTGCTTGCTCCCCGTCGGCGCGCTTGATGGCCAATCCGTGACAACTATCGAAGGTCTTGCCGATGCCGCAGGCTTACACCCACTGCAGCAAACCTGGATTGATCAGGATGTGGCCCAATGTGGCTATTGCCAAACTGGCCAGATCATGTCTGCAGCTGCACTTTTGGCCGAAAACAGCAAACCCAGCGACGCAGACATAGATGCCGCGATGGCCGGCAACTACTGCCGTTGCGGCACGTATATTCGCATCCGCCAAGCCGTCCATACCGCCGCGTTAGCTATCAACGCTGCCGGCAAATAAAAGGAGTAGACAATGCAAAATAAAATCGCAAAGAACAGTCAACTCTCGCGCCGCAACTTCATCAAAATCAGCGGCCTGGTCGGTGGCGGATTGATGCTTGGTAATCCACTCCAGACGCTCGCCGCAAGCGGCGAAGTGAGCGCAGGCACACTGGAACACTCTGAGCTCAATGCCTATGTCCAG
The DNA here is from genome assembly GCA_002450255.1 of Gammaproteobacteria bacterium UBA6968. Classification (GTDB taxonomy): domain Bacteria; phylum Pseudomonadota; class Gammaproteobacteria; order Pseudomonadales; family Azotimanducaceae; genus UBA4421. The sequence continues at coordinate 4,047 of DJYW01000148.1, forward strand.
ATCAAGCCAGATGGCAGTATTCTCATTTACAGCGGCTCACCTGAAATGGGTCAGGGCATCAAAACCTCGTTACCCATGATCGTGGCCGAAGAAATGGGCGCCGCCTGGAACGACGTGGTTGTTGAACAAACGCCAGAAGTCGATACCGAAAAATATGGCCGGCAGTCTACTGGCGGCTCGTATACAGTTTTTCTCAATTGGAATCTCATGCGCGAGATGGGAGCCAGTGCACGCGAAATGCTCATCGGTGCCGCTGCCGAAATCATGGAGCTGCCACGCACAGAACTGAAAACGGAAGACAGTCGCGTTAAACACCTCTATAGCAACCGTTCCAGGACTTTTGCAGAGCTGGCAACGCTTGCGGCCAAACAACCCGTTCCAGACAAGACCACGCTAACCTTCCGCGAGCGCGAAGACTACCGAATTCTTGGCACCTCCAAGAGCCAAGTCGACTCGCTGGAAATCGTAACCGGCCAGGGCGACTATGGTATAGACACTCGCGTACCCGATATGTTGTATGGCAGCTATACCAAGTGCCCTGCTGTTGGCGGCACCTTGGTTTCGGCAAACCTGGAGGACGTTAAAAAAATGCCCGGTGTGGTCGATGCCTACATCATTAAAGGTAATGGCGACGTGCGCGAATTGTTAGATGGTGTCGGCATCGTCGGCACCAGCACGTGGGCAGTTTTTAACGCGCGCAAAGCACTGCAGATAGAATGGGATGAGTCCGACGCCTCAAAAGATAACTGGGATGAGTTCGTCGCCTTCGCCAAAGAACAGAGCAATACTGGCGATGCAGTGCTGTTTGAAACAGGCGAACTCGAATCTGCAATCGATGCAGACAACAACTCTGTTATCAGCAGTTTTTATGAATACCCTTACCTCACCCATTTATGCCTCGAACCCATGAATTGCACGGCGGATTACCGATCAGGTCGCAGTGGCAACAAGGATCACCTGGAAGTTTGGCTGCCTACGCAGAGCGGCCCGCGCTTCCAAACTCTGGCAAAGAATCGCTACGGATTGGAGGCTGAACAACTGACTACCCACGTAAAACGTATGGGCGGCAGCTTCGGCCGACGCACCTCGGGTGAATATATCTGTGAAGCGATCGAGCTGAGCAAGCTGTCCGGACGCCCGGTCAAACTGACTTGGTCTCGGGAAGACAGCATTCAACACGACTTTTTCCGTGAAGGAGGCTTCTGCCGAGTGCGCGGGGCCATCACACCGGAAGGTAAATTAGCTGGCTGGGAAGAGCACACAATTGGGGTGAAAGTCGGCGGCAAACCGTCGCGTTTTACCGGCGTGCGCAAAAATTCATTTCCACTCAACACAGCCGCGAATGCGCGTGGATCGCTAACGACTTACGCCATGGATACACCGGTGGGTCCATGGCGGGCACCGTTTTCGAATACTCATGCCTTTGCGTCGCAGTGTTTTATCGATGAACTCGCTCATGCAGCCGGGCGTGATCACCTGGAGTTTTTGCTCGAAATGATGGGCGAGCCGCGCTGGCTCAAAGATCAAGACATCCGTGCCATGAATACGGGCCGAGCAAGCGGTGTCATCAAACTAGCCGCAGAAAAAGCCGGTTGGGGCAAAACCATGCAGAAGGGTCATGGCTTAGGACTGGCATTTTATTTCTGCCATGCCGCCCATGTTGCAGAAGTCGCGCATGTGAGCGTTACCGACGACAACAAAGTGACCGTCCATCGTGTGACGACGGCAGTCGATGTCGGGCCAATCATTAATATGAGCGGTGCCTTGAACCAGGTTCAGGGTTCAATTATGGATGGCTACAGTGCCATGGCTGGGCAGAAAATCACTATGCGAGACGGGCGTATTCAGGAAACGAATTTAGACCAATATCCTGTACTGCGCATCGGTGCCGCGCCAGAGGTCGACGTGCACTTTATTCAAAGTGATTTCTCGCCTACCGGTTTGGGCGAACCCGCACTACCGCCACTGGCACCAGCCGTTGCGAATGCGATGTTCCGAGCCACCGGTAAGCGCGTGCGTACGATGCCGCTAGCGGACCTGGGCTACTCGGTCTAATAGTGATCGCGCAATCTACGAATTAGAGTGCCCGGTACTGCTGCAGGCCGCTGTGGCTGCAGCGGCCTGTCCTGGCCGAGTTTGCGTGGAGGCCTCTAGCGTTTGTGGTCACGCTAGGTTGCAGCGACATTGTTGCGCGGGGCCCTTTAATCAGCGAAGTGTCACCTTCTATCCCTGCAGCGCAGCGACCCGGCCCGTTCCTGCTAGATTAACCAATCACTGAGTTATGCGGAGCAACAATGCAAGGTGTTTCAGCTAGTGACGGTAGACCTATCGATTGGGGGAAAACCGCCCAAGACTACGCACGTTATCGACCTGGACCACCACTGAGTTTTTATCACCGGCTAAGCGGATTCGGCATTGGCCATAGCGGGCAAAAACTGCTCGACTTGGCAACCGGAACCGGCGTAATCGCTCGTCAAATGGCCGCTCAAGGCTGTCAAGTCACCGCCTCGGATATTGCCGAAGATCAAGTCGCTATGGCGAGCGCCCTCGCCAAGCAGCAGGGACTCACCATCGACTTTTCCGTAAACCCCGCTGAGCATTGTGACTACCCTACCGACACATTCGACGTCATTACCGCAAACCAATGCTTTTTGTACCTTGATGCATCAACGCTTATGCCGTTGATCTTGAAATGGCTAAAGCCTGACGGCGTGTTGGTGATTTCGCATTTTTCGTGGTTACCTCGGATTGATAAGATTGCTCAGGCGAGCGAAGCACTCATACTCGAGCACAACCCAAATTGGAGTGCTTCTGATTATTCAGGACACACAGCACCGGCCTATCCTGGCTTGGATCGGTGGATGCACTACAACGGTTACTTTTACTATGACGAGGCCATTGCATTCAGTCGAGCCGATTGGTGTGGTCGCATCCGAGCCTCGCGCGGCATAGGCGCTTCGCTGACCGAGGCGGAAGTCGCAACCTTTGATGCCGCTCACGACGTCCTACTCAGAAAAATCGCCGGAGATACGTTTACCGTGACTCACCGTATCGACGCGCACATTCTGCGGGTAGGCACGTCAGGAGGCGATTAGTCGCCGGCGATATTCTTAGCGACTGCCGAGTTTATCCCGACAAGTCTGATCGATCTTGCGATCAGACCTAACGCCCCTGAGCTAACCACCTCCGGCAGACAACGGTTCGATAAAGACGCCCGCCCCAGGCCCCAGCGGCAGATCCAGAACCACCCAAGCAATGGTCATCAATAAACCAGCGAAAATCAGCCCTAGTGAATAAGGCAACATGGTCGCGGTAAGGCTGCCGAGCCCAAAATTAGCCTGCCACCGCTGGCAAAAAATCAGGATAAGCGGGAAATAAACCATCAACGGCGTGATGATATTCGTCGCACTATCACCTACCCGGTACGCCGCCGTCGCCATTTCAGGCGAAATCCCAAGCAGCATCAACATCGGCACCATTACCGGCGCAATCAGCGCCCACTTAGCACTAGCAGATCCAACGATAAGATTAAGTAGTGAGGATATGAGAATGATCGCTGTAAGCAGTGCCCAAGCCGGCAGATTGGTAGCAGCTAAAAAGTCAGCACCATGAACGGCTAACACCAGACCAAGACCTGACCAGGCAAACATAGCGACAAAGTGCGCCGCAGCGAACGCGAGCACCATATAGTAGCCTAGGTCCGCCATGGCACCGGTCATCATCTTAACTAGATCTCGGTGATCAGAAATCGTGCCGGCACCTTTGCCATATGCCCAGCCGGCCAACACGAACAACAAAAAGAAAGCCCCGACCAAGCTGCGGTAAAAGGGAGACATTTGCGCCTCTGCAGAAGCACTCTCGTCAATGAGCGGCGAGCCCGGCCCAACAGTAAAGAATATCCATAATGCGATCACAGCGAGAGTTACCAACCCGGCATAAACTAATCCTTTACGTTCCGGGCCAGTCAACGAGCCGTGTGCGACCTCATCCGAGTCTTCAGCGGCCGCAAGTTCTGGATCAAAACGACCTAGGCGCGGCTCTATGATTCGGTCAGTGATGAACCAAATCACCGGTACAAATATGAAGACCATCGCAGCGATGAAATACCAGTTACCAGCAATGTTAGGGGTGAAATCGGTAAATACAGTCTCGACGCTGGCCTCGGTGATGCCAAACAATAGTGCATCTAGTTGGCCCGGCAATAGGTTCGCAGAAAAACCCCCGGAAACCCCGGCGAAGGAAGCCGCAATGCCGGCCACGGGATGCCTTCCCGCTGCATGAAACAGAATACCGGCGAGCGGTATCAAGACTACGTAAGCCGCATCAGCTGCAAGATTACCAAGCATGCCAATAGTCACAACCAATGGCGTCAGCATTGCCGTCGGCGCATCTCGGACTCCAGCGCGCATCGCGGTAGCGAAAAGTCCAGAGCGCTCCGCTACGCCCGCACCCAACATAACCACCAACACATAGCCAAGGGGATGGAAGTGGGTGAAGGTCTCTGGCATCTCTATCCACAGCCGCGCAATATTTTCCGCTGAAAGCAGACTGGTTACCCAAATAATGCGGTTGGCGCCGGTTTCTGGATCAATCTCAGTGGGATGCGCAGCGGAAACCCCAGCCAAACTCGAGACGACGGAAATGCCGATTAAAAAGAGAATGAGCCAAAAAAATAGGAAGACGGGATCAGGTAGTTTATTCCCGTTTCTCTCAATCCAGCCCAGAAAGCCGCCAATGCTTTCCGGTGTTGTTGCAGAATCTGACAATTCTGATCTTTCTTTGGCCAATGTGGTGCTCCCTAAGTCGTCGCTGTGATCTTTACTTGCCTAGAATCAAAAGTAGCATTCTCTATGCGGCCTGTCTGCGCCGTCTAATCAGCTTTACCCTGTCGTTTTCTTTCCTTTTCCTCTTTCTGCTTTTCTTTCGTGTATTTATGCCCAGCTCTCACCAAGCTGTTACGAGACCCAACAAGGGCCAAGCAGTCTTTCTTTAGGACGCAGCCCGGCGGACGCTTTAGAGGTCGCCCAACAGCTACCGATTACTTGGTGAGCGGAACTGGGGCTATGGCCTTTACCGATGTGATACTGAGCGAAAGCAATAAAAGGGCTGCTATCGTCGATCGGCGTTCTGCCCCGGGCGGTCATTGGAACGATGCGTATCCAATCGTCCGCTTACATCAACCAATTGCGTTCTACGGCGTCAATTCACGCGCTTTAGGCGACGACTTGATCGACTAGGTCAGCTGGAATAAAGGCCTGTATGAACTCGCTTCCAAAGGTAAAGTTCGTTCTCACTATGACCGCGTCATGCGCTAACAGTTTCTACCCGGCGGACGCGTGTGCTGCTTTCCAAACTGCGAGGTCAGTCTTCAGGGAGAAGTGGTGTCTCTGGAGCCCGGTTCAAGCCCAGACATTACCTCAGAGAAACGCTTCGACGCAGGCTATATTCAGGTCGAGGTCCCTGCGACACGCAAACCGGACCGAGATCATGCCATTGTCGGCGGCGGCAAGACCGCGATGGACGCCGTTCTGTGACCAACTGATCATTTACAAAAGATATCGACCACGTTCGTTCTGACGCGTGGGTAAAGCCATCGGCAATTTAGGTCAAATCAGCTTCTTACGCTTCTTCCTCGCACCTGGGGCTATTCCTCAGTGTATATCGCATAAGTGCGCTTCGGATTCGTCACCAACCCTTCGTCGCGCAGCATGTCGTGCAAGGTTGGATTGCCATATCGAGAGTATGCCTGCGCCAGCTTTTGGAGGCGCGTACCCAGCATCGCGCCCCGTGCATTGTAGCGCACCATCAAACGTTCTATGTCTGACAGGCGGCAGCCTTGGCGCTCGGATCTTTGACCTGTCTTTACCCAGCGTTGAACCACATACCGGTTGTCTGCAGGCTTTACCACGTTCGCGATAGCGCATCCTTTAGTGCTGCTTGATCGAGTATGCTCTAAGCCATCGCCTTCTTAAGTTTAGTATTCTCAACTTACAGCTCACATAGGCGTTTGGCTCCCGAAACATCCAGACCGCCATACTTCGACTTCTACATGTACAACTTGCTTTCAGCAAAACCGTGCTTGCGAGAAAGCTGTGCGACTGACACAGCGGCTTCGTGTTCCTTCAAGACGGCTATGATCTGTTCTTAGGTGAATTATTTTCTCTTCAATGATGGCCGCCATTAGATCTACTTTTTCGGAAAGTCCCATCTCACTCAGGGTTCAGCTTTGGGGGAAAGGTCATCAGGATGTTGGAGTTATGATAGGACTCTATCTAAGATTTAGATTTTCTACCGAA
>DJYW01000096.1:0-16717 GCA_002450255.1 Gammaproteobacteria bacterium UBA6968
ATGGCCTTTCTTATGGCAGGGCTAGCGTGCGTCAGCGCACCGGTATGTGATTACTTGATAACCTTCGGTGCAGCGCTTTTTTTCCAGTTGAGGTGCGTGTTGCACGCGCAACTGAAACATATTTCATACAAAAGCTTGCTAGATCGGAGTTTCCTAATCCCCTTTGGGTTACAATTCCTACTAATTTATGGAGCGTGGCCAGAATTGAGCATTGCCACTCAGGCACCATGAGGAGTCAACCCGATCAGCTAACTAGCACGCGAGTTGACCTAGTCTGCGTCCTGTCTTCTGATCACAAGCAAACCTGTTAATCGAGGAACCCAATGTTTTCAGGATCCCAAACCATTGCCGGATTTGATGATGAGTTGATCTCTGCGCTAAATGCGGAAACGCGGCGTCAGGAAGAGCATGTCGAATTGATCGCCTCAGAAAATTATGCCAGCCCTCGCGTCATGCAAGCTCAGGGTGGCGTGTTAACGAACAAGTACGCAGAAGGTTATCCGGGTAAGCGATACTATGGCGGTTGCGAACATGTTGATGAGGTCGAGGTGCTCGCGATAGAGCGTGCGAAAAAATTATTTGCGGCTGATTTCGCCAACGTACAACCGCATTCAGGTTCACAAGCAAATGCAGCTGCATATTTAGCTTTGATGAATGCAGGTGACACAATTTTGGGCATGAGCTTGGCAGATGGCGGTCATTTAACCCATGGTGCGTCTGTAAATTTCTCAGGACAGATCTATAACGGGGTACAGTATGGGTTACATCCGGATACTGGCGAGATCGACTATGCCGAGGTCGAACGACTCGCTATAGAGCATCGCCCTAAACTGATAACGGCCGGATTTTCTGCGTACTCCAGAATAGTCAATTGGCAGCGTTTCCGGGAGATAGCCGACAAAGTAGGCGCTTACCTTCTCGTTGATATGGCTCACGTGGCAGGTTTGGTTGCTGCCGGCGTCTACCCTAGCCCGGTGCAAATTGCCGACGTAACCACATCGACAACTCATAAAACCCTGCGCGGTCCGCGCGGCGGCATCATCCTCGCTAAAGCGAATCCAGACATAGAAAAAAAGCTGAATTCCGCACTTTTTCCGGGTAGCCAAGGCGGGCCTTTGATGCATGTAATTGCTGCTAAGGCTGTGTGTTTCCAGGAAGCAATGGCGCCAGAATTCAAAGCTTATCAACAGCAGGTGGTTCAGAACGCCCGGACGATGGCCGAAGCCTTTATACATCGTGGCTACAACGTGGTTTCTAGTGGAACCGACAACCATCTGCTTCTGCTTGACCTGGTCGATAAGAACATAACGGGTAAAGCGGCGGACGCCGCGCTCGGCCGAGCCAATATTACGGTCAATAAAAATGCCGTGCCGAACGATCCACGCTCGCCTTTTGTCACCAGTGGCTTGCGCTTAGGGTCACCCGCGGCGACCACGCGTGGTTTTAAAGAAAAAGAGTTCGCAATTCTAACGGGTTGGATCTGTGATGTGCTGGACGATATCGAAGATGATGCCAATATCGCGGCAGTGCAAGCGAAGGTTCTGCAGTTGTGCCGGGCATTTCCAGTTTACAGCCAACAATGTGGGCAGTAGTCCAAGCACGTTATGTACTGTCCATTTTGTGGCGCTAGTGATACTAAAGTCATCGATTCCCGCTTCGTGGCCGACGCCAATGCAGTGCGTCGCCGTCGTGAATGTCTAAGCTGCGGAGAACGTCACAATACGTTTGAAAAAGCTGAACTAAGCATGCCTCGCTTGATCAAACGTGATGGTAGTCGCGAAGAATTCAGTGAGGACAAATTGCGGTATGGTCTAGCTAAGGCGTTGGAAAAGCGGCCGGTGAGTGCCGACAGAATAGATGGCGCGGTGAATCAAATTATTCGGCGGCTTCGCGCCGGAGGAGAGCGCGAAATCGACTCGCTACGAGTTGGCGAAGAAGTCATGCACGAATTACGCTCCATGGACCCGGTCGCTTATGTCAGGTTTGCTTCCGTGTACCGAGACTTCCAAGATGTCAGTGAGTTTGCGGAAGAGATACGCCGTTTGGATGTCTTAGCCGATCAGCGCGGTTAGCATCAATGCACGCGGACTCCGTTTTCATTAAAGCTGCGCTCGAGTTGGCGGAAAAAGGCCGCTTTACTTGCTCACCTAATCCTACTGTTGGCTGCATCATCGTGCGCAATGGCTTCGTTATCGGCCGTGGATGGCATAGTCAAGCTGGCCAAGCCCACGCCGAAGTCGGCGCGATTGCTGATGCGGGTGGTGATGTCAATGGTGCGACGGTTTACGTTACGCTTGAACCCTGCGCCTTTGTCGGTAGAACGCCAGCTTGTGCGCAAACCTTAATCGATGCCCGGGTCGCTCGTGTGGTCATCGGCGCGTTGGACCCGCATCCGCAGGTTGCCGGCGCTGGTGTCAAAATGCTCGAAGCTGCTGGCATCGATGTAGAAGTCTTGGCATTGGCCGAAGCGCGCGCGTGCATCGCCGGCTTTGCATCCCGATATCAACTTGGTCGGCCTTTGGTAAGACTGAAAACCGGCACCAGTTTGGATGGTGCCGTCGCTATGGCCTCTGGCGAGAGTCAGTGGATAACCAGCGCCCCTGCTCGCGAGGATGTTCAGTATTGGCGAGCCCGTAGCGATGCGGTGCTTACCGGTGTAGGTAGCGTTTTGGCTGATAATCCGCGGCTTACGGTTCGCGACCCCAATTATTTGCCCTGTCGTCCGCCCCTGCGAGTCGTTTTAGATTCGAACTTGCGCACATCGTCAGAAGCTCATCTCGTTAGCGATGGTGGATCGACGTTGCTTATGCATACAGTGTTAGACAGGGCTATCCACTATCCAGCTAATGTTGAGTGCGTTGCAATGGCCGGTGCACGACCGCAGCTTAGAGAGGTGCTCGATGAGCTAGGCCGTCGTGAGATCAATGAAGTGCTAGTGGAAGCTGGTCCCGGCTTAATCGGCGGTTTTTTGCAGGAAGGCCTGTGGGACGAGTGGATTTGTTATATTGCGCCCAAGGTACTTGGCAGCGCAACCCAGCGTGTGGCCGACTTTGCGATAGAAAAGCTGGCCGCTGCGCCAACGGTGCGCATTAGCGATATACAGATGATTGATTCTGACCTTCGTCTGATTATTAAACCGGCGAGATAAAAAGACGATGGGCGAATTAGAGGCAAACCAGACAAAGCTAAATATCGGCGCACGCAAAAAAGCTCGTCGCGCTCTAGTTCAGGCTGCTTATCAATGGCAAGTCAATCAAAGTCCGGTTGATGAGCTTATTGCGGAATTTGCCGAGTCGTCGCTAAACCATGCAGACACTGAATTTTTTGCTGCCATAATTCGCGCGGTCATTGCCGCAACCAGCGAGCTTGACGCGCTTATTGCACCGCTTTTAGACCGCCCCATAAAGCAACTTGACTTAGTCGAACGGGGCATCCTTCGCGTCGCGGCTGTCGAGTTAAAAAATCGCATCGATGTGCCGTACCGAGTCGTTATTGACGAATACGTTGAACTGACGAAACGGTTTGGCGCCCAAGACGCGTACCGCTTTGTTAATGGCGTATTAGATAAGTTAGCAGCCGACTTGCGTCGCGTCGAAGTCGCGGCAGACACCCGGTAGCGTGGACGAATTTCATCTTATCAAGCAAATCGTTGAGGCGCTTGGTGGCCACCAACGAAATAAATGGGTGGCGCTAGGTCCCGGGGACGACGCTGCTATTATCGACGCCGAGGCAGACACGCAGCAAGTCGCTTCCATCGATACGCTCTTGGCAGGCGTGCATTTCCCAGAGCATGCGCCGCCTACCCTCATTGGTTATCGCGCATTGATGGTCGCTTTGTCGGACCTCGCGGCAATGGCGGCAGCACCGCGGTATTGTTTGGTGTCGCTCACTCTGCCGGCGGATCTTTTTGCCGATTCCAGCGCCCGCCCTTTATCCGGCACGGAGTGGGTGGCCCAACTTGCTCATGGCATGGGCGAAGCCGCCGAATCCTGTCAGACCGCCATCTGCGGCGGTAATCTTAGTCAAGGGCCGCTGAGTATTACGGTTAGTGTTCATGGCGTTGTAGATAAAAGTAAGTGGGTTGGCAGATCCGGCGCGTGCCCTGGAGATGTGGTTTATCTAAGCGGACCCTTGGGTGGTGCAGCAGCCTGCGTCAGACAACAGCATTTTGAAGTTAATCCCGGGCAGGCATTAGATGATGTGCAGGAGGCCTATTTTCACCCCAAGGCTCGCTTTGACTGGCGTGAGCGTTTGATTGCTAATGCTAGTGCGGCTATCGATGTCTCTGATGGTTTGTTACAGGATTTGGGTCATGTACTCGACGCGAGTCGGTGCGGCGCGAATCTGGACGTAGCACAGGTTCCAATAGCCCGCGGTGCCTCTCTGCATGACGCTTTGAGTGGCGGCGATGATTATCAGATTTTATTCACTGCTGGTTGCGATGTGCCTGGTGCCATTCCGATAGGGAAGATTGTTGCCGGCTCTGAGATGACTTTAGACGGTACGCCCTTACACGCTTATCCGGGACTCGAGCAATATGGCTACCAACACTTCAAAACTTAGCTTAAGTCAGCTTGGCCAAGGTGATGTGTTTTGGGCGACCGGTTTCGGCCTGGGCTTCTTGCGCCCGGCGCCTGGCACGTGGGGATCGCTCGGCGCTGTGTTGTTATGGTTGCTGTGGCCCGCATCAGCCTCGTTAAGTGTGCAGGTGACCTTAACTTTGGCGTATACCGGGTTCAGCATTTGGATGGTTGCTCGCCTGATGCAAAGGCTAGGGGTGCAGGATGAGCCGCAGATTGTTGCTGATGAAATAGCCGGTATGTGGGCTGCGCTGTGCTTCGTTGAAGCGGAGGCACTGCAAATCGCGGTGGCTTTCGGACTGTTTCGCCTGCTAGATATTGCTAAACCTTGGCCTATTGGTTGGCTGGATCGACGCTATAAAAACAGTTTTGGTGTGATGGCTGACGATGTTTTGGCGGGCTTGGTTGCTGGCGCGGTGACGATGCTTTGTCTCCGTTTGATCGGCTAACTAGAATAGTTAGTGATCGCGTCGAACAGCCTTGCGTGCCAGTGCTTCCAAAGTCCGTGTCTGTAGCGCGCTCGCCGTCAGCGCTTTTAAGCCAGCCTCAAGTAGCGTTTCGGCATACTGTTTGGCTTCGTCGACGCCCATCAGGGTGACGAAAGTCGACTTGTGATTGAGTACGTCAGAACCTGCGGGCTTGCCTAGAACGCTGGTTGATGCGGTGGCGTCTAGAACATCATCCATTACCTGGAAAGCAAGACCGATGGTTCGCCCCGTCTGTCGCATTAGTTGGTATTCGGGTGTCGCTGCTGATTTATCCGCGCAAATCGCGCCCATGGTTAGCGCGCCTTGAATAAGCGCCCCGGTTTTTGCCGCATGTAGGGATTTTAATTCTTCCAGACTAAGCGCTCGTCCTTCCGAGTTCATGTCCATGCATTGGCCGCCCGCCATGCCCTGCCAACCGCTGGCCTGCGCTAGCTCCGCGACCAACGCGCTCCGCTGCGACGACGAATTGGTCTGATCGCCAGCAAGTAGTTGAAACGCAAAAGTTTGTAAGCCGTCGCCAGCAATAATTGCGGTCGCCTCACCAAACTCGACATGGTTGGCTGGCTTGCCGTGACGAATGGCGTCATTGTCCATGGCCGGTAAATCATCGTGCACCAGCGAATAGGCGTGTATACACTCAATAGCAATGCTGGCCGCAACGGCATGCTCTGGTTTACCGCCGCAGCTATGACAGGCTGCTCTCAGCAGCATTGGCCGCATGCGTTTGCCTCCGCCGAGCACTGCGTAACGCATTGCGTCAACTAGTGGCTGAGCAATAGGCGACTGGTTTGGCAGGCTCTTTATCAAATCGGCATCGATAGCCGCCTTAAGTGCGGCGAGGTCAGCATTTTCTAAACCTGTTTCGATACTAGTCGTCGGCGTCATTGGCGACCGGCTCCAGGGTCCCATCTTCAGTCAGCTTTTGGACCTTTAGCTCGGCGTCGCGCAACATGGTTTGGCATTGCCGGGTTAACGCAACACCGCGTTCAAACGCTTGCAGTGATTCGTCTAAAGTTAGATTGCCGTTTTCCATTTTCGTAACCAGCGCCTCGAGCTCAGCAAGTGCCGCCTCAAAGTCGACGGCGTCATCCGCAGTTTTTGATTTTGCTTTTGTCATGACGGCAAAGTAGCAAGTCCTTGTAAGTGTGTGAAGCCAAATCTTTCGTTGGTAGGTCGTCTTGCTTGTGGCGCTACTCGTCCTCCTCTAACAGATCGAGTTTTTCGCGTCTTGCGCCTTCAAGTATCACCGGCGGAACGTTGAGTTCCAAGGTTGTCTGATCTGTGCGGGTATAGCGAGGCCAGTCCGGAAGGTCCGAGTCGTTAGGGTCACCGGTTTTTGCAAAGTTCGTCCAGTAACGGCTCATAAGATTAGCTAAAGTTGCATCAGCGCTTGTCCAGGCTACGCTGGGTTGCCCTATGTTATTGAAGACAAAAGCCAGATCGCCGGAGTGGTACGCACCGGCACTGCGAGGTCCACCCGGCAGCGAAATCTCTGGCTGGTCGTCCAGGTAAATTGGATAGGCCGGCGGAACGTGAGTCATAAAGTAAAGATAAGTGGGCATTTCCGCCGCATCATTGAACCCGGCCCAGCTGCGCATGCTAAGCGCCATAAACTCATCGGTGAAGATGGCGTGTTGAGCGGCACCCGGTGAGCGCGTTAGTGCCTCTGCATATGCTGCCTTAAGTGCGTCGCTTCTACCCGGATAACGTTGCGCTAACCAGTCGTCGAATGCGTTTGCGGACAATGCGTTGTTTACTGGAAACAGCATAAAGCCTTCGTTGGCGGTCGATCCCAGCACGGTGGGTAAATGCAATTGGCGCCCCTCCCGAAAAGTTTGTACGGGAGGTTCTGGTAGTACATAGCCATCGACAACGATGCGACTGCTTAGCGCCCAACCACTGGCACCGACCGCGCCGAGAATGTCCTGATTGTCTAAGCGCCTTAAATCATCGGCGGTTGGGCTTTCTGTTTCGGGTAATAACCTGTTGATTAGTTCTCGGCCACGCTCCTGGCCATTCGCGTCGTAGCTAAAATTATTGAAGCAAGCGGCTGATTGTCCGATGACTTTATGAAACAGGCCGCTACTCAACGGAGAAGTTAGGAGGGCGCAGACGCTGCTGGATCCGGCGGATTGACCAAAAATCGTGACGTTCTCGGGATCGCCGCCGAATTTGGCGATGTTGCTTTGCACCCAATGTAGTGCCGCCAGTTTGTCCATAAGGCCGTAATTGCCGGCAGCATTATGTTCAGATTCGGCGGCCAGAGCCGGGTGAGCTAAAAATCCCCACGGCCCTAAGCGATAGTTGATGGTGACCACAACGACGCCTAATTCCGCTAAGGCAGTGCCATCAAACAGGTCGACATGACCAAAGCCTCCGGTATGGGCGCCGCCATGAAACCAGACCATGACGGGCCTTTTCGGCTCGGCTGTGTCTTGTGCCCAAACATTCAAATAGAGGCAATCTTCACTGCGAGGGAATTCGCCGCGAGTCCAAACAAAGGCGTCGTCGCTATAGGCTTGCCAGCATGCTGCTCCAGGTTGTGTTGCATCACGGACGCCGGCCCACGGCTGTGCAGGCTCAGGCGGACGCCAACGCAAGTGACCGACCGGCGGCCTGGCAAATGGCAGGCCTTTAAATGCGCGAATAGTTTGTTGTGATTTAGCCCAGTAGCCTTCGGCCCGGCCTTGTTCAGTCTCTATTATTGGTGCATGCATCGTGGTTTCCGTCGCACTGTCTGTTGATGGGTGATCACAGCTTGACAAATAAGCTGCCACACAAAGCAAGCACAGCAGTTGTGCCAAGCGCCGCTGCCAATAGGCTATAGGCTGAGGGGTCCCCTTCGATGTATCACTGTGCATACCACGACTCAGCCTGCGGCTTGCACGCCCAGGGAGTTGATGCTTTCTTCGCGGAGCTGGCGCTTGAGTATCTTGCCGGAGGCGGTGCGCGGCAACGGCGCCTCGCTTTGCCATAAATAGGCGGGAATTTTGAATTTGGCTAGCCGGCTGGCTAGGAAGGTATTGAGATCTGTTTCATCTACGCTCGCTTCCGCATAGATAGTGGCACCAACTGCTTCGCCAAGGCGCTCGTCTGGGATGGCGTAAACGGACGCTTCCTGAATTAGCGGATGTTCCAGCAATGCTGCTTCGACTTCGCCACAGCCAATGTTTTCACCGCCGCGAATGACCAGGTCTTTAATGCGGTCCACGATAAACAAGTAACCGTCTGCATCGAGGTAGGCAACGTCGCCAGTGCGCATCCAGGATTCGTCGACAAAGGTATCTGCATTAGCGTCCGGTCGGTTCCAGTAACCGCGAAAAACGCTAGTGCCGCGAATGATGAGCTCGCCTCTTTCGCCTGCCGGTAATGCGTTGCCTTGTGCGTCGATGACCTTTAGCTCTAACACGGCGCTGCAGCGTCCAGAGCTGGCAGGACGATCGAGGTAGTCCATGCCGCCGATACCTGTACCTATGGCGTTGGTTTCAGTCATGCCCCAGCCAGTGCTGGGTAGTGCCTTGGCAAACGTGGCTTCAATATTGCGGACCTGCTCCGGTGCGCGAGGAGCTCCGCCGCCACCGACGGTCGCGAGCGAGCTTAAATCTCGGTTGGTTCTTGAAGCTTCATTGACCAAGTCTCCTGTCATCGCTGCAGGTGCGATAAAAGAGGTGATGCGTTCTTTTTCAATAAGCTCGGCAGCTTCGGCAGCATCCCATTTGTACATACTCACCAGCTTGCGTTGGTGACGATAGCTGGCCAAATAGACCGCATGCGACCCAGTAGCATGGAATAATGGTACCGCTAACAAAGTCGCCGGTGGGTGTTCGGGTACCGGTAGATCGTCGCCTAACAATTTAGCTCCGGTCAACTGATCCAGCTCCCAACTCATTAAAGCACTGATGATGTTGACGTGGCATGAGGCAACGCCTTTGGGGTGTCCAGTGGATCCAGACGTATAAAGTAGCGTGGCATCATCCTCGGGCTGCGGCGCTTGGGTGGGCATTGCGATAGGTCTGCCGGATGCGCGCAGTTGTTGTAGGAGGTCGTCTAATGCGACGCTGTGAGCGTCGCCTGCCGTACGCACGGCGATGGTCTCGATGGCAACTTGGTCTCGCACCTCGGCGAGACGTTGCATTCGCTCGGCATCTGCAAACAGCAGTTTGGCGCCACTGTCGTTCAGGCCATAGGCCATTTCATCGGGCTGCCATAGTGCGTTCATTGCAACCGCAATGGCGCCAATCGATGTCGTTGCCATGAAGGCTAATATCCACTCTGGGTAGTTGCGCATCGATATCGCAACACGCTCGCCCGGCTGGATGTGGTACTTTTCGACCATAAGCATCGCGAGTTCGGATGCTCTTTTATAAGTCTCGTTAAAAGTCAGACGTTCGTTTTCATAAACCAGAAACAGCTCATCGGATTGAGTGTCACTAAACAGATCTCGTAAAGTTGGTGGTGCGTTTTTAAAACGCAGGCAGGGTCGGCCGAAAACGCTGCCAGGAATCAATTCGTGATCCTGCCCTGGGCCGGTCAGTTCTGTTAAAACTTCATCGCGATTAGGTGCTGTTGTATTCATTTTTACCCTCCTAACGGAATGATCCGTCTTCCCTTGTTTATAACCCTATTTCTATCGCCACGCTCTCCGCTGAACATCGCTCTTTTAATTCTGACACGGCGTTCAAGCGTTCGTGCTGTGTTACTAACAGCAACGGCGATCTAGTCGCGGTTTCTCCCTCGATATTCTGCTGCCGCATCCCAATCCAGCTGCGCTTGATGGCGTGCATCCTCGGTATAGCGCCAGTCAAAATCCTGCGTAAACGCGCCAGGGTTGGACAGACTGAGTTCGCCAACATAGCGCTTTGGCAGATGCGGTGCGCGCGCATTCCCCTCAACCATACCGAGTCCGTAGTAGGCATCCAGTCCAATTAATTTTTGCAATTTGGGCGATGCATTGCGAATGATGTTTTCCGGTGTGGCCACAAGCTGGTTTTCTTGTTGCCGCATTGTCCCGCGGGCGTAAAAGATTCTTGCAGCCAGCCGCGTCCCTGGCGCTGTACGTTTACCGCCGGAGTGTAGCAACCGACTATCCGTCAGGAGACAAGTGCCAGCGGGTGCGGTGACGGCCACCAAATTGTCGGTCGCCAGGTTTTCAAAATGAGTTTCGGGCCGCACCTGATTTTCACCATTCGCTGTACGATGCGATCCCGGCACGACATAAGTGCCGCCCTCTGCAAGACTGAAGTCGGTTAAACACCAGATGATTAGGCAGTACAGCGGAAACGGTGGATGGGGTAATGGTACGAAACCTTGATCCTGGTGAAGCTCCTGACGGCCACCGCCTTGATGCACGAGTGACCCGTGCGCCGTAGCAAGGTAATAGCCGTCGCCGAGAATCTTTCCGAGCAAGGTTTCCACTAACGGGGCGCCGTGCGCCGCATGCGGTTCGAGTGCGATTAAGTCCCGAAAAACCTGCCCTTTTGGCAGCATGTTAAAAACTGTTTGGCCGCTACCGCGATGGCTGAGATGAGCTACTTTAGCAGCCTTTTCGGCTGCAGCTTGATCCACCAATCGATCGCTTTGAATTTGAATTTGGTCTTTAGATAAAGCATCAGCAACGAGGCAATATCCCCAGCGGACAAAATCTTTTTCTAGTTGACGTTGATCATTGGTGGGCGTTGGCAGTTCAGCAAAATCGGTGCTGGCGCGGATGGCGGTCCGGTCTTTGGTGATGCCGGCTAGTCGCGCGCCCGAAAACGGTTGATCGTGATATGAGATAGTTTCTGGCCAGACGTCGGTAGGGTCAGCTGCAACGCCATTTGTTGCTGCTGCGAGCAGATTTCTGAGGCGCGTGTTTTCATTGCGTAACTCCGCCAGCTCATTTTCGATTGACAGGTGTGGCGCTGTGCTCACCGGGCTGGCAGCCTCGCTCGTCTGGTCAGAGTGCTGATTCAGATGTTTTTCCCGTGCCATCCCACGATCCCCCTGCTGGTTCCGCGAACGCACCCCATCGCGTCCGTTACAGTGCAGTCTACTTTAAGTGGTTAAGCATACGAAGTAGCTGATAACGAAGTTCACGCAACTTGCCGCCGACCCTAACAACTCGATCTGTCTGACATTCACGCTGCTAATATTCACGCGGATGAGTAGCGGATTAAAGTACAAACTAGATGGCGTGTCGGCAAGGGCGTTTCTGCAGAACTGGTCGCTATGCAACCGTTATTGGAACAGCCAAACTGATTGCTGTAGTGCGTAGCGAACTGCATGACGGTGTTTCGTTCCGGTTTTCGGGCGGGGTAAAAATGCCGGTTCAACCGAAAACCGCTAAGCGTGTTGTTGCGAGTATTAGACGGAGTGGGTCGCGAAGATGATTCGCCGTGCCAGGTTAAAACCGAGCAGCAATGCGGCTAAGGCAATCCAAAGACAGCTTTTGCGACGACACGCGTACAAAACGAATATAAAAATAGGTTTGCTATTATAAATTGGCGGTTAGAATGTTGTTACGAAAGGTAACGGCATCGCGCGTCTAATATAATGAATTCTAAGATGGTCAAAAAAATCCTGGTGCCGCTGGTCGTTCTAGCCGCATCCATATTAGCCACCACAGCCTTACTCAACTCAAAGCCCGATGTTGCGAAAGTTGACGTGGCGCAACCGGCGCTATTAGTCGACATCGCCCAGGCTCGGAAGGAACTGATTTCTTTTAGAGTTGAATCGCAAGGGTCGGTGTCGCCACGCACGCAAACCACCATAGTTGCGGAAGCATCTGGGCAGATTACTGAGGTATCCCCTGCATTTGTGCGCGGCGGCTTTTTTCGAAAAGGCGATATTCTCGTTCGTATTGATCCCAGAAATTATGAAAGCGCGGTTAAGCGAGCAAGAGCAAATGTCGCGCGGGCCTCAACTCAGTTAGCGCAAGACCGTGCCTTGGCTGCCAATGCGCAGGCAGACTACAAGAAGTTTTTGCAGTCGAAGCCGAAAAGCGGCCCTGCATCTGATCTCACGCTTCGTAAACCGCAATTGCAGCAGGCGCTCGCTGAACTGCAGTTTGCCGAAGCCGAGCTAGAGAAAGCCCTCGGCGACTTAGATAGAACGGTCATCAGGGCGCCGTACGACGGCCTAGTCCGCCAGAAGAATGCTGACTTTGGACAGTTTGTAAGCCCGGGAACAAATATTGGCACCACGTTTGCGGTGGACAAAGCTGAAGTCCGCTTACCGGTTAGTCAGAAGGACCTGCAATATCTCGAAGTCGAAAAACTTCAATCTGGTGAGCCAATTGATGTTGTCCTGCAGGCAGAACTGGGTGGTGAGGTATTCAGCTGGTCCGCCTATATTAGCCGTAGTGAGGCCGTGTTTGATCAGACTAGTCGGGTTCTTTTTCTGGTTGCTGAAGTTAATGACCCCTACAACTTAGACTCAGCTTCTGGCTCGCCGCCGTTGCTAATCGGGACTTTCGTGACCGCATCCGTGGCCGGTCGGTTTGGCGGCGAACTCATTAAGATTCCAAGACGGTCAATATACCAAGGCGACACCGTCTGGTTAGTCGACGAAGATTCGTTGATTTATCCGAGCACTGTGAACGTTGTGCAAAGCGACGAGCGTTTCAGCTACGTGTCCAGCGGCCTGGAGGATGGTGATCAATACTGTATTACGCCTATTAACGACCCTATCAAGGGAATGAGAGTACGATTCAATGGCTGAAAAAGCGTTGCTTGAAAGTCAACCTAAAGGGCTGATTGCCTGGTTCGCATCGAATCACGTTGCCGCCAACATTCTCACGGCCTTCATTTTTTGTGCTGGAATCTACGCGATTTATGACATAAAAAAGGAAGCCCAACCCGCGATTGAGCTCCCCGTAATTAACGTGCATGTCTACTACCCAGGCGCCGGACCTGAGGAAATAGAAGAAAGCATTGTAATCAAAATCGAAGAATCCCTTACCGGCATAGAAGGGATTGATGAAATCCTGAGCACTTCTCGCGAAGGTATGGGTGCTGTATCGATTATTGTCAAAAGCGGTTACCCCGTGCCAGACATAATTGATGAGGTGAAGCTGAATGTAGACCGTATTCCCACTTTTCCAGTCGAAGCCGAGCGCCCAATTATTTTCCGACAAAATGTCGACTGGAAAGCGGTATTGATGCTTATGGTCTACGGCGATCTAGACGAGATCGCGATGACGAATTTGGCTAACACCATCAGGCAAGAGATCGTCTTGCTCCCTAAAGTTTCTCAAGCCGAGCTCATGGGTACACGGCCTTTTGAGATAGCGATCGAAGTGCCGGAAAATCGCCTGCGCGAATATGGCCTGACGCTTGGGCGCGTTGCAGATCAAATACGGCAGTGGTCGGTAGATATTCCTGGCGGCAGTATAAAGTCAGACGGCGGCGATATCCGTCTGCGAGCTCAGGGCCAAGCCTACATTGGCAGAGAGTTTGAGGACATCATGCTCATTACGGCCGAGGATGGGACCAAAATCCGCCTCGGCGATATTGCAGAAATTAACGACGGATTCATCGAGTCCGACTTTGACGCACGCTTTAACGATCGCCAAGCTGCGGGTATCCGGGTGATGTCTACCGAGAAGGAGAACGAACTCGAAATCGCAGAAGCGGTGAAAAGCTATCTAATCGAGAAACAAAAAACCCTGCCGGATGGGGTGAGGCTCGCAATTTGGGGCGACTCAAGCTTGATGCTAGATTCGCAGATGGACAATCTGGTGGATAATCTTTGGATTGGCGCTGCGCTGGTATTCCTGTTTCTGTTTTTAATGCTTGAGTTGCGCTTCGCAGCGTGGGTATTAGTAGGCCTGCCGATTGCCTTCCTTGGTGCTTTCGCGGTGATGCCGTTTGTTTCTGTCACGATAAACATCATGAGCCTGTTTGCCTTCATTCTGGTTATTGGCATCGTAGTAGACGATGCCATTATCATCGCAGAGAGCGTTCACTCTCAGACTGAAAAAGACGGCTACTCGCTTAACAGTATTGTTTACGGTGCGCAAAAAGTTGCAACGCCGGCAACCTTTGGGGTGTTAACAACGGTTTGGGCTTTTGTTCCGTTTTTGCTGATTTTTACTGGCCCGCCGAAAAATATGATTGGCGCGCTTGCTTGGGTTGTTATTTTGACTTTGCTGTTCTCGTTAATTGAAAGCAAGTTGATTCTGCCTTCTCACTTGGCCTTATCGCTGTCTCGCCGTAAAGCCGGGCCTGAACGGAAGACCGTCGCGAAGCGAGTAAATGCTTGGTTACATAAGTTTATTGTCAATAGATACAAGCCTGCGGTGAAGTTTGCGATCCATAATCGTTATTTAACCCTTACAACTTTTGTGTCCATGATATTCCTCACCATCGGTCTGATCGGTGGTGGGTTCGTTCGTTATGGTTTTTTCCCCGATACACCTGCACCGTATCTGCAGGCCGAGGTTGAGTTTCGGGAAGGCGTTCCGGATCAGGTGCGCCGCAAGGTGATCGCCGATATGACCCAGGCGCTGAACGAGACAGAGGCAGAGCTGAAACAAAAATATAATTTCGATGGCGAAATTGTAAATCATTATTTCGCTATGTCTTCAGAAGATGAAAATAGGATGATGGCCGAGGTTAATCAGTTGGCGTCTAACCCATCTAACGTAGTCGAAGTGGAGCGTTTATTTCGATCGAAAATCGGCGAGTACGCAGACGCTAAAAGCATGAACGTGAGTGCTGTGACGAAGATGGGCGGTGACCCGGTGTCCTTTAAAATTGTCGGCGACGACTTTGGCACGCTGAAGGCCGCGTCCATGGAGTTAGAGCAATTCCTGCGTCAGATTGGTGGTGTACACGAAATCAATAACTCGATGGACGAAGGCCCCAACGAACTTAAACTTCGGATTCGGCCTGAAGCAGAGACGCTGGGTTTAAGTCTGTCAGATCTTGCCAGACAGGTTAGAGAAGCTTTTTACGGCGCTGAGGCCCAACGCATACAGAGAGGGGATGACGAGGTCAAAGTGATGGTTCGCTATCCACGCGCAGAGCGGGAGTCTATTGGTGACCTTGAAGGCATGTGGTTGGCAACGCGGGACGGCAGTGTTGTCCCATTTGAATCTGTGGCCGATTTTGAGTTTGTAAAAGGTTACGACACGATCCGACGCATTGAAAAAAAGCGCGCGGTGAGTGTAACGGGGAAAGTAAACGAGGATATCGTCGAGCCGATGAGCGTGTTGGCTCAAGTTAAATCAGAATTTGAGCCAGTGTTTTTGCAGCGCTATCCCGGTGTTTCTCTTGAGCTCGATGGAGGCGCGAAAGAAGAGCAAGAGCAAATAGAAAGCATGTATATTGCCGTTGCGCTGGTTTTGGCTGGTTTGTACGCCTTAATCGCGATCCCGCTTAAGTCGTATTTGCAGCCTCTGATTATCATGAGCGTTATTCCATTCGGCCTTATTGGCGCGGTCATAGGCCACCTTCTGCTTGGCGAAAAAATCAGCATGTTCTCTATGTTTGGATTTATCGCGCTCGGCGGGGTTGTCGTGAACGACAGTTTGATCTTGGTGGATGTGATAAATCAAAAAATCAGAGCCGGGCTGGATTACGTTACGGCTAGCATCGAGGCGGGTTGTGAACGCTTCAGAGCCATCGTCTTAACGTCGGTAACCACTTTCTCTGGTCTTGTACCAATGCTCGTCGAGACCGATCCGATGGCTAAAATGGTGATACCCATGGCAATTTCGTTAGCCTTCGGCATCTTATTCGCTACGTTGATTACCTTGATACTGATTCCGTCAATGTACGTCATCCTTGCTGACTTTATTGGCGCAGCAAAGACGCGCGAGCCGCTTGGCGAAGAATCTGATTCGAGCAAGCTCGCCCTCTCTACTTCTACTTCTTAAAGTCGCTCTATCGTTCTACGGCTGCGCGGTTAAAGTCGCCCGCAGCAGTAAACGACATGGTCAGGCGAATGTTTTCCCAATTTGAAACCGACATCAGACAAGTCTCAGGCTTACTGAGGAGGCCTTCGTTCGAAACGCTTTAAGCGCTAGAATCGAGGCGTCGAATAAAGGGGAAAAACACTATGAACGACACTACAAAAGCGCTGGGCAAAACCGTTTCATTGGAACTCATCGAACAACTTAAATCGGTTGATACGCCGACAGTTTGTAACGTATTGGAAGAACTCGCACCTAAACGGCGCGGCTATGGCTACACCACCAAGCCGCTCATCTGCACTCATCCATCGCTCCCCCCTATAGTTGGTTACGCGAGAACGGCAACCATTCGCGCTGCCCAACCGTCCGAACTGAGCGGTAAAGATAGCCGCGCTTTATCAGACGCCTACTACGAGTACATTGATAGTGGTCCTAAGCCGTCGGTCTCGGTGATACAAGATCTCGATGGTGATCAAGGTTACGGTTGCTTTTGGGGCGAGGTGAACTCGAATATTCATAAGGGGCTGGGGTGCCTGGGTTTGGTGACAGACGGCGGCGTCCGTGATCTCCCGGACAACGCTGCAGATTTTCAAATGCTGGCTGCCAGTGTCTTGCCTTCGCATGCCTTCGTTCACGTTGTGGACTTCTCCCGCCCGGTGGAGGTCGCGGGCATGCGAGTGCGAAGCGGTGAACTGATTCATGCCGACGTGCATGGTGCAGTGGTAATTCCTAGCGATGTTGCCGATCAGGTCGTC
>DJYW01000096.1:17032-17175 GCA_002450255.1 Gammaproteobacteria bacterium UBA6968
AGGTCGTCGCAGCCGCCGCTAAACTCGCGCGGCGCGAGCGTGTCATTATCGACGCAGCCCAACGCCCCGGATTCAATATAGACGCCTTGCGTCGAGCGCAAGGTGAGTCAGCAGAAATCCACTAAAACCCACGCAGACTAAAG
>DJYW01000114.1:0-9666 GCA_002450255.1 Gammaproteobacteria bacterium UBA6968
CCGCATCGGTTTTTATAGTTCTAGTAAAGGCGTCTCGCCGCAGCTCTATTTCTTCTTCGCCGCAGGCGCTTTTTAGCCGCAGCTTTACTTCTTATTCGCCGCAGGCGCTTTTTAGCCGCAGGCGCTTATTCGCCGCAGGCGCTTGTCCCTTAAACAATATTTTCGAGGGGTGGAAAAATCCAGGGTCTGCCAATCCGTTTGGTTAATAAACCACAACGCTGCGAATGCTTTCGCCGCGATGCATCAAGTCAAAGCCCGTATTGATTTCCTCCAGCGTCATGGTGTGTGTAATCAAGTCGTCGATATTGATTTTGCCCTCCATATACCAGTCGACGATCTTAGGCACATCGGTCCGGCCTTTCGCGCCGCCAAAAGCCGTACCACGCCAAACTCGTCCTGTAACGAGTTGGAAGGGGCGCGTTGAAATTTCCTGACCCGCGCCGGCAACCCCGATAATAGTGCTTTCTCCCCAACCTTTGTGACAACACTCCAGCGCCTGACGCATGGTGTCCACATTGCCAATACACTCAAAAGAGTGGTCAGCCCCGCCATCAGTTAGATCGACCAGGTAAGGCACGAGGTCGCCGCTCACCTCACTAGGATTGACAAAGTCAGTCATTCCAAACCGCTCAGCGATAGCGCGACGCTCCGGATTCAAATCCACCCCAACGATACGATTGGCTCCTACCAAGCGAGCACCCTGGATCACGTTCAAACCAATCCCGCCAAGACCAAAAACAACCACGTTATCGCCCGGTCGCACCTTTGCCGTATTGATCACGGCGCCTATGCCAGTGGTTACCCCACAGCCGATATAGCAAATCTTGTCGAATGGCGCGTCGCGGCGCACCTTGGCAAGCGCGATTTCTGGCAACACAGAATAATTCGCAAACGTTGAACAACCCATATAGTGATAAAGGGTTTCGCCATTTATGGAAAAACGACCGGTGCCATCGGGCATAACCCCTTGGCCTTGGGTGACCCGAATGGCCTGGCATAGATTAGTTCTACCCGACACGCAGTAGTCGCACTGCCGACACTCCGGCGTATACAGTGGAATAACATGATCGCCAACTTCCACCGAGGTCACCCCAGCACCGATCTCAACAACAACGCCTGCTCCCTCATGACCCAAAATAGCCGGAAAGAGGCCTTCAGGATCGGCTCCTGAGCGGGTGAACTCATCGGTATGGCAGATGCCAGTCGCCTTGACTTCTATAAGCACCTCACCTGCCTTCGGCCCCGCCAATTGCACAGTTTCTATGCTCAACGGTGCATCGGCTTTCCAAGCGACAGCGGCTTTTACGTCCATTGTGAGTTTCCTTTTAGAACATTTACCAGAGCACAAGAGTAGCAAATCGGCGAAGCGCCACCTACGAACTCAACTTGATTCAGCCAAACGAACCCCGTCGAAAAGACCCCTTGAACTCTTTGGACCGGGTGGCGGGGCCATGATGGCCAAACAATATACCGCCCAAAGATCATTCTGCAGACGCCTTCACAATCGCTGGCACGAAATTCTCGAAGCAATCCAACCTCCGCGCCTCAAAAAGCTCACTCCCAACGTAAAAATTTGCGGTAGCGCGACGGCCGACCGACGCCTTTCACTCCGGCCATAAACAGCAACAGCTGCTCTAGGCTTTGCCAGGCATCCCCCGGCGCCGCTCCTTTGCCCTGCTGGTCAATGGTCGCGCATTCGGCAAGTAACAGCGCAACATCGGGTTTACGGCGAAAGAAGCCTTGAATGAGACTGCGCTTCGCTGGCGGCAGACCATGTACTTCAGCACCACGCCCGAGCTGGGTCGTAAGAGGATACAAGATGGCATAAATGCTGGTGGCTTCGGCGCGCAGCGCTGCAAGTATTTTATGGCAGCGGCTGCCATCGCCGGCGTAAACCGAATCAAGCAGGTCGAACGCCGTAAATCGTGAAGTATCTTCGGTTGAGCGCAGCAATGTCTCGAGGGAAATAGGATTCGGCAGATCCAACAGCTGCAGCTTTTCTACCTCTTGCGCGGCTGCTAACAAATTACCTTCAACGCGATCGCATAAATACTGGATCGCATCCGACTCCAGCTGCAAACCTTGCTGCTTTAGCCGCTGGCTTAGCCATCGCGGCAACTGCGCTGCCGATACCGGCCAGATCAATACGACAATTCCCTGCTTTTCCAACGCCTTAAACCAAGCGCTGGCGCGTTGCTTAGGTTGCAGGCGGTCGCACCGTAGCATCAGGATCGCATCTGCTTCGGCATCGTTATCCGTCCACTCGCGCAGAAATTCTGAAGCCGCCTTATCAAACTTTTTGGCGGTTAGGCGCACATCAAGCAGCTTTTTCTCAGCAAACAAGGAAAGACTAGCCGCATCGTGATACAGGTCGTGCCATTTGAAGCCTGGCTCAACATGGTAGGTGGTGCGCTCAACGAACCCTTGCTGGCGCGCTGCGGCCACAATTTGGTCACAGACTTCATTCACCAACAGCAATTCATCACCGCTCACCAGATAAACACACTGCATTGCACCGCGCAGCTGCCCCCCCAGATCTTCTGCTTTAACCTGCATCTGTTACACCAGCACTTGCTGCCTGACTGGATCGCTGGACGACAACGTTGAGACTGCGCACCACCTGATCAACCAGCCGTTGCAGCAACTGTGCGCGTAGCTGCTCGATAGACGCCTCACTACCTAACAGATTATCTCTGTCTAAACGTTGGATTTGCTCCTCGATGATGCGTTGCCGGGTCAGCATTTCGCCATTTGCAAGATCGACGACTTCAAACTCTAATTCAAAGCCGATTGGGGTTTGTACAAAACGGACTTGATCAGCAGTTAAGTCGGCGGCTTCCCGCGCGCGATAATAGACGCAGCGAATGACATAGCTGTGTTGCGCGCCGATGTTCTCCGCAGCGGTGTGTTCTTGCAAGCCTAAATCGCTGAGTCGATCGGTTAGCGCTTCGCGAAAAGGCCCTAGCTGAGGCGCCCCACATTGATCGAGACGGAAGCGCGCATCGGCTTGACTAAGATCCGTACCGCGGAGCTGAAAACCACAGCCACTAACAAGTAGTACTGAGAGACCGCTGAGCACCGTTACCGCTAATGATTTACGCGCTTTCAACAATCCACCTCAACCCACCACGATATTAACCAGCTTATTCGGTACGACAATTTCTTTGCGCACCGTCTTACCCTCTAAATGCTTCCCGACGTTGTCAGCTTTATACGCCGAGGCAATGATATCTGCCTTGGGCAAATCTACCGGCACTTCGATCTCGCCGCGCACTTTGCCATTCACTTGTACCGCTAAGGTAATCGATTGCTGCACCAAAGCGGCTTCATCCACCTCGGGCCAAGCCGCATCAACGACGGCCTCAGTGTGCCCAAGGCGCTGCCACAGTGCGTGGGTAATGTGCGGCGCGATAGGGGACAACACCAATACCGCAACGCAGAGCGCTTCGTGAATCGCAGCACTATCTGAAGGCGTTGGCTCAGTTATCTGACTATCGAACTTACTGACACTGTTAGCAAGTTCCATAACTGCCGCGACGACAGTATTGAATTGACGCCGGCGGCCATAGTCGTCCTCACTCCGCCCTAAAGTCTCGTGGGTTTTACGGCGTAGATCCTGCGCATCGCCAGACAACGCAGCCACATCAAGTGGCGGCGTGGCGCCGGTATCCATGTGTTTGTGTACCATGATCCAAAGCCGCCGCAAGAAACGCATCGCCCCTTCAAGGCCCGCCTCGCTCCACTCCACTGATTGATCGGGTGGCGCGGCAAACATCATGGCAGTACGCACCGCGTCGGCACCATAACGGTTAAGCAGTTTCTGCGGATCACCTGCATCGCCAGAGGATTTGGACATTTTCTTGCCGCCCTGCAAAACCATGCCCAGCATCAGCAGCTTCGTAAACGGTTCTCCTGCCTTAACCAAACCCTCGTCACGCATCATCTTAAAATAAAAGCGCGCATACAAAAGGTGCAATATGGCGTGCTCAATTCCGCCTACGTATTGATCCACCGGGGCCCAGTAATCGGCTCGTTCGTCAACCATGGCCTGATCGTTATCCGCTGAAGCAAAGCGAGCAAAATACCAAGAAGATTCCATAAAAGTATCGAACGTATCGGTTTCGCGGCGCCCCGGGCCGCCGCATTTTGGGCACGCCACATCGAGAAATTCTGGCATTTGCGCAAGCGGCGAACCAACACCGGTAAATTTCACGTCAGTCGGCAACACTACAGGCAGATCTTGCTCCGGTACCGGCTGCACGCCACAGCGTTCGCAGTGAATCATCGGGATAGGGCAACCCCAATAACGCTGTCGGGAAACGCCCCAATCACGCAGCCGATATTGGGTAATCTTGCGTCCGGCGCTACGTTCTTCCAACGCGTCTACAATGGCCTGAAACGCAGCATCAAAAGCAAGACCATCAAACTGCCCGGAATTGACCAGAGCGCCATGTTCGGTAAAGGCCGCCTGCTGTAAATCGCAGACCCCGTCATCAAGCGGCGCGACGACCTGCTTAATCGGCAGCTGATACTTTTGCGCAAACTCCCAGTCTCGCTGGTCGTGACCGGGTACCGACATCACGGCACCAGAGCCGTATTCCATGAGCACAAAGTTCGCGACCCAAACCGGCAGCAATTCGTCTGTTAGCGGATGCCGGACAAAAAATGGCGTTGCTCGGCCTGCTTTCTGTTGTGTCGCTAAATCTGCTTCCGCCGTCGAGGTTTTTTGGCAAGCATCAATAAATTCCTGCATTTCCGGATCGTTTGCGGCGGCCTGCAGTGCGAGCGGATGCTGTGCGGCGACGGCTACATAAGTCGCGCCCAGCAACGTATCCGGGCGAGTAGTGAAAACAGATATTGATTCGACATCGTTCACGGAATCAGTCAGCGGGAACTCAATTTCGGCCCCGTAAGAACGGCCAATCCAGTTGCGCTGCATGTTTTTTACCGAGTCCGGCCAGCCGTCAAGATGATCCAGGTCATCCAAGAGTTCTTCGGCGTAAGCGGTGATCTTTAAAAACCATTGCGCCATTTCGCGCCGCTCGACGAAAGCGCCAGAACGCCAGCCGCGACCATCCACGACTTGCTCGTTAGCCAGAACCGTCTGGTCTTCGGGGTCCCAGTTGACCATTGCATTCTTGCGATAGACGAGGCCTTTTTCATAAAGGCGCAAAAACAGCCATTGCTCCCAACGGTAATATTCAGGATCGCAGGTGGCAAATTCTCGCGACCAGTCCATACCAAAACCAAGGCTCTGCATTTGCCCGCGCATGTACGCGATATTGTCTTTGGTCCATTTAGCTGGCGGTATGCCGTTTTTGATAGCCGCGTTTTCCGCTGGCAGTCCAAATGCATCCCACCCCATTGGATGCATGACATGGTCGCCCTGCAAACGCCGATAGCGGTTAATGACATCACCCAAGGTATAGCAGCGGACATGGCCCATATGCAGGCGACCGCTCGGGTAAGGAAACATCGCCAAACAATAGTATTTAGATTGACCGGCGGCTGCCGACGGCGTGTCGCCGCCCTCAAAACTCCGGTGGTCACGCCAGTAAGCTTGGGCGTTGGCCTCGACTTGGTGTGGATCGTAGTCAGCGTTCATAGTGTATTTGTGGACCCTGTATCTGTAGAACCTGTGCTTCTAACGACCTGGTGCACTCAGCCCCAGACCTTTTGCGTCTTAATATTAAACGCCAGTGCCGCAAAGAGAGATTCTTTGGCCTAATGTAGCTCCGCGATCCCTTTTCTGTGCGGACTTCACCCATCAGAGCTTTTTTCTCGGACTGCTCTCTCTGGATTTTTTCTCCCTGAAATCTCTCGACCCCAGCTCGTTCGGACCCAGCTATTTGCTTGCATTTTCCGGTTCAGGTGTTGCGATTAAGGTGAGACGAACGCAGCCTGATCGGTTGCCGGAGCCAAGGCTTTCGGCGGCGCGTAGAATAACATCCGTGCAAGTTTTCGCCTTAAACCTTTGTGGTCTTTACGTACCCGGCAACCGTTGCAAGTCGGTTATTGTCGCGCTGAATCGGGCTCGGAGTCCGACGAAGTGTCAGACTCAAAATCCGGCAGGCGTTTTGATCTGCGTTTCTGAAGCAGGGCATCCCGGCCACGACCTGACGCTTCTCGAAACCACCAGCTGACTCCTAAAATCGTGATGATTAACCAAAACAAGGGCCAATCTCCCAAGCTACTGTATGGCGTTCGCCCTTCCATTACTTCGAACTCGCCCGTTAGCACCCCCTCCTCGAACTGCGGTAACTGGTCTCGGATGACACCTCGATGATCGACTATCGCGGTAATCCCGTTGTTGGTCGCGCGTAACAACCAGCGGCCATTTTCTAGCGCGCGCATCTGCGCGATTTGCATGTGCTGATGCGGACCAATGGATTCTCCAAACCAAGTGTCGTTGGAAAGGGTAACCAACAACCCCGCTTCTTCGGCACGTTGGCGCATGGCGTTGCCATAAGCAATTTCATAACAAATGCCGATCGCAACCTGGGTGTCTGCAACGCCGTCAGGCCCAGTCAGTCGCAGAGAAACATTGGGTTGCTGCGCCAGACCCGCACTGGTAGACGACATCGGCAAATCAAAAAAGCCGATCAGGCCACGCAGCGCATCCTCAAACGGCACATAATCACCGAAGGGAACCAAGTGGTGTTTACTAAATCGTCCGCTGGCCTCGCCGAGGCCAATGGCCGCATTGTAAATGCGATAGTCGCGTTCAGGCTCCTGCGGCGTCCACTCCACCAGCGGCGCACCAATGATAACGTTTGCGCCATATTGCTGGCCCAGTTGTTCGAGACGCTGCACCACGCGGTCCCCTGCCTGGCCATAAAGCGTCAGCGCAAATTCCGGCCATAAAATCAGATCCCCTTCCCAATAGGGCTCGGTCAACTGAATGTGACGCTCGACGTTCTGCTGTAATTGATCCGGCTGCCACTTTATCGATTGGTCGATATTGCCCTGCACCAGAGCCACCTGATAACGCCCCTGACTGGTTACCCACTGAACACCAAAACGATCCAGAGCACTCGCACCAAGCATGGGGGCCACGATGCAGATCACACCAACTAGACGCATGGGTGCCTTTGTTGTCGGTGGGGCAGTGCCCTCGTCGGGCAAATAGCGTCGGATGAGTTCCAACCAACCGGAAGCAGTCAGCAACAGGATAAAGCTCATACCAAACACACCAAACAAGGGCGCGTAAACCGAGTAAAGCGTGCCGCTAAGTGAGTATCCCGCAAACAGCCAAGGAAAACCTGTTAGCAGCCAGGTAAACAGCCATTCACTAACCAGCCATAGCGAACAAAACAGAAGGAGATTCAGAACCGGGTTAAAGCCGCGTAAGCGCTGAAAACAGAAACCGACCGGCAGCATGAATAAAGACATGAGCGCGACCAAAGACGCCACCACAGCAAATGCCGCGAGCATGGAAGTATCGCCATATACGCTAATACTGACATACACCCAGGAAATGCCTATGCTGTTTTTACCGACAGCAAACCACCAGCAAAGTCTGGCCAGGCCTTCGCGATGCTGCGTACAAAGATAATACAACCCACCGGCCGCGACTCCGGTTAAAGGCCACCAGCCATAGGGCGCGAATCCTAATGGCAATCCCGCACCTAAAACTACCGCTAAAATATCCTGTTTGCGCGGTGCAATCGACATGATTAGCCGAAGCAGGATACTGACAACCCTCGATCTAAAGCGTGGCATAAAGCGCGTTTCCTGAACCCTGGATAAGCGTACTCAAATAGGCGGCTGGCCTCACTGAGACAGTCAACCGTGGCACAATTCTAGCACTGCCTTCGGGTGAACCTCAGTCTTTAACCGCTCCCTACAGCGACAAATATTCCGCCCTACTCGACCGAGACATCCGCTGCCAAAGTGCTGGTGTAACTTATTACCCGCGCATAAGTAAATAAGCTAAGCCTGAATAAAGCGCACAAAAGATAACTACGGATAGATAAGGCGCGACCGTTGCCTAAGAGTCACGCTGCTGTAAAGATCAGGCTAAGATCGGACCAAGCCGATGTTGCAAGCGCATGCCTTAGAGCAAATACCTAACAACCGTGACTCGAGTGAAGACCCTCGTCTTACTCGCTGTTGCCGTCCGATGGTGCCGGGCTGGCTATATCCACTCGTAGCAGTCGGACTCGTCGCGAGTCTGCGTTTAACACTTCGAAGTCGAAGCCGTTACTGGAAACGCTTTCGCCTCGCTCCGGTAGGTGACCAAATGCCTGCAACACAATGCCACCGATGGTATCGAACTCTTCGTCGCTAAGCTGACTCCCAAAATAGTCGTTGAAGTCATCAATGGTGGTGGTTGCCTTGACGTGATAACAATTATCTTCCATCTGTTTGATATAACTGTCGTCGTTTACGTCGTGCTCGTCTTCAATATCACCAACAATTTGCTCCAACACATCTTCAATGGTGATAGCACCAGAGATTTGGCCATATTCGTCGACTACCAAGGCCATGTGATTACGATTGGAACGAAACTCGTCAAGTAAAACATTGAGACGCTTACTTTCGGGGATTATAGCTGCCGGGCGGATGCTGTCTTTCATAGCGAACCGTTGCGACGGTTCAGCGAGCACCAGCGGCAGCAGATCTTTGGCATGCAAAATGCCTTTGATATCGTCGAGATCTTCGCCGATCACTGGGAAACGGGAATGACGAGATTCGAGCACTACCGGCAAAAACTCGGTTGGGGTTTGATCTTCTTGGACTACCACCAACGCCGACCGCGGAATCATGATATCGCGAGCGTGCATATCGGAGACTTGCAACGCACCAAATAGAATGTTCAGTACTTCACCTTCAATCAGCTGACGCTGCGCTGCGTGCCGGAGAACGTCTTTAAGGTCTGCCAAATTTTCTGGCTCATCAGAAAATAAATCTGCCAGCCATTCGCGTACGCCTCGCCGCGGCGGTTCCTCTGCTTCGGAACCCGGAGGCACCTCTGAAATGTCACTCATTTAAACGTTTGTCTGCTCGTGGCGTTCCATATATAGGAGAGACCGCTGGTGATTGCAAGCATGGATAATGGAGATTGCCTTGGTTAGTCGGATAGATACGGATTCGCGATACTGAGGCTCGCTAATATTTCGATTTCCTTACCTTCCATGGCCTGAGCAGCCGCTTCTTCCTGATGATCGTGCCCCAGCAAATGCAACACGCCATGCACGAACAGGTGCGCAACATGCGCACTGATGGTTTTGTTTTGCGACTTCGCTTCATCAGCAACGACCGCCCAGCAAATGGCAATATCGCCGAGCGGAAGAGTGACGCCAGCCGCACCCTGGTCAGTCGCAAAACTGAGCACGTTGGTGGGGTTGTCGCGTTCGCGAAACACTCTATTTAACGTCTTCGATTCTGCCGCGTCACACAGTCGGACACAAATCTCGCGATGCAATCGTGGATCGCCGTCGCACGCCGCAATGGCGCTGGCGCATCGCTCGAAAAAGCCTTCGCCAGTGTCAGCTTCGGCGAAGACAGCAAGGTGTTGCTCTATCTCATCGGCATCTAGCGCGTCCGCGATTTGTACCACCACTGCCATGGCCTGCCTCTCTGTTCCGACGGTGTATGTTTAATATCTGAGGGTTGGCGACCCGAGGCTCAGCACCGACGAGCGCTCGTTAGCACGGCTCGTTA
>DJYW01000114.1:9995-16266 GCA_002450255.1 Gammaproteobacteria bacterium UBA6968
AACACGAATGTCGATTGCTCGTTGGTTTGCACCGTCGTGAAGCAGTCTCTTTCGCGTATCTGCGATACTTAGCGCACAGCATTTCGCTAGGGCGTTATTCATCTGCTACCTCTGCCTTCCCCGGGATCAACATTCTGTTTTTCCTGATGTTCCGCATAGGCATCGACTATGCGCTGCACCAGTGGATGGCGAACCACATCTTTCGATCTGAATTCGGTCACGCTGATGTCTTTAATGTGACGCAACACTTGCAAACCGTGAATCAAACCGGAGCCTTCGCCTCTGGGTAAATCTATTTGAGTAATGTCGCCAGTGACGACGGCTGTGGACCCAAATCCAATCCGAGTCAAAAACATCTTCATCTGTGCGACGGTGGTGTTTTGACTCTCGTCAAGAATAATGAAAGCGTCATTGAGTGTGCGGCCGCGCATATAAGCCAACGGTGCGACCTCAATAACGTTGCGCTCGATCAGTTTATTGACCCGCTCTTCACCGAGCATTTCATATAGCGCATCGTACAAAGGGCGGAGGTAAGGATCGATTTTTTGGGCGAGATCACCTGGCAAAAAACCGAGCTTCTCGCCCGCTTCAACCGCTGGCCTCACCAGTAAAATGCGCGACACGCGCTGGCTCTCTAACGCTTCTACCGCACACGCTACAGCAAGATAAGTCTTACCGGTGCCCGCCGGACCGACACCAAAATTGATATCGTATTTGCGAATCGCTCGCACATAACTTTGCTGATTACCGCCACGCGGCTTGATCGAGCGTTTATGCGTGCGGATAACCACCTGGGCCTCAGCCGCAGACGCGTTTGTTTCAGCGCGCTGCGCTTGTTCATGCTTGGCTAACATCTCGTCGACCCCGGCTTGCTGTAAAAACAAATGAACGTAATCTGGTTCGATCACTTCGTGTTGCTGAGTTTCACGATACAGCTGATGCAACAATGCCGCCGCGGCACGAACCGCGTGCTCTGCACCGCTGATTTGAAATTCGTTACCACGATTGTGAATACTAACGCTGAGACGTTGTTCCAGATGTTTTAGGTTTTGATCTACCGGACCAACCAAAGCTGAGAGGCGGCGCGCATCATTGGGCTCTAACTGAACTTGCTGCAATGTTTTGCCGTTTGCTGGTGTTGCGCTGTTAGCAGCTTTGTCTGCTGCGCCGAGCGCTGCGTTCGCTTGATTAGTGTTTTGCAATGTTCACCTTGGCGATTGCCCCTGATTTGATCTCACCTATGCCGGTGAGCTTTGACGTGTTTTTATGGTGCCGTTGCCGCGCAATCTGAAGTTTAACCATTGCTGACCAGCGCTCGAGATTGAAAGCATAGCACCGTTTTAGCCTGCGTCGACCGGCACGCCACGCAAAGAATTCGGTAGCGCTTCGTTGATTTTAACGTCAGCAAACCCGCCGACCAGCTCTTGCGGCCCGTCAAAATTTACCACTCGATTATTTTCCGTTCGCCCAGCCAACTGCAACCGACCGTCCGCCGCGGCTTTACGCGCGGCACCAGTAACCAGCAACGACTGCGTCGTTCCGACCATTTCCTGCGCGATGGCATCAGCTTGAGAACGAATAAGCGCTTGTAGCGCCTGCAAACGCTTCTGCTTTTCCGCCATCGGAATGGGGTCGTCTAATGCCGCTGCCGGCGTACCCGGACGCGCGCTGTAAATAAAACTGAAAGACACATCGAAACCAATCGCGTCAATGAGCGCCATGGTTTCCATAAATTCTGCATCCGTCTCACCAGGAAACCCGATGATAAAATCGGAAGATAAACTGATATCCGGACGCACCGCTCGCAATGCCTCTATTTTGGCGCAGTAATCAGCAGCAGTGTGGCCGCGCTTCATCGCTTGCAGGATGCGGTTAGACCCGGACTGCACTGGCAGATGCAGATGATTGACTAGCGCTGGAATGTCCCGATAGGCCTCGACCAAACTAGCTGAGAAATCCATTGGGTGAGAGGTGGTAAAGCGAATGCGATCTATCCCTTCGATTTCGTTAACGTAATAAATCAACTCGGCTAAGTCCGCATAATCCTCTTCGATAGCGCCGCGGTAGGAGTTGACATTTTGACCTAACAAATGGATTTCGCGAACACCCTGATCGGCCAAAGCGCGCGCTTCATCTAAAACTGACGCCACCGGCCGACTGACTTCTTCA
Organism: Gammaproteobacteria bacterium UBA6968; assembly: GCA_002450255.1. Taxonomy (GTDB): domain Bacteria; phylum Pseudomonadota; class Gammaproteobacteria; order Pseudomonadales; family Azotimanducaceae; genus UBA4421. Next base: position 12,165 of record DJYW01000114.1, read on the forward strand.
CCGCGGGTATACGGCACCACGCAAAAGCTGCAATATTTGCTACAACCTTCCATGATCGACAAAAAAGCGGCCGGACCCTCAACGCGCGGCGCCGGCATTCGATCGAATTTTTCGATTTCCGGAAAAGTAATGTCCACCACCGGCAAACGCTGCTCACTCTTCTGGGCGAGAAAATCCGGCAATCGGTGAATGGTTTGTGGACCGAACACCATGTCTACCGACGGCGCGCGGCGCATGATCGCATCGCCTTCCTGACTAGCGACGCAGCCTCCGACGCCGATGACCAAATCAGGGCGATCCGCCTTGAGTTTCTGCCAGCGACCGATCTGATGAAATACTTTTTCCTGAGCTTTTTCGCGGATTGAACAGGTGTTCAACAGCAACACATCCGCTTCGCTTTCGTCGCTAGTCAACTCATAGCCGTCAGCATCACGGAGCACATCAGCCATGCGCGCTGAGTCGTACTCGTTCATTTGACAGCCATGCGTTTTGACGAATAGTTTTTTAGCCATAACTTCCTAATACCACTATCAAGCGACTGATTACCGCCTGTTCGAAAAGACTTGAGCGCCTTACAGGTTGATGACACCAATCTCGGATAAATGCTTAGGCTCAACCAACGCTACCAATCGAAGTGTCACACTCGCTCTGTTTGCGCAGTGTAGCGACGTTTGCCGCAGATTGCTTAAATGCGCGTAGTGAATTTGCGTCTCGATTAGGCTTGAAAAGCGGGCCGGCCACCCCACCATGCCGCTAGTAAAGACGGCTGTAACAGGCCCGGCTCCCATCGTGACGAGCCGCGTCACGACTGGACAGAACGCCGACTTTGCGTAGATGATTCACCCTTTGCAGTTAGCCGAGAATACTTATGGCCGGTCCCGAAACCGTACAGTCAATTTATCGTGTGTTATTTCACAATCAAGGCCAGATTTACGAGCTATATGCCCGCAGTATTTATCAGAGCGATTTATACGGTTTTGTAGAAGTCGAGGACTACACCTTCGGCAGTCGTTCGCAAATGCTAATCGACCCGTCAGAGGACAAACTACGTAACGAATTTGAAGGTGTGCAGCGATCCTTTATTCCATTGCACTCCATAGTCCGCATTGATGAAGTCGAAAAAGAAGGCACGGCAAAAATCACCAGCAGTGATGGCAGCACTGTGACCCCCTTCCCAATGCCCATGCCTAAAGATCGCAGCTAGGCCTAAATCGCTGACTTCAAAATTCTAACCCATCGTCGCACTACTTATGCGGAACGGCATTTAACACCGATTTTAACGATCGGCTAGCGCTAAGCGAGCGAGCTCATGTGGAGACCTGCGGGGGACGCTAAGCCTTTCCCCTTTGCTAATAACCCTCACATAGAAACGGAAAGGCACTCAGCACGTGCGGCGCTTGTATGCTCTCGGCGCGCTCAAGCAATGACGGGTTCAAATCGCTCAACTGAGCCACGCCAGTAAGCGCCATCGTTGTAGCAATTTCGTGTTCCAGAATTTCGAGCGCTCGAACCAACGCCGTTGGCCCACCGGCAGCCATGGCCAAACCTTCGAATCGGCCCATGCCAACGATATCGGCGCCTAGGCACAGTCCCTTAACCACGTCTGCCCCGCGCATAAATCCACCATCCACTACCACCGGTACGCGACCGGCTACTGCTTCGACGACGCCTGGCAGCATATCGATACAGGCTCTAGTGTGATCCAGTTGGCGACCACCGTGGTTGGAAACGTAGACCACATCTACCCCGACCTCCACACATCGATTCGCATCCTCAGGATGCATGACGCCCTTCATTATTAAGGGGATATTGAACTTGTCCTTGATATGCGCAACGGTTTCCCAAGTCATGGTGGCCTGATAGTTAAAGTCGCCAGCACCGGCGATGCGTCCAGACGCGGGCACGTAGCCTTTAAGAATATCGCGCTCGCGACGGCTATAAACTTGGGTGTCAGCGGTAAGGCATAAACCGACATAGCCGCACTCAATCATCTGCTGGATTTGATGGTCCATCCAGGCGCGGTCACCTGTTAGATAAAGTTGAAAAACCCGTGGACCGGGGACAGCCGCCGCAACCGTTTTAAAGTCCGGCGAACAAGAAGAGCTGAGAATCTGCAAAATGCCGAACTCAGCGGCTGCTTCCGCAACGCTTTGGCCACCGCCAGCTTCGAAGGCTTGTACCGAGCCGATAGGCGGTAGCAATACCGGTATGCGCATATTGGCGCCCATAAACTCAGTGGCATAGCTCACTTCACTCACATCATTAAGGATTCGCGGCCGGAACGTCCAGGATTCAACCGCCTGCCGATTACGGCGCAACGAAGCCTCTGTATCCGCCGCCCCAACAAGATAATCCCAGTCACCGCGGTTCAAATTTTCTTGCGCCTGAGCCACCATTTGCGTGAGCGTTTTAAATCCACTCATTTTGTTTTGTTCTCCCCTAATCGTTGTGTCGATCGTTTATCCCTTGAACATCTCTCCAGCCAACGGTCTGGCCTTACATGCAGCACCCCGTAGAGCCCTGCGCGAATGTCCCCGTGCGAATTCCTCGGTCGAGATTATTAAACGGGTTACACTAGCGTTCAATGCAAGTTTGCCGGGCGCAACCAGGTCCCAATGAACGCTCACAATTTAAGCCGGTCCGCCACTGGCCGGTATAGAGGTGCATGTTAGGGGTCCAAAGCAGCGACAAAAAGCTTGGGGCGCGTGCAGATATCGACAAAGTCCGTCGCGGCGGAAGGCAAGCCAAACGGCACGCGCAGGACCGCAACAGAATCGAATTTGATCAATTGGAAAGGATAAAGGAGAGCCTATGTCTGGGATAGTCATCATCGGAGCAGGCCACGCGGCAGGCCAGGCAGCCGCTAGCTTACGCCAAGCGAAGTATGCCGAGGCGATCACTATTGTCGGCGACGAGGCATACCCACCTTATCAAAGGCCACCGCTATCCAAACAGTATTTATCTGGCGAACAAGGCGTTGACAGGGTCTACCTACGCGCCGAAAAGTTTTATGCGGATAATGACATCCAGCTCATTTTGAACACGCGCGCGGAACAGCTCGATCCGGCAGGCCACCAAGTGCGCCTTAGCGACGGGCAAACACTCGACTACGAAAAACTGCTGCTCTGTACCGGTTCGCGTCCGCGCAAACTGAACATCGCAGGCAGCGACTTGGCCGGTATTCACTATCTACGCACCATTGCCGACGTAGACGGCATGCGCGAAGCAATGCAGCCGGGCAAGAATCTGGTCATTGTCGGTGGCGGTTACGTCGGACTCGAAGTCGCCGCAGTAGCCAATAGCCTCGGCCTCAACGTGACGGTCCTCGAAATGGAAAGTCGTATTCTGCAACGCGTCACGACACCAGGTATGTCCGCTTTCTATGATCAGCTGCATAGCGCACGCGGCGTCAACATCCAAACGTCTACCGGCGTGACGGGTTTCGCTGGAGAAACTCAGGTCGAGCAAGTTATTTGTGGCGCGCAAACCTTCGCCGCGGACATCGTCATTGTTGGCATCGGCATTATTCCAAATATAGAGTTAGCCGAGGCCGCCGGTCTGCAGTGTGATAACGGCATCACCGTGGATGAGCACTGCCAAACTTCAGACCCCGACATCTATGCTGCTGGTGACTGCACGAATCACCCCAACCCATTACTGAATAGACGCCTCCGCTTAGAATCCGTACCCAACGCAATGGATCAGGCTCGCACTTGCGCTGCGAACATGCTCGGCGGCGATAAAGTCTATGCCGCCATTCCCTGGTTCTGGTCCGATCAGTACGAACTGAAACTGCAGATGGTCGGTTTTTCTGGCGACGGCGAAGAGGAAGTAGTCCGAGGCATCAAAGACGCCAACCAGTTCACTGTGTTTTATCTGAACGGCGGCAAGGTTGTTGCTGCCGATGCGATCAACAGCCCGAAGGAATTTATGCTGTGCAAGCAACTCGTAGGCAAAAGTGTCGATGCGGCTGCGCTCGCTGATCCGGAGACAGATTTAAAGGCAATGCTGACTGCTTAGCCAGATGGCAAAAACAGTGGGCCCCCTTCTCCAGCGGTAACCAAGCGCTGCGGCTTAAAAAAGCGCTGCGGCGTGAAAAGCG
>DJYW01000114.1:16609-17276 GCA_002450255.1 Gammaproteobacteria bacterium UBA6968
GCTTAAAACAGCGCTGCCCTGGGCCACATTCACTTGTATTTAAAGCTGCAAGCCCTGCGCCGCAATGATGTTGCGCTGTATCTCAGTAGAACCACCGGCAATGGTATAGCCACGGTGATGATAGCGTCCTGAGGCGATGTACTCCGCCCAGCGTGCATCTGCCTCATGTGCTCCATGCCCATCTTGAGGCACTACCAGATAATCCGCCAAGCGAAACAGCAGCTCGTCTTGATCCTGCACTAGTTCGCTGCCTTTTAGCTTGAGCATGCTTGGTTCTACGCCTACCACTCCACCAGCATCGGCCAGCGTGAGCAAGCGTAAACTGGTCGCCTCAAGAGCATCGAGACGAATCTGTAGCTGATCCATTTCCGCATGCAAATGCGCAGGCAACTCGACACCGCGCGACGCCTGATGGGCCCAAGCTTCGCGCAACAAGCCCAGAATACGGCGATTCTCGGCTACTCGAGACACCATCAGGCGTTCATCCCCAAGCAAACTTTTGGCGACAGTCCAGCCTTTATTTTCCTCGCCGAGACGCTGCTCCACAGGCACCCGCACATCAGTAAAAAAAACCTGATTCCAAAGGCGTTTGCCGTTAAAGGCATAAAGCGGTTGTACTTTAATGCCAGGCGATTGCATATCAATGAGCAAAAAACTGATGCCGCGC
>DJYW01000169.1 GCA_002450255.1 Gammaproteobacteria bacterium UBA6968
TCAGCCACTCGGCCACCTCTCCAGATCTGGGCACTATGCCATTACAGCGTTAAATCTGCTGTGACATGCTCTATTTAATCTCGTGTCTGGCTGGATGACCGAGCGTTTTGTGCTTGGCTTTCGCAGGTTTGGATTACCAGTCCACGTGTGCGCAGCTTAGCATACCTCGCTAGATAGGATGCAATATCAGCAGCGTTCGGTGGAGCATTAATCCGTTAGCAGTCGTTCGGTCCGACAAAATTATACTTTTTGAGGTAGCCGCGAAATTGGTGATACGAAAGGCTCAACAACTTGGCTGCTTGTCTCTGGTTATGCTTGGCTGTTTGCAACGCTTGTTCGATCAACGCTTTCTCGTGTTCTGCGATTTCTGCCTTTAGCTCAATCGGGAATGCGGCTTGCTCGCAAGGCGCTTTCGGTTGGCTGCTTTTAACCGCTGACTCTGAGGCTGCGTCGGCTGTAATTTTAGCTGCCGCCTCGGCTGCAGGCTGGGTGGTCAGAGGCTGGAACGGTGAGCTAAACGGATCGAACAATATTGAATCGATCGGAACGTCGGGGTCGCTCTTGTAAACCGCTCGTTCTACAACATTCTTCAGTTCTCGAATGTTGCCGGGCCATGTGTGCTCCATCATTGCCGACATGGCTTCTGCGGAGAACCCGGCAAAAAAATCGCGTTCTAATTCCTGTGTCATCGAAAGCGCGAAGTACTCTGCAAGAAGGGGGATATCTGCGGTTCTATAGCGCAGCGGCGGCAGGGTGAGCACATCAAAAGCTAGACGGTCCAATAAATCTGCGCGAAACCGACCGGTCTGTGCTAAGACCGGTAAATTTTCATTTGTAGCAGCGATTAAACGCACGTCGCATAGTAAGGTTTTACTGCCGCCAACGCGTTCAAACTCCCCATACTCTATAACACGTAGTAACTTTTCTTGAACCAACGAGGACGTCGTTGCTAGTTCGTCCAAGAATAGAGTGCCGCCGTGAGCGCGCTCAAAGCGTCCGTAATGGACTTTGCTGGCTCCGGTAAAAGCGCCGGCTTCATGCCCGAATAGCTCGTTTTCGAGTAATGATTCATTGATGGCAGCACAGTTTAGCTTAACGAGGGGTGCCTCCCATCGATTTGAAAGGTAGTGCAGGCGAGAAGCAATGCCCTCCTTACCCGTACCTCGCTCACCAACAATCAGTACCGGCTTATCAAGAGGCGCAGCTAAAGACGCCGCTTCTAGCAGTTTTAAAAACTCGGGTGCTTCCCCGATGAGTCGTTCGCGATCTTGCCTCATGACTTGACCAATAGTTGGTTAAAACAACTATATCTTCGAATTTGGGTTGTGTCTCGTTTCTAAAATCATAATTGAAACAGAAGGTTAGAAATTCTAAAAACTTGGCACAGAATGTGTAACCAGCATATTGGGAAACAAAAGTGACCGATGAGAATGCCGGATAAAGACAGCGAGATGCCAACGGGGTCTAGCTAGACGTATCCGCCAGTACAACTGCAACTGAGAAGCTGCAAAAACGAGGGTAAACCGGCTAATTCGGACTAAATCGTATATCAACTGATCGGAGCGTAGCCTTTCTGGGTGTGTGAAGTAAGTTGAATCGGTACACCAAGTTTAGCTTGGACTGTACTCGCATCGATCTAAGTCGCACCGTTTTATCTAATATGGAGGCTAGGGCAACATGAGCATTTTTTCGCGAATGACGGACATCATTAATTCCAACATCAACGCGCTTCTGGATAAGGCTGAGGATCCAGAAAAAATGGTACGCCTAATTATTCAGGAAATGGAAGAGGCACTGGTTGAAGTGCGGACCACATCTGCTCGTGCGATCGCAGATCGCAAGGAGCTTCAGCGAAAACATGACTGGCAGCGCAATGAGTCGGATGAATGGCAGCGCAAAGCTGAAGTCGCGGTGCGTAAAGGTCGTGACGATCTTGCTAAAGGCGCACTGCTCGAAAGCCAGAAAGCTCATGATGCGGTGCTGGCGTTAGTGACCGAACTGCAGGCGCTGGAAGAAACTTTGGTCAAGCTTAACGAGGATGTCGGGGCGCTACAGATCAAGATTAAGGATGCGAAGGCGCGTCAAAACGCGATTGTGGTGCGCAGTCAGGCGGCACAAACCCGGCTGGGTGTGCGGCGGACCTTAAGTGACCATAATATTGACGATGCCATGAATCGATTCGCACTATATGAGCGCAAGATGGATGAGCTTGAAGGTCAGATTGAATCATACGATCTAGGGCAAAAAACGCTCTCAGAAGAAATTGATCAATTGGAAACCGGCGATGAAATCGACGACATGTTGGTGAAGCTCAAGCAGCAAATGCTAGATACCGAAAAGCCTTCGGAGACAAAGCAGCGGGCTGACGAGAAGAGGTCGCTAGAGTCAGACGACAACGGTTAGGATGCACTGTATAAAATAGGCCTGTTCGTTATAGGCTATGGCTGATCTAAATTCGGGCGACCTGGTTTGACAGGTTAATAAGAGTGCCGGATCGCTGCGAAGCTGAGCCACCGCTTGGTCAGATCGCAAAGCTGCATAAAGGAAGCGTCGATAAAGGAACGGTAATGGATGGAATCGTAGTCGCATTTTTCGTACCCGCGGTAATTTTTATGGTGTTAGTCGCGCCCGCATGGGTTTGGCAGCACTATCGTAGCAAGCAACGCGCGCTTGAAGGGCTTGCCGAGCAAGAGCGAGATGAGCTTGAAACATTGGTTTCGCAAGCTGAGGAAATGCAGGAGCGCATCGCGACGTTGGAGTCCATCCTTGACGCGAAGTCGCCCACCTGGCGCCACAATGCATCTTAAAACAGCTTGCATAACTAACCCACCGAGCAGATTCAACAGATAGGGTTACCGAAGTAATCCCAGGTTAAGGACGAGATGACGATACGGGATGACGAACAATCAGACGATCGACGTAACAAACGACGTCGCCGTTTCAATGATAACGCTGATACAGGCCGGTCCGATAAGGAATCCGTGCAGCCTGACACCGGCGAAAATGGCGATAGTGACCGTTTGAGCAGCGCTATCAACCAATTGGAAGAGAGCGTTCGCGAACTCGCCGCCGCCGGACAGGAGCAAACCATTCGACGCGCGACGGCAATATTGAATAAGAGCCGCCGGCGAACCGGACCAGCTGATTTTAGCAAGAGCCAGGAAGATGATCGCAGCAAGGGATCGCGGCGTTCACGACACAGACGCTATAGATCAAACGCTCGACTTGCTAGAAAACGCCATAGAGAGACACGCCAGGCGTATCCGGAAGCACTTTATTTGGACCCCAGAGACGCTCGTATTGCCGGTGTGTGTGCTGGCTTCGCGCGTTACTTTAACGTTGAAACCTGGATGGTTCGTCTGGCCGCGTTGGGAGGATTATTGTTTATTCCCAGCGTCGTTTTTCCGGCCTATTGGGTCGCGTATTTTGTTATGGATAAGATCGATCGCAGAGGCGCCTATAAATCAGGTTGGCTTACTCGCCGACGGGAAAGGCAGGAACGACGTCTACAGCGAGACCAGTTTGCAACGGCTGAAGAGATTAATGCGACGGACTCAGGCAATTCCGGCTATACAGAGTCTGCGGCAGATTCAGAGTGGACGAGTCGCAGCGACTCAGTCGAGATGCGTCTTGCTTCCGCCAGCTCCCAGCTGCGATATTGTCGTAGGCAAATAGCGGATGCTGAGAAAAAATTGCGCGACATGGAGTCCTACGTTACCTCGAATCGCTTCGAGTTGGATAACGAGCTAGCTAAAATCTAGGAGGTTGAATGGACGTGTTTACTATGGTGGTTATCATTGTTGCCATTGGTACATCTGCGGGAATAGTTGATCGTTATCTCAAAAATCAGGCTAAGGGCGAGGCACGGCTGTCGGACGACGTAAGTGCCGAATTGGTGGAGTTGAAAAAGCGCGTTGCCGTGCTCGAGGAGATCGTTACCGATTCGAAATTCCAGCTCGATCGTGAACTGAGGTCGATGCAAAGCGATTAGGATGCTACGCGCTTTGACGTAGCCCTAAGCGTCTACTTTTAATTGAAGACGAGAACAATTCGCCGAATGCCATTCTGCCGAAAGTGATTGAGGCAGGCGGTCCTACCCATCACCACTGAATCAAATTTGTCCTAACAAGAGGTCAGGACGGTCAGTGAACACGGCAGCCACCCCCATCTTTTGTAACGCCTGAGCCCGAGCAACCTCATTCACGGTATAAACGCCGCTTGGCATGCCTGCCCGAGTAATCATGTCTACACGTTCATTCGTCACGATACGATCAGCTAGATGGATCGCCGTGGCATTCAGAGAAGACGCTTTAGTGATGACCTCGTCGTTCCACCGGTGAACAAGCAGTGCAACGGGTGTGGTTGTGTCGTATTGGCGAAATGCGTTCAGTTCTCCCCAACTAAATGACGAGATGATGGCTGCTGTGTCCGGAAATTGCAGCAGTGTTTTCGCTACCAAAGCCGCCGTATGCGGGCCTTTGAGTTCTATATTGACGGCCGCCGGTGCATCGCCTTGCGCTATTAGTAACGTTAGCACCTCGTTCAAAGTTGGAATCAATTGGTCTTTCTCGCAGCGAAGCGAACGCAGTCCAGCGAAGTCGAACTCGCTCACTAAGCCATGCCCATCCGTTGTCCGATCAACCCTCTCGTCATGGATCACCGCTAAGCTGTCTTCCTGCCCTTTGTTGGCAACACGATGCACGTCTAGTTCAACCATAGGACAGCCCAGTTCGAATGCGGTACGAAAACTCAACAAGGTGTTTTCCGGGGCCAGTCCAGCAGCACCGCGATGGCCAACGATCAGACACTTCCGAGCAGCTAATGCGTTGGTATAAGGCGCGAATCGGAGCGGGTTACGGTTTTTGCTGTCATTCATTTGGTTGGCTCGGTCCGATTTGTGACAACGGTATTTTAGCACCACGACAACTTGGCTCTCGTTATTTGGTCTTTAGCCTAGGTCAGCTTGCCTCGCGCGGGCCGCACCGATTAATGCTGAGGCTTGCGAGTTAGGCTGGTAGGATAGCGTGCATGAGTTACGAAGTCTTAGCACGCCGTTTACGCCCGTCTGGTTTCGATGCCCTGGTAGGGCAAAGCCATGTCGTCCGCGCGCTGACGCACGCTTTGGACAACGATCGTCTACATCACGCTTATTTGTTCACCGGCACTCGCGGGGTGGGTAAGACCACCATTGCGCGCATTCTGGCGAAAAGCCTTAATTGTGAGCAGGGTGTCAGTGCGTCGCCATGTGGCGAGTGTTCGATTTGCCTGGAAGTGAAAGAAAACCGCTTTATCGACTTGATAGAAGTCGATGCCGCCTCACGAACTGGCGTGGACGACACCCGCGAGTTGTTGGAAAACGCGCAATACATGCCCACTCGCGGACGCTACAAAGTCTATTTAATCGACGAAGTGCATATGCTCTCGGTCGCTAGTTTTAATGCGTTGTTGAAGACCCTTGAAGAGCCGCCCGGGCACGTAAAATTTCTGTTGGCAACCACAGATCCTCGCAAAGTGCCGGCCACTGTATTGTCCCGCTGTTTACAATTTCAGCTGAAAAATTTGTCTGCGCAGGAAATTCAGGACTATCTGCAAGACATTCTTGAGCAAGAGCAAGTTGTGTTTGAGCCCGAGGCTTTGAGGTTGGTCGCTCAAGCTGCCCGAGGAAGTATGCGCGACGCGCTTAGTCTCACGGATCAGGGCATCTCGTATGGCCAAGGCCAACTGCTCGAGCAGGACATAGTCGGTATGTTGGGACTCGTCGGTCGGGACCAGATCGGTTCGCTTATGCAAGCATTGCATAGTGGCTCCGCCCAGCAACTGATGGCGCTGAGTGACGAATTAGCGGGCAGTAACGTCAGCTACATCGATGTATTAGATGGATTTATCGCCGCTCTACATGAAGCGGCTGTCACTACTGCGCTGGGCACCGGCGAAGCGCTGTTTCCTGCGGATGAACTGCAGCTTTATTACCAGATTGCGCTGACGGGCAGACGAGATATGACGGTGGTGCCGGATCATCGCAGTGGGTTCGAGATGACGCTGTTACGCATGCTGGCCTTTGCCCCAGAGCCAGATAGCGTCGTGGCCCCGCGTGGCGCTAAGCCGTCCCCGTTGCAGGAGGCACCCTCTGCAAAAAAGTCTGAATCGACAGCCGCTTTTGCCGCTACAGGCACAAGCCCAAAAGCCGCCCCAGCGCCGGACAGTACAGGGTTAAGTAAAGGCGAGGGTAGTGCGACATCGGGCCAGCCGCGTGCAGACGGTTCTACTAATGTTACTGAGAGTAGCGCTAAGGGTGACGCAAAGATTGGCCTGACTGCCGTCAATGGGGCTGCAACAGCTGGCGCGCTGCGGCTTGATTCGCACTCCGAACTCGCCGAAGAAGCATTTGCGCCGCTTGATTCCGCTAAGATTACCGTTGGGCCTGGTGATGAGGCGGCTTCTGTCATACGCGGCGATGCGAGCGGGGCTGTTATGACCGAAGCTCAGTCGTCGGCTGATGCGAAGGCGGCCTCGATAGTTGGCGCATCAAACACAATTCACGAGCAATGGTATGAATGGGTTGAAGCGCTTGCCGTTGAAGGTGTTGCTCGTATGCTGGCGGAGCATTCACTTGCTCACACCATCGCCTTACCCACCGTAGCGCTTATTCTGCAAAGCTCACACGACACACTGCTATCGGATGCTCAGCGCACGAATTTGGAACGAGCGCTTGCTGAGGTTGTCGGTGCCGCGGTGAAGTTGACTATTTCGGTGGGCGAGTTGGACAGTGAGACACCGGCCGAACGCAAGGCACGACTTTTTGAAATCGCAACTCAGGAAGCTGAGGCTACATTGCGCAACGACGCGCTAGTGCAGAAGCTAATGACCACCTTTGGCGCAAAATTGGATAATGTCCGCCCAATTCAAGATTGAGTTAGGTCGACGGAATGACCGGCACGCAACTCAGTACCACCAGACTACCCCGTCGACTTTTGGAAGGGTGAAGTGGTAATGACTTGATACACACGTGAAGAGTCGAATAATGAAGAAGTTTAGAAAAACAATCACAAGCAGCGTGGATCGAGAAATAAAGATATGAAAGATTTCAGCGAAATGATGCAACAAGCGCAAAAGATGCAGGCCCAGTTGGTGGAGGCCCAGGAAGAAATTGCGCGCATGGAAATTGAAGGCGAGAGCGGGGCTGGGATGGTTAAGGTGACTATGAATGGGCGCCACGAAGTGAAACGGGTCAAGCTGACGCCGGAACTGATGAGCGAAGAAACCGCCATTTTAGAGGATCTGATCGCCGCCGCAGTAAACGACTGTGTGCGCCGCTTGGAAAAAGCGCAGCAAGCAAGGATGAGTAGCCTCGGTGCGGGATTACCCGGTGGAATTGATCTCCCGTTTGGCAAGATGCCGTTCTAATGGCATTGATCGATGATTTAGTCAGTGCGCTACAAACCTTGCCTGGGGTAGGGCCCAAAAGTGCGCAGCGGATGGCGCTGTACCTGCTGCAGCGAGACAGAGATGGCGGTAACCATTTAGGTCAGGTTTTGCAGACTGCAATGGCCGAGGTGCGTCAATGTGAGCGGTGCCGCAATTTGACCGAAACGCCGGTGTGTCGTTTGTGTAGCGATCCGCGGCGGGAGACCACAACTCTATGTATTGTCGAATCGCCTGCCGACGTCTTAGCTCTGGAGCAAGCCGGCGGATTTGCTGGCCAGTATTTTGTTTTACATGGTCATCTTTCGCCTATCGATGGCATTGGTCCTAGCGAATTAGGTATGGACGCGCTGCGAAAACGGGTAAGCGATTTGTTTTTACAAGAAATCATTCTGGCCACGAACCCGACGGTAGAAGGCGAAGCAACAGCGCATTACATAAGCGCTATGTTTAGCGAAGCAGTTGGCGGTGAGCAACCTGTGCGGATCAGCCGGATAGCGCACGGCGTGCCGCTTGGTAGCGAGATCGAATTTACCGACGGCGGGACGCTGTCTCACGCATTACAAGGCAGACGGGTATTGCATGCAGTGGATTGAAGATTCCCGAGGACTCGAGAGAGTCTGCGCAACGTTTGATGATGAGATTGGCCTGGATACAGAGTTTATTCGTACCGATACCTTTTATCCTGTGCCGGGGCTGTACCAGATCGCTACGGCCGAAACGTTCTTTCTCCTGGATCCGCTCACAATCGATAACTGGCAGCCTTTTATAGAGTATCTTGCAGACCCCAAGCATACGTTGGTCATGCATGCCTGCCAGGAAGATCTCGAACTGTTGTTCCACCATCTCGGGACGCGTCCCGCTAATGTCTTCGATACGCAAGTTGCGCAAGCCTTTGTGAGTGTTGACTACAGTCTGAGTTACGCGAATTTGGTGGCGCAGCGATTGGGCGTGGTCTTGGAGAAGCAGGCGACTCGCTCAAATTGGCTGCAACGGCCGCTTACTGAGCGACAACTGGCTTACGCCGTTGATGATGTCCGTTATCTGCTAGCCCTAGCACGACAGCTTAACGACGATCTGAGAGATACGCAGCGGTTGGCTTGGTTCCGGCAGGAAATGCGTCAGCGCGGCCATTATGTCGAAGGTGATCCGGCCCTCTATTACAAGAGCGTTAAAAAGGCCTGGAGTTTGATGCCTGGTGAACTCGCGGTGTTGCAGCACTTATGCGCGTGGCGAGAAGCAGTTGCACGCAGCGAGGATGTGCCACGCGGGCGAGTGATCAAAGACGCGCATCTATTCGAGTTTGCGAAACTGCCTGATCTGACTGCAGCAACGCTGCAAACCATGCTGCCACCCAGCGCGACTCGACGCTACGGTGATGCGCTGCTGACGCATCACCGGGAAGGGTTGTTGCGGCCGCAGATGTCGCGGCTCGATCCACCGCTGAGTGCGGTGGAGAATGCGCGAGTCAAAGCACTCCGCAGTGTCGCCTCAAGTTTAGCCGATGACCTTGGGTTAGCGCCGGAGTTACTGGCACGCAAGCGAGATGTGGAAGCTTGCGTTAGGCATTATGCCAAAACAGCTGAGCTCACCCCGCTTTATGATGGTTGGCGTGGCCAACTCTTAGGCGACCAGTTCAAAGAACAATTCACCCAGAACGGGGCCGCCTAATGCTTTGCAATGCAGACGGACGAACTAATAACCGGTGATAACCGCATAGCAATCGGAAACACTAAGTATGACCGAACCAAACGCCGTAACAGTCAATATATTTCGCAGCAGCAAACGCAGCGAGACCTACCTCTTCCTGCCGGAAAATGCCGAGTTCAATGACTTACCGGAAGCATTGCGAAAGACCTTCGGGCGACCCATCGCAGCCATGTCGCTAGCGCTAACACCGAATCGCAAATTAGCTCGAGCAGAAGCACCCAAAGTATTGGCAGCACTGGCAGCGCAAGGGTTTTATCTGCAGGTACCGCCGCCCACGGAACACTCTGATATTCCGAAGCTACCTGAAGAGCTACTGCAATGACCCGTTTCTGGGAAACCAAAATCCTGGATGAGATGAATCAGCAGGAATGGGAGAGTTTGTGTGATGGATGCGCCCGCTGTTGCATGGTCAAACTGCAGGATGAGGACACCGAGATTGTGCACTACACGGCCTTGGTCTGTGATTTGCTGGATCAATCAAGTTGTCGATGCACTCGTTATCCTGAGCGTCATCAACTGGTACCGAACTGTGTGATCATGAACCCAGAACGTGCCCGCTCATTTGATTGGCTGCCGACGACATGTGCCTATCGAACGCTGGCTGAAGGGCGCCCCCTTGCCTGGTGGCATCCGTTGGTTAGCGGCTCGGACGAAACCGTGCACGAAGCGGGGATATCCGTCCGTGGCAAGGTCATTGCAGAGTCAGAAGTGCATGAGGATGAAGCGCAGGAAATGTTAATTGACTGGGTACAGATTTAAGCCAGGCTATGGATAAGATTCATAGATCAATACTGGACCTGCGGGTTCTTCCTCGAGAAATCCGGTTGTTAAAAAAGAACCATCGAGAAAGGTGGCTAGTGTGACGGATTTGTCAGCTTATTCGCTTGCCTGGTGGATTATTGTAGCTTGTGTTTTGCTTGCAGTGATGAGCCTGACTTTCGTGTGGCCGCGACATCGTGACCAACCCAAATCGCGGCTAGACCAATGGTTCAAATCGTTCTTCATCTATTTCGCGGTCTTGAGTCTAACCGTGCCCGCACCTGTGCCTAATGTCGCTGACCATTATGCGCCAGCTTTGGTGGTTTGGGTCTTCGAGGAGTTTTTTCAAACGGTTGGCGCACCTGAGCAAAGCCAAGTTTTGCTGCTCGGGGGCTTGCTGGGGGCAATGTTCCTGGCGGTAGTGCGCGTATGTTTCTGGCGGGCGCGGCCCGTATCGGAAGGGCAATAGGCGTTGGTTGCGCGGCCCCCCATCGCTACATTAAAGTAAGTGGCTGGGCGTAGCTGCAAAAACGGTTTAAGTGTCGTCAAGCGTGCACCCGGTTCTGCGAGCTATGTTACTCGTAAGATCCATCTAAGCGTGCAGTAAATCGTCCGATGGCCGGATTTAATGACGGGGTTGAAGCGCGTCGCTAACCGTCCGCTACGGCAGTATCGAGCACTTAGTTAAGCACGGAGCTAAGTCGAGCGCGGAGACGCGAAGCAAAGTAACACGCGTCAAGCGTACATACACGAACGAGAGAGAGTCGCTGAATGATTTTTGATAGTACTGATTCCTATATCTCAACCGACGAACTGAGCATGGCAGTTGACGCCGCGGTTCGCCTGGAAAAGCCGCTGCTAATTAAAGGTGAACCAGGCACGGGTAAGACCATGCTGGCCATCGAAGTTGCGAAAGCTCTCAATATGCCGCTGTTAGAATGGCATATTAAATCGACAACCAAAGCGATCAACGGCCTGTACGAGTACGATGCAGTATCGCGCTTGCGCGACTCTCAGTTGGGTGACGAACGAGTCAAAGACATTCGGAACTACATTAAGAAAGGTAAGCTCTGGGAAGCGTTTGAAGCTGAAGAGCGAGTGGTTTTGCTGATCGACGAAATCGATAAGGCAGACATCGAATTCCCGAATGACTTGTTGCAAGAAATCGATCGCATGGAATTCTTTGTTTACGAACTGGGTGAAACCATCAAGGCGAAGCAGCGCCCCATTGTCATCATTACCTCGAACAACGAAAAAGAATTGCCTGACGCATTTCTACGTCGCTGCTTCTTCCACTTTATTAACTTCCCGGACCGAGAAACCATGCAGCAAATCGTTGATGTGCATTTCCCAAGCGTGAAGCAGGAGATGGTTAAAGAAGCGATGGAGATTTTTTTCGATGTCCGCAAGGTGCCTGGTCTTAAGAAAAAACCGTCTACTTCCGAGCTGATCGATTGGTTAAAGCTACTCATGGCGGACGATATACCGGACGAAATTTTGACCAACAGAGATGCGAGCAAAGCGATACCGCCACTTTACGGTGCACTGGTTAAGAACGAGCAGGACGTGCATTTGTTAGAACGTCTCGCCTTTATGAATCGTCGTGATAGTCGAGGTTAACGTATGTTAATTAATTTCTTCCTTACCCTTAGGAAGTATAAGCTACCCGTTACCATTCGGGAGCTTATGGATCTGCTGGCTGGCCTGCAAAATCATCTGGTTTATGCCAACGTAGATGACTTTTATCTGCTAAGCCGAACGGCGCTGGTGAAGGACGAAAAGAATTACGACAAGTTTGATCGTGCTTTTAGCGCCTATTTTAAAGGCCTAGACGATCTACAAGGGCTGTTAGAGAGTTTGATCCCGGATGAATGGCTACGCCATGAATTCGAAAAGTCGTTGAGCGCTGAAGATCTTAAACAGATTGAGTCGCTTGGTGGCTTGGAAAAACTTATTGAAGCGTTCAAAAAGGCCAAAGAAGAAGCGGAAGCTCAGGAAGCTAAAGAAGGCCAGGAAGGCAAGGATGGAGACGTAGGTAATCAGGACCGTGAAGGCAAAGATGGCCCGGGGGGGCAAGGTAAGGGCAAGAAGAAAAAAGCTCGCAAGGTCTGGGATGAGCGGCAATACAAAAATCTAGATGACTCTGTCGAGCTCGGTACTCGAAATATAAAGCTGGCTTTGCGCCGCTTACGCAAGTTTGCGCGCACCGGCGTTGACGACGAGTTGGATATCCACGACACGATTCGTTCTACCGCTCATAACGGCGGTATGTTGGACATAAAAATGCGCCCAGAGCGCCGCAACACAGTTAAAGTCTTGTTGTTCCTTGATATAGGCGGATCGATGGATGCGCACGTGAAGATTTGTGAGGAACTGTTTTCCGCGTCGCGCACCGAATTCAAGCATCTAGAAAGTTTCTACTTCCACAATTTCATTTATGAATCGGTATGGAAGGATAATCGTCGTCGTATGAGCGAACGCCTGCCAACGCTGGAAATACTGAATAAGTATTCGCAGGACTATAAGGTGGTCTTCGTCGGAGACGCGACCATGGCCCCTTACGAGATTACGCATGCAGGTGGCAGCGTCGAGCACTGGAATGAAGAGCCAGGTTCGGCGTGGATGGATCGGTTCCGCACCATTTACGATAAAGTTATCTGGCTTAATCCGACGCCGCAGGAAACCTGGGAGTATTCGTCCTCGGTCATGATGACTCAGGAGTTGGTTGGCGGAAGCATGTATCCGCTGACTATCAAAGGTCTGGAAGAAGGGATGGGCGAGCTTTCTAAGTAGCCGCCAGTTAGAAGCCCGGCTTTACTAGGGCCGCTAGCGAGCGTCGTCAAATTTCTTACCGTTGCCCAGCTTTTTGTAGCATAAAACGATGCCGGCTCGTGCACAGCGGCAGCGGCGAGGCGGTGTGTTACCACTACAATGCAAACGGTCTAGCGCCGTGTCGCGATCGCGACGGCTAACCTCCAGCAGATCACTCAACCATTTAATTACCGCCCGATACAATGCGATGAAGGGTTCAAGTTCAGCAATAAAGCCAACTCTCGAACCTTCGAGCGTAATGCGACGCGATCTTTATCGCTTGCGACGGCGCACCGATCACCCCAAATTCGCTGAAGAATACGCTGCCTCAAGCCGGCAGCGCGAGCAACGCCAGCAAGCAGCTGACCGTCTCAACGGCTCACTTACCGCCGGGTTACCCGTTAGCGAAGTTGGCGATGACCTGGTTGCTGCGGTTCGTGCTAATCCAGTGGTCATTGTTGCGGGTGAAACTGGTTCAGGTAAGACCACCCAGCTCCCCAAAGTATGTCTAAAAGCTGGGCTCGGCGTCGGCGGGATGATAGGTCATACCCAACCACGTCGAATCGCGGCCCGTTCGGTTGCCCAGCGCATCGCAGAAGAGGTCGGCTCGGAAATCGGCCAACAAGTTGGTTATGCGATCCGGTTCAGTGATCAGACTGCCGAGAACACTTTGGTCAAAGTAATGACGGATGGGCTGTTGTTAACGGAAATCCGGCATGATCCCTACTTAAACGCCTACGACGCGATTATTGTCGACGAAGCTCACGAGCGCAGCCTGAACGTAGATTTCCTTATGGGTTATCTCAAACAATTGTTGGCAAAACGCAGTGATCTGAAGGTCATTATTACCAGTGCGACCATCGATGTGGACCGGTTTGCCGAGTATTTCTCCGGTGCGCCCGTTATCAAGGTCGGCGGTCGAACTTTCCCAGTCGAGGTGCATTATCAACCGGCAGAAGAAGACCCTTTGTCGGTAATGGCCTCCACTATCCGCGAGATTGATGCGACACCGTTAACGGCAGCGCGGGATATATTGGTCTTTTTCTCCGGCGAGCGAGAAATCTTTGAGGCGAATCACTATTTGCGCAGAGAATTCGCTGAGCGATTCGAAGTACTGCCGCTATATGCGCGCCTATCCGCGAACGATCAACGTCGCGTGTTCGAGCCATCGAGCCGCCGCCGTCGCATCGTGTTAGCCACCAATGTCGCGGAAACATCGCTCACCGTGCCAAACATTGGTTTTGTCATTGATCCGGGATTCGCCCGTATTAGTCGTTACAGCTATCGTTCCAAGTTGCAGCGTCTCCCAATCGAGCCGATAAGCCAAGCCAGCGCTGATCAGCGCAAAGGTCGTTGTGGCCGGATTGCGCCTGGTGTTTGTTACCGGCTTTATTCGGAAACCGATTTCTTGAGTCGGCCTGCCTATACAGACGCTGAGATTCGCAGAGTTAATCTGGCTTCGGTGGTTTTGCAGATGCAGGCGTTTCGTTTGGGTGATATTAACCGCTTTCCGTTTATCGACCCACCAGAGCCCCGCGCCATACGAGATGCCTTCCGGTTATTGGATGAGTTAGCTGCTCTGCGAGGCGGCAAGCTCACCAAGATTGGTCAGCAAATGGCGCGACTTCCGGTCGATCCGCGCCTCGCTCGGATGCTCATCACTTCGGCTGATTTAGGTTGTTTGAACGAGCTGTTGATTATTGTTTCCGGCCTCGCAGTACAGGATCCGCGGGAACGACCCAGCGAAAAAACCGCTGCGGCGGATACAGCGCACGAGCGGTTTCTTGATGAACGCTCAGATTTCCTCTCGCTGCTTAACCTATGGAAGTGGATTGAAGAGCAGCGCGAGGAGCTAACACGAAATCGGTGGCAGCGGCTGCTGAGCAAGCAATTTGTTAGTCCGCAAAGAGTCCGCGAATGGCGCGAGTTGCACAGACAATTACGGCTCTCTTGTCGTGATCTCGGTTTGCGGGAAAATCAGGAAGCCGGTTCCTACGAGCGTATTCACGAAAGTATTTTGAGCGGGTCTCTCAGCCAGATTGCTTGGCATGAAGAACGTGGCAATTATTTGGGCGCGCGCAATTTACGTCTCAATATTTTTCCAGGATCTGGTCTCGCGAAGAAAAAACCGAAATGGATGGTGGCTGCGGAAGTGGTGGAGACCCGCCGGGTGTTTGCACGCTGCGTTGCACAGGTCGAAGCGAGTTGGATCGAACGGCAGGCGCAGCATCTGTTAAAGCATCGATTTAGCGAACCTGTATGGAGTGCAAAGCGCGGTGAAGTAATAGCTTATGAAACCATCACGCTCTATGGCTTGGTATTGGCGGATCGCCGCCCGGTAGCTTATAGCCGTATCGACCCAAAACACTGTCGCGACCTGTTTATCCGCGATGGTTTGATTGCGGGTGCTACGCCTTACCTACCTGACTTTTTGCAGCATAACCTTGAGGCGGTGCGGCGAGTTCAAGACATGGAGGCAAAAGGGCGACGGCGTGATTTGTTGGTGAGCGACGATCATATATACCAGTTCTATGCCGACCGACTGCCGGCGGAGTTGTGCCGTTCTACCGATTTACGTAAGTGGTTGCGACGCGCCTCAGCGGCCGCAAAAAACTCGCTCTGGATGCGTGAGGAGGAATTACTTAAGACAGCGTCGATCGCATTAACCCAAACCGATTTCCCGAATGAGATCCAACTGCAAGGTGTGGCACTCGAGCTGAAGTACCGATTTGCGCCGGGAGAAAAAGATGATGGGATAACCGCATTAGTGCCTGTCGGTTTGTTGAGTGGGATTAGCGGCGAAGCGCTGCAGTGGTCCGTGCCAGGTTTGTTTCCGGCCGTAATCGAACAGTGGCTCCGCTCGTTGCCAAAGACCAAGCGTCGCACGCTCGCACCACTCGCCGATAAGGTAGACGAGATTTGTACAGTATTAACCAAGCCGGGGACTTATAGGCAAGGCCGTTTGCTAGCCGCAATGGGGCAGCTTCTGAGTGACCGTTTTAATGTTGCCGTGACCGCTTCAGATTGGGATGCTGCTCGTGTTGATGAACATCTGCTGGTGAATGTCCGAGTAATTGATGAGGCGGATAAAGTAATTGGTGAAGGCCGCTGGCTAGATCAGTTGAAACAGCAGTTTGCGCAAACGGCCAATACGAAGAAAACCGCTGACACCAGTTATGAACAACGCGGGCTCAGCACTTTCCCCGAGCTAGAGATAGCAAGCCATATGGTGCTTGGCGAAAGGGCGAATGCGCAAATCGCTTATCCTGGATTTGCCGATAATGGCACCAGTGTCGACCTTAAGTTGTTTGATACACCCAGTTCTCGCGACGCAGCACATCGGCTTGGATTGATCCGTTTGGCACTGCTGCACTTGGGCAAAGCGGCTCAATATTTTCGTAAGGAAATGGCGAAAGAAGTGAAGATGGGGCTGCATTTCGCAGCGCTAGGTAACGCCGATGAATTGCGCGAGCAATTGCTGGGCAACGTGGTCTGGTATTGCTATTTCTCTGGCGAGTCGTTGCCTGCTGACAGTGGTGCTTTCGAAACGGTTATGCAGGCGCGACGCGGCGATCTGGCAGATGTCTTTCAGGAGACGCTGGCGGAGTTTAAGTCTGTGCTGCAATTACGCTTTGATATCGTCAGAGCCATGGACGGATTAGCCGGATCTGCCTATGGCCCGAGTCTCGTTGATGTTCGAGAACAGCTGGAGTTTCTAGTTCCTAAAAATTTCTTGCATCAAACGCCCTGGCGTTTTCTGCCGTTACTGAGCCGTTATTTAGAAGGCTTGCTTTGGCGGCTTACTCAGTTGGTTGGCCATGTGCCGCGTGACCGTCAGTTAATGCAGGTTTTACGGCCGCTCGAAGCCAGGCTTCAGACGCTGGCGAAGTCAGAGTTGTGTGAGCAAGAGGAATGGATGGATCTAAAGTTTTATCTGCAAGAGCTTAGGTTGAAAACTTTTGCGGAAAATGTTGCTAAACGTAAAGTTCAGGGCCGCAATCCAGAACTGCTGAGCTGGAAAGTCTCGCCAAAGCGGGTAGCCGAAAAACTGCGTGAGGTCGAGTTGCGGGTTGGACTGGCGTAGATAAACCATGACGCGTCCGTTGCCATATTGAGCTTTGCTAGCGCAGACTCAGATAGACGACTTGCTGATGTTTGCGTTTGCTTTGTACATGCTTGTGCAAGAATTCTAACAGGAGTAGTGTTCTCATCACTCGCAGCACCGAAACACCTGGGAAACATTTGAGGCGGTTTGCTTACAATGACTGATCTTTATCAGGACTTATGGCATTGAAACTGTTGGTACTGCAGTCTGCCGAAATGGACTGGGAGGCTTTCGCAGCGGAACTCGCTGTCGCCG
>DJYW01000062.1:0-132 GCA_002450255.1 Gammaproteobacteria bacterium UBA6968
TGACAAATTTGTTCGCTAATTATGACGGTTTTATTACGCCATCAAAGGCGGCTTCGAGGTCGGGTTTAGCGGCAATCGCTCGACGTTACGGACTGCGCGAATCGCAATCCGCGCTTATCAGACAGACACCAA
>DJYW01000062.1:489-610 GCA_002450255.1 Gammaproteobacteria bacterium UBA6968
AAACTTGTCGCTCACTTTAATCCGGCGCGCGCTTACGCCTCACTCTCGTACCTTTGTGCCAGAGGCTTTTTCGCCTTTAGCCGCAGGCCTCTTTTCACTTTGAGCCGCAGGCTTATTTCGC
>DJYW01000062.1:982-10146 GCA_002450255.1 Gammaproteobacteria bacterium UBA6968
TTTCGCGTTTAGCCGCGGGCGCTTTTACCGCGTGGCTGCCAAGCCGCGGGTTGGCTTTGTGCAAGCTTATATTCGAGTTCATACTATGCCGGCACTTCAGTTGCAGCGCGCCAACTTGCATTAAGGCGGTTCAGAGTTTTCATAACAACGACTCGCTGCGGCGCATGATTGGACCCGGCAATATCCGCCTATACTGTCGCCCGCAAGCCGGTTTATTGATCAACTTTGAGGGGAACCGTTATGACCGCTATTTTCGAAAACTACACATCACCCTGGTTAAACGATGAGCTGCGAATTCTGCAGGATTCGGCAAAAAAGTTCTTTGAGCAGGAAATGGTTCCACATCAGGAGCGTTGGATCGAGCAGGGCCAACTCGACAAAGAAGCGTGGCACAAAGCAGGCCAAGCAGGTTTGCTCTGCGCCGCAGTCAGCAGCGAATACGGCGGCGGCGGCGGCGATTTCCGTCATGAAACGGTCATTATGGAAGAGCAAATGCGAGCTGGCATTGGCGGTTTTGGCAACCAGGTGCATAGCCAAATCGTGGTGCCTTATATAGTGGAATACGGCACTCAGGCGCAGAAAGAACAATGGCTGCCCAAATTAACGAGCGGCGAGTGGGTTGGCGCCATTGCTATGACGGAGCCAAACACTGGCTCGGATTTGCAAAGCGTGAGAACCTCTGCACTTCGCGATGGTGACGACTATGTCATCAACGGCAGTAAAACCTATATCAGCAACGGCCAGCTTTGCGACTTGATCATTGTGGTCGCAAAAACCGATCCAAATCTCGGTGCTAAGGGCATCAGTCTCATCGTCGCAGAGACCAGCCGCGAAGGCTTCAAGCGCGGGCGCAATCTGAAAAAACTGGGACAACCGTCATCCGATACATCAGAGTTGTTTTTCGACGCCTGTCGCGTGCCTATCACGAATCGGTTGGGCGACAGCGAGGGCCATGGCTTTGCCCAGTTGATGCAACAGCTGCCGCAAGAACGCCTCGGTATTGCCCAAGCCGCCGTCGTCGATATGGAGCGCGCAATCGAGTTGACCCTCGACTTTGTGAAAGAGCGTCGTGCTTTTGGGCAACGTATTTTAGATTTTCAAAACACAAAATTTAAACTCGCAGAGTGTAAAACGGAGGCTCTGATCGCCAGAACCTTCGTCGATCAATGTCTGGTCAAACACCTCGCCGGCGAATTAGATGCCTCAACGGCATCTATGGCAAAGTACTGGGCGACCGAGAAACAAAATCAAATCATTGATACCTGTCTGCAATTACACGGCGGCGCGGGCTACATGGACGAGTACCCTATTTCGCGCATGTACCGAGATGCTCGGGTTCAACCTATATACGGTGGCACTAACGAGATCATGAAGGAGTTGATCAGCCGCACGTTATAGAGCGTGCAGGAATCCTGACCAGGCCCAGCAAACAGCGCGTTACTAATTTAGAAATTGAAGAACAATCTGGAGAAGAAATTGGAGAACAAAATGCAAAACGCCCTCTCGCTCATTATGCCTGCACTTTGTTGGCTGGCGTCACTCTGTTCGCTGGCGGCGCCGCTCAATGCCGCAGCCTGGCAACTGGATAACGCCAGCTCGCAGCTCACGTTTATTACCACCAAGGCAATCCACGTGAGCGAGCAGCACCGCTTTGAAAAACTCGATGGCGCTGTGGCAGATGACGGTAGCGTCTCTTTGAGCATTGATTTAGCCAGCGTTGAAACGCTCATTCCGATTCGCAATGAGCGCATGCGCGAGATGTTGTTTCGCGTCGCCGATTATCCGAGCGCCAGCTTGACCACCGCGGTCGATATAGAGAGCCTCGCCGGCATGGCGCCAGGGCAGAGCCAAGATTTAGATCTGTCAGGACAAATCGCGATCAGCGGTGGTTCGACAAGCGTGGACCTGTTTGTCACCGTGATGAAATTAGCTGACGGCTCGGTCCAGGTTACTTCACGGCAACCCGTGTTAGTCACCGCGGCTTCGGTCGATTTAGTGGCAGGCGTCGAGATGTTGCGCGAAGTCGCAGGATTGCCGTCGATAAGCCACACGGTGCCGGTCAGCTTCACTCTTAACTTTAAGTCTTAGCGCCGGTTGTCTACCAAAGCCATAACAGAGGAACCTCATGCACGCCGGAATGCACCAAAAATTTGTGTGGGAAATCGTAAATCAGGAACTGGTCATTGGCTGCGCTGATCGGCGCTTAGGGGAATTGCTCCGTTTGCCCGCCGAGATGCGCTTCAATAATGACGAGCAAGCCACTTGGTTTGCCCAGGGACGCATCGATATGCACATTGACGAGTTGCAGGCGAAGGAAGAAACCTTGCGTCAGGCGCGTGAATAAGCGGAACCACTAGCCAATCGGCCGACCGCATCACTGCCGCGATGCCATCGCCGCAGTTTGGTCACCACGCATCCCTGGGGCGCGTTTAAGCAATCCAAGGCGGCATCCCGAAGCTCTATGTCATGCGGCACTGTTTGCGATCCGGGTATTGCCGCACGGCGACCATTTAATCGAGACCCGTTAGAGCAACTGTGCCGGCGCAGACCTGAAAGCCCTCGCAAGGTCATTTATACTTACGACCGACATCCAATTTTACTTCGCGACACAGACTGACTATGGCTGAATCAATTCCAGGACCAACCTCTCATACTTACTTTTCGCAACGCCTGCGATTGCACTACGTAGACTGGGGCAATCCCGAGGCACCACCGATGATCCTGATTCACGGCGGTCGTGACCACTGTCGCAATTGGGACTGGGTAGCCGAACAGCTGCGTGACGACTATCACATTATCGCACCCGATTTACGCGGACACGGCGACAGTCAATGGATGGTGGGCGGCGCCTATAATCACATTGACTACGTGTATGACATTGCGCAGCTTTTGCATCAGAAAGAGATGCGCGACATTACCGTTATCGGCCATTCTTTGGGCGGCTCTATCTCTCTGCTGTATACCGCACTGTACCCTGATTGGGTCAAAAAGCTGGTGGTGATTGAAGGCATGGGACCGCCGCCATCGATGCTTAAGGAGCGAATGAAGCAGACGATGGATGAGCGCCTGCATAACTGGATTGCAGACCTCCGGAAACTCTCCGGGCGACAGGTGCGGCGCTATGCGACACTGGATGAAGCAGTACAACGAATGCAGGAAGAAAATCCGCATCTGTCGCAAGCGCAAGCCTTTCACTTGACCGTACACGGCAGTAATCAAAACGAAGACGGAACCTACAGCTGGAAATTCGACAATTATGTTCGATCGTTTCCGCCATCAGGAATCGCCTTTGAGGAAACCGCCAAGCTCTATGGGCGCATTACCTCGCCAACCCTTTTGATACGCGGATTGGAGTCCTGGGCCAGTGATCCAGTCGCCGACGGCCGAACCGAGAGATTCAACTGCGACTTAGAGGTCGAAGCATTCGCAGACGCAGGACATTGGGTACAGCACGATCAGCTCGATGGTTTTGTGGCGCGAGTCCGCCAATTCCTGGCAGATTAAGAGATGCACTCTCATGCCAACCGATTGGCAGCCTCTAGTTGGTGTGGCGTCTTTTACGTCACCGGCGGCGGCATTTCATTTTTAGCCGATATATTGACTACGCCCGGTGCATCGAAAACCCTGCTCGACGCAAGCATTCCCTACTCAACGTCCGCGCTGGAAGACTTATTACATGTATCAGTTGATCAGGCGGTCGCTACCGAGACCGCACGTAGTCTGGGCATGGCGGCCTACCAACGGGCGAAGCAACTGAACAGCCCCCAACCCTTCGGATTTGGCGTCACTGCAACGCTAACGACAGACCGTGAGAAGAAAGGCGCCACACGCGCGCACTGGGCAATACAAACTCAGTCGGATACTTGGGCGTTTGAACTCGAGCTGGACACAGCGGAGTCACGTGAAGCCCAAGAGCAGACGCTGAATGAGGCTTGCTGGCAGAGTATCAATGCTGTGTTATTGCAATCTGCACCGTTGCCTAGTGGCGCGAACCACCAACAGGCTGATGCAAACTGGCAACAGTTGCTCGCTCACTCGCCGCACACCTGGTGCAACAAAACCCATGCGGGGCA
Source organism: Gammaproteobacteria bacterium UBA6968 (assembly GCA_002450255.1). Classification (GTDB taxonomy): domain Bacteria; phylum Pseudomonadota; class Gammaproteobacteria; order Pseudomonadales; family Azotimanducaceae; genus UBA4421. The sequence continues at coordinate 5,056 of DJYW01000062.1, forward strand.
GCTGCTGTTACCTGGAGCATTCAATCCACAACATGCGGGGCATCGCGGCATGCTGGAGACAGCCGAAACGATTACCGGTTTACCCGGCGCCTATGAACTATGTGTCCGGAATGTCGACAAACCTAATCTCGACTATCTAACCATGGCCGAGAGAGTCAGCGCGATTAGCGACCGGCCAGTTTGGCTGACCAATTTAGGCAGTTTTGTCGACAAGGCAGAGGCATTCCCAAAAGCGACCTTCGCTGTCGGCATCGACACTCTACAGCGTGTTGCAGAGGCTCGCTTCTATCGCGACAGCGCCGCAGAAATGGCTTTGGCTTTTCGGCTCATGGGTGAGCTTGGCATCCGCTTTCTGGTGTTCGGGCGACGCCAAGGGAATCGTTTCGTCACCTGTGATGATCTGACTTTACCGGATGCGTTGCGACGCTTATGCGAGCCTGTCAGCGAGGATCAATATCGCTCTGATCTATCTTCTACAGCACTGCGGAAAGCACGTAAGCCATAATACTGCGGCCAAACGAGTTGAAAACCATTCGCCACGCCGTTCAACCTATCTCGACCGACGCCACAGCGTCCTGTACTAACGTTTTCCTTATCGCGCATTAACTAGACCCCCAAACCTGCCATAACCAAGCTGCGTGCAGGCCATGCTGTGCACTTGCGGCACGGCAAGTGAGCCCGCGCGGCGAACCGTTACGCTTGCTCAGTGAAATTCTGCACGACAGTCTTCCAACGGCCGCGCTGAAACCGCCATAAGAGCATGATGGCCTTCAGCACGTAGTCGCCGATCAGCGCTGCGTAAACCCATACGACTGGTAGGCCCATATAAGTTGCGACAGCAGCCAGTCCACAGCGCATAACCAATAGCCCGGCAAACGTCGCAATCAATGGAAAACGCGTATCGCCGGCACCGCGCAATGAACCGCCAATCGCGAACTCTACCGCCATCAGCGGCATCATCGCTCCGAGAACATAAATAAATTGCACCGTCAGGCGCACCGTTGTTGGCGCATCACCGATAAAATACAGGGCCAGATCTTCTGCTGCATAAACGATGATGGTGCCAAGCACCCCCATTGATAGCATCGCCAATGAGAGGGCGCGCCAGCCGCTACGCGTTGCAGCCTGCGGATCGTTCGCGCCGAGATGCTGACCGACCAAAGTTGAACCCGCAATGGAGAATCCAAAACCGACGGTGAAACAAAGGGCTAATATGTTGACTCCAATACCGTATGCCGCGAACGCTTCCATACCGTAAAAACGCCCGATCAGGATCAAGAAGATAAAGAAACCAGACTGAAAAACAGCCTGCTCTAGAGCGGCTGGGTAACCAATTTCCAAGAGTCGGCGTAATCTGGGTTTCCGCCACCAGCCGCCGGAGACATGCCGTAAGCGAAATTTTTCTTTGCCCCACAGGACAAGTAGGATGAGTGATCCAGTGGTAAATGCGAGGCCCATTGCCACCGCGGAGCCGGCGACCCCCATACCCGGTATACCCCAGTAGCCGAATATAAAAATGTACAGTAAAGGTAGGTTAACGATATTAATGCCACCCGCGATCCACAGAGGCGACCAGGCATCTCCGGATGCGCGGAGCGCAGCGCTGAGGATGAACAAGACCGCAAAGGACACGTTAAATATCGAAAGCCAACGGATATAATCAGCAGCCATATCGAGCGCACCCGCATCCAGCCCAAACACCGAGGCCATCGGTCGCGCAAAAATCACCCCGGCGAGCAAAATAAAGGCGGCCATACAACCCGCTAGCGCCAGCGAAGCCATGGTGACACGGTTAGCCTCAGTATAATCTCCCGCACCCCAGGCGCGTGCCACCAACGCAGTAGTGCCTGCAGAGATCGCGAACATCAGGGCCTGCAAAGCGAAGAAAATACGTTGCCCTGCACCAAGCGCCGCCAGCGCCTCCGGACCGAGGTCGCCGACAAATTTCGTTTGCACCATGCCGACAAGGGTATAGCCCAAATTGCCGAGAATACTGGGTAGCGCAAGCTGCCAGATGGTTGGTTGGACGAAACTCGGTTTCGTCTGGTCGTTATCTGCACCCACAGCGGGCACGGCAGAGGTCGCAGCCGATCCGCCAGAGTGAGTTTCATCTGTATGAGATTGATCTTGCGCCATGATCCCTTGGTGCGCTGAAGGCGGGCCTGCTTAAATGCCTTGTAACATGCTTATTTATTTTTAGTAGTGATGTCGCTCATGAATCTGCTGTTGTGCATATGTAGCGAGTCATTGCAGCCCGGAGAGCTTTTTTCTGCTTGGCTCAAGGCAAGTCGATAAGAGTAACATGTCCGCGTTAGTTTTGGATTCTAGGAGACGAAATGACTCAATGCGACGACAGTATGGAACGAAGGAACATCCACCTGCCCGACTTAAACGTAAAACTTACCGGCTATGTTGGTGTCATTGAAATACGGCGTCCGCCGCATAATTTTTTTGATTTCGCACTGATCAAGGCCATAGCGGATGCGCTAGATTGGCTCGCTGAACAAACTGACTGCCGCTGCGTCGTGTTAGCCGCTGCCGGGAAAGCCTTTTGCGCCGGCGCGCGCTTCGGCAACGACCACGCGGACCCGGACGCTAGCGCGGAGTTTACCGAAGACGGATTCCGCCACACTACCGGCAAACTCTATACCTGTGCGCTGCGCATCTTCGCAAATCCACTACCGCTCGTTGCTGCTGTGCAAGGGCCGGCCATTGGCGGCGGTCTCGGTTTAGCCCTGAGCGCCGACTTTCGAGTCGCGGACTACAATGCCCGATTCGCAGCGAATTTCGTCAAACTCGGTTTGCACCAGGGCTTTGGCATCTCCGTAACCCTGCCAAGAATAGTCGGCACGGTAGCCGCTTCCGCTATGCTGCTTACAGGACAGCGCCTCAATGCTGAAGCCGCACAGCGTATCGGCCTGGTTGATCGTTTGGTGGATGGCGACGTGCGAGAAGCGGCCATTACGCTGGCCGAGGAAATCGCAGAGAATGCGCCGCTGGCAGTGCGCTCGGTACGCAAGACTCTGCGCGAAGGATTGGTTGCAGAAATCGCTGCGGCAACAGAGCATGAGCTCAGTGAGCAACAGTGGCTCCGTGCAACAGCGGATGCTCGAGAGGGCATCCGAGCGGTCGCGGCCCGAGAACCAGGCCGCTTTATTGGCGAATAGCGGCTAAATCGCCGCCTGGCTTGGCCTCATCTAGCCTCATTTAACTAAAACCGGATCAACCAAAACCGGCTTAATTAAATAAGCTTCGCTATGCAAGGACGCGTTATCTACTAATAGACTAAGCGCGGTTTATTGAACGTGCTGGCTTGCTGCTTTTCCGTGCCAGCACTTTATTTGGCATATTGCCCCGCTTGCTTAACGAGCGCCGCCAAGCAGGTTTGTGCTGCGCGATAACGCCTGTTCTGCGCCATAGACCAACTCATCGAATATTTCTTTGGCAGGTCGAACAGCTTTAATCATGCCGATACCCTGGCCGGCAAAACCGGGGTTTACGTCGCCTCGACCTGCTTTATTAGCAGCCGCCATAACCGGACCAGAGACCATACCCTGGTAAGGCATCGGCAGAGGTTCGACATCTTCGCGCACCCAATGCTCGGTCCACTTAGAACGAATAATTCGTGCAGGCTTGCCGGTCACCGTGCGCGACACCGAAGTGCCTTCTTCAGTTGCTTCAACAATTGCCTGCTTTTGAAAATCAAAGATATTCGCTTCTTCGGAAGCAAGAAAGGCTGAACCAACCCAGACGCCTTCCGCGCCCAGCATGAGCGCCGCAGCGACGCCACGACCGTCAGTAATCCCGCCTGCTCCGAGCACCGGCGTATCACCTACCGCGTCAACCACTTGCGGAATCAACGCCATGGTACCGACTGGTGAGTTGTGCCCGCCGCCATCGTGGCCTTGCGCGACAATAATATCCAAACCCGACGACTTCACCTGGATGGCATGACGCACTGCGCCGACAACCGCCATAACCTTGGTGCCATTCGCTCGCAGCTCCGACATCCATGGGCCTGGGTTACCCAGGCCAGAAGCGTATACAGGCACTCTTTCTTGAATGATCACTGCCATCTGTGCTTCAAAAAATTCTTTGGTAAACAACGGTGGCTCGTCATCCGCCTGCGGCCGCTCGAACGCTTCTGGCGGCAACGGTTCAAGGCCTTCTTTGCGCATAAATTCCGCAGCAAAGTCCTGTCGGTCCGGCACCAAATCTGCCGGCGTTGGGCCTTCCAACTCGTCATAATTCGCACGGCGAACCGATGCCGGTAACAGAGTGTCGACCCCAAATGGACGTTCGGTCAATTCGCGCGTTTCGCGAATCCACTCACGCAGTTGGCGTGGGCCACAAGCCGCAGCACCCAGGACACCCAGGCCACCCGCATTGGAAACCGCAGCCGCGAGTGCCGGGCAACTCGCACCTCCCATACCAGCCAATACGATCGGCTTTTCAATCTCTAAAATCTCACAAACACGACTATCTAAATTCATCACAAATCTCCAAATGTTCCATAGCCACTTTGGAAGTACAGCAAAGGTTTAGCATCTGGTTCCAAAGTCACCACCTCCCGTGCTCGGCCCACAGCAATGGTGTGATCGCCAGCATCATGTTCCGCCAGCCAATCACACTCTACGTAAGCTAACACCCCCTCAATTACCGGTGCGCCGTTGCCCCCCTGCGACCATTTAACATTGGCAAACTTGTTTGGCCCGTTTGCTCCGGATGAAGCCATAGTAACGCAAACGTCGCGCTGGCTGGCGGCCAAAATGTTGATGCAAAATTGACCGCTGTCACGAATCTTCGGCCAGCTTGACGAGGTTTTCGCGGGACAAATGCCAATTAAAGGTGGACTTAGAGACAACGAGAAAAAGGATTGCGCGACAAAAGCTACCGGCGCATCCGCGTGGATTGCAGTCGCAACAACGATGCCACTGCAAAAGTTACCCAGCGTCTGTCTAAAATCTTTTTTGACTTCTTCTTCTGATTTGCGAGCCGAAGGGTGATCTTGCATTCGTGGCTGGCTCCCTGATAAATGCCGGGAATTATACCTCATAAAAAAAACATCACCCCGCGAAAAGAGCCTTCAGC
>DJYW01000062.1:10475-11089 GCA_002450255.1 Gammaproteobacteria bacterium UBA6968
AAAGAGCCTTCAGCCTCTAGTAAGCGGTCTTCAGTCCAGTCAGGACATTAAACTCGGCGAACACCCGATCAGTCTTAAAGACAAAGCTAGGGGTCAGTGATGCTTACAATGATTTCCCATTTGGGGCAAACGCTCGTTTAGGACAGGCTTGCAATTTACCAGCGACAACACAACCATGCTTCTAGATTCGTTAGCATGGAGTGGACTGTGGAATTCATCATTATTCTGGTTATCTTGGCAGCGATCGCGTTTTGGATTATGGCCATCTACAACAACCTGGTGCGCCTGCAAAATCGGCATGAAAACGGCTTTTCCCAGATAGAAGTACAGCTGAAGAGGCGTTACGACCTCATTCCCAACCTCGTGGAAACCGCGAAAGCCTATATGAGTCATGAGCGCGAAACGCTAGAAGCCGTGATCGCGGCTCGAAACGAAGCCGCCAGCGGCCTGCAAGCAGCTGCAAGTAATCCTGGTGACGCCAACGCGATCAAGGAATTAGCGGGAGCAGAAGGTGCCCTTGGCCAAGCCTTAGGCCGATTCAATGTTGTCATGGAGGCTTATCCGGATCTTAAAGCCAATACCAATATGATGCAGCTGACCGAAGAACTCACAAC
>DJYW01000062.1:11392-11632 GCA_002450255.1 Gammaproteobacteria bacterium UBA6968
GCAGCTGACCGAAGAACTCACAACTACCGAAAATAAAGTGGCTTTCGCACGACAGGCTTTCAACGATCAAGTAACTGAATACAACACCTATCGGAGTTCTTTCCCTCCGATGCTGTTTGCTTCAACTTTTGGACATCCCGCCGATGCAGAACTATTGGAGTTTGAAGATTCGGCAGAAATTCAGGCCGCACCAAAGGTTGCTTTTTAGCACGACTTTCTCAGCACTATTACGACTGGCAG
>DJYW01000056.1:0-7804 GCA_002450255.1 Gammaproteobacteria bacterium UBA6968
TCTATCCAGCTTTCTCTATCCAGCCTTCTCTACCCGGCATTCTCTATGCAGATCAAAGCCAATCTGAAATCTGGCCTGGCTGCTTGCGTCAAAACCATTTCCCTCTTCTCCTGGCTTTTATCTTACGGGCCGCGCCTGAGTTTACAAGCACGTTCCCGCCGCCAGAAAAAGCATGCCTAGGCCTGACTATCGAGCCAAATTGCGACACTCTACGGCTGCACCTAGCGCATCAATAGGCATTGCAATAAAACTGAAAAAACTACCTGATAGAAACCGGACTGTGCCGACGAGACATCATTCCGCGATAGCAACCACAGGAACATTTATTCAGTTTTTCTATCTTCAAGCACGATAGAAATTAGGACTATCCCTTAAAACGTCTTTGCTAGTTGCCAAGCCGAAACCGGCTATACTGGCGGAAATATTTTATCTAAAACCGTTATGCCGCAAGGACGCCCTTCCCTTAGCCAAGCCACTCGCGACGAATTCAAACAGCAGGTTTGCGAGGCCGCGCTTAAGATCATTTCTGACAAGGGCTATACCAACCTATCATTTCGCGTCCTGGCTCACGCCGTCAAAAGCAGCCATATGCGCATACTCAATTATTTCCAAAACAAAGAAACGCTTATTTGTGAGGTGCGCGACTACGCATTCGGCCTGTTTGGTTCGGCGTTGACGGAAGCCGGATCACTGGCGGACGGCCCGTTGACGCAGTTGCAATACTGCGGCCACGCATACTTTGAATTTGCGCACAGCAACCCGGACGCCTTTTTAGTGTTATTTAGTGGTTTTGAACCCGGCAAAGGCGTGAATACTGAAAATGAGCAACGCGCCTGGCAAGCTCTTTATCAACCAGTTTGCGAGGCTGTGGAAAAACAACTGATAGCTGGTAATCCCGAGGTGCTAACTCAAGTGTTTTGGGCCGCAATCCATGGCGTGACCATACTCAGCTTAAACGGCAATCTTCCAGAAGGCGTCAGCGCCGAGGCAGTGTTGCAGGCCACGTTCTCAGGCCTGCTCGATGGACATCGGGCGCATTGATGCTGGACACAACCACCGTCTCGAATCGCAATAGCTAACACGAAAGTCTTCGCAACCAAAAGCGTAGGGTAAGCTACGCTTCGGTCGTTTGCCTCTTTGAGACACCTGCTGAAGCCTTGTTATTGGCGTTACCCAAATGTTTTCTGCAGCTATGGCGATTACCGGTCGCGCTCGGCGACTGACACAACGCTATCGAACTTCCGCATAATACCCGGGCAGGGTGGTGACACGATCTACAGTAAGGCGGGGTCCGTCCCGCGCTCTTGAGAATGAGCCGCAGAGTTCTCCACGATGCCATGGCCTGACCCGGGTTCTACTTGCAACTCGCTTTGCTCTGAATTCATGACAAGCGGATTCCCCGCAAACAGCAAATCGATACGCGACGCATACTTGGAAGGAAAATTTAGGCGTGTAACCTGCCGGGAGAAAGGCGCGATATTGGCAACAAATATACTCAGCTTAAAGGGCCGCTCTTGGGATGAGATTACCAGTGAATCGACCCAGCCATCCTAATATCCTAAAACCGGCTCCCAAACCGGCGGTGAATAGCGTGCAATTACATAACGTAACGCTGCACAGCTGTCTTAGACAAAGGTGTCCGGGTTACCGTGTTGATATTGGCGAAAACCCGCGGCAGTTGCTTAGAGGAGACAAACGCCTGCATCAGCGACCGAGCTCATCGGCCCAAGCCTAACGAGGGAATGAGGTCTTCGATTCTTTCGTATCTTCAACCTGTCTTGCGATATAGATCAGCGTAAGAGGGAATGCTAAAAACCCAACTCTGCAATCGACATCCTGTTACCAGGCATTCACTCCACTCAATCTAAGGCGATTTTAAAGACCGTTTAGTTTGGCATCCAGTTGCCGTGAAATCCGAACGGCACTCGTACCGGCAGATCCACTCGAGCGAGTGGTGTTGCCTGATTAAAGCGCGCATCAAAAACGTATAGTGAACTGCGCTCATGGGCAGACCGATAGGCAAATCCCAAGAGATAGCCATCGTCTTCCTCTTTGGCATTGGCGGCCGGCGCAAAGACAAATTCACCAGGCGCGACATCTTCTCCAAAGTCGAACAGCTGCCATTCGTTTTTCTGCCAATCGAGTTTGCCAACCCGACCCACTTGCTGCGATTCAATGCCGTCATCAAAAATCGGTGCGTAACCGTATCGATAAGGGCGGCCCTGCACGCCTTCATTGGTCCGCGGAAATTCAATAGCCGGCGATTCGAGCAATTTTTCTTTTATGGTGCCTCTAATAAGATCAATTTCCCAACGATACAAATAAGCTGATGTGAAACTTGCATTGTCACCCTGCCAAACTTTGGGATAACGCGCAGCATCCAGAACCACGCCGTCAGCGTCATCAAACGCATTCATGACATGAAAAACGTAACAGGGATCAATGTCGAACCAACACACCGGTGCCGCTTCATCATTGCGCGGCAGCACGCCGATACGCGCAGGATAGTCATCCGACCAGATATAGGGCAGAGACTCTCCGGACATTGCCAACGCCATGTCGAAAACCACGGGCAGATCCAGAAAAATCACGTGATTTTCGGTGATGGCAAAGTCGTGGATCATGGTAGGGCCAGTCACATCAATGTCGCGACTGAAGACCAATTCGCCCGCTGCATTGGACCTGTTATAGGTTAAGTACGGTGCGGCAAAGTGGTATCCGAAAAACAACATGTCACCTGTAGTCGGGCAGATCTTCGGATGCGCCGTCATCGCTGAGTTGAGCTTGCCGTTGAAGTCGTAAGACCCAACGGTCGACAAATCAGAATTGACCTCCATAGGAAACGCATTCTCAACAAGTGCGAGCATTTTGCCTGCGTGACGCACGATGTTGGTATTGGCAACACAAACTGTGCGGTCTACGGAACCATCATCACTTAAATATTTGCCTTCGCGCCGCAACATCTTTGTGTGCACGTAGCGGTTGCGATACCAACCAACCTTGCCTTGATTGAAATTTATTCCATGCAACATACCGTCGCCGACAAACCAATGGCTAGAGGGGTTGATTGCTGGATTTGGGCCGTTACGGACATATAAACCGTTCAGGTCAGCGGGCAATTCTCCGGCAACCTGCAGCGAATCTAACGTCTGCTCGGATTCTACCGGAGCAAAATTACCTCTTTTATGAAATGTTTTTCGTTGTTCGCCTGCAAGACGATCGGCGTTTTGAGTCATCTCACTTTCCTTAGATTTTATCTTTTAGACGAAAGGACTTTACTTGTTTAAATTTACAATGTAAATAATATCTAACATTTTATTTATATATTGATAGAGTGGTAGCAGGCAGACAATTATTCCGTAAAGGAAGCGCCACTATAACTAGCCGTTAGATCAAGCCGAATTGACGATAAGCTGAGGCGTCAATTAACAGAGCCAAATCTGCCCGACTAATATCCTTGTACGCACAATCCAAAAACCGAGGCAATGCAACCTAACTGAGTTAGATCGTTTCCCCGTAGCCAAGCAAGTTCTTTCCTAGTTTATGATCTTGAGGTCTTTATGACAGCTGACACAATTCCAGACAAGGCTTCGTTTTTTACGAAGATAGCCTATGGCTCAGGCGCTACCGCATTCGGTATTAAAGATGCAGGATTCAATTATTTCATATTGATCTATTACAACCAGGTGCTAGGACTAGACGCCTTTTTAGCCGGCTTAGCATTAGCGCTCGCGGTAGCAATTGATGCGATTTCCGATTTGCTTATTGGCTACATATCAGACCACTGGCGCTCCCGATTGGGGCGACGCCATCCATTTATGTACGGTGCCGTCATCCCGGTCGCGCTGACGTTTTTCTGGCTTTGGAATCCACCAGAGGTGATATCTAACGACAAGATGTGGCTGTTCTTCTACCTACTGACCATGGCCGTCCTGGTGCGAAGCTGCATCACATTTTTTGAGGTGCCGAATGCGGCTCAAGGCCCCGAACTCACGCGCAACTACGATGATCGCACCAGCCTTATGGCATTTCGTTATGTGTTTGGCTGGCTCGGCGGTCTGTCTATGACAGTGCTCACTCTTTCCGTGCTGATTCCGATGGACCCCGACGGCCAGATGGGCGCAACGGGCTATAAGTGGTTGGGCATCACCGGTTCACTCGCTATGTTCGTGATGATGATCGCCTCTGCTTTGGGCACCCACCAACAGATTAGCGAATTCTATAAGCCGAGCCGGCCTATGCACTTCGGTCCGCAAGTGATTTTGCGTAATTTCACCGGTTTGTTTAGCAACCGCTCATTTAACTCGGTGTTCGCGTCGTCGCTTTTTTTTGGTGCCGCTGCCGGCCTTTCACAAGCGCTTGTGGTGTATGTGAGCACCTACTTTTGGCTGCTCACGCCGCAACAAATCGCCATGGTGCCTGCGCTCGGCATTCTAGCGGTGCCCGCGGCGTTTCTGATCGCGCCATTGCTGGCGAAGCACTTGGACAAACGTCGCGCCGCAATTGCCGTATATGCCTTTGCCATCGGGTTTATGCCACTGGCTTTTGCTGCAAAACTTACTGACATATTCCCAGCCAATGACAGCGGCTGGTATCTGCCGCTCATTCTCGCTCACTACCTAATCGAGACCACGGCACTGATCAGCATGCAGATCATCTTTGCATCGATGAATGTAGATGTGGTCGACGATCGCAGTGCCGAAACCGCCGGCACCCGAGATGAAGGTTTGATTTTCGCGGCACGCAACTTTTCCAAGAAAGCAGTCTCTGGAATCGGCGTGCTGTTGGCCGGCGTCATTCTGTGGTTAGCCAGCTTTCCCGAGAAAGCACGGCCGGAGGATATTGCGCCGGGCCTGGCAGAAGGTATGGTCTTAGTCTACTTACCTATACTGTTGGTACTTTATGCGGTTTCCTGCTTTGCCCTTAAATTTTATGCCATAGATCGTGACAGGCATGCCAGTAATCTACAGCAACAAACAGACGCTTGAAAAAACAAGAGCGGTTTAAGCTCTGACGGACAGCAACGCTGAAGACCTGTACCGGCATCCAAAAGCGCTGACATTCAAAAGCGGTGTTGCTGCCGAGGCGAGCGCTGACCAGGCTAACTCTGACTCGGCGAAAACAAGTCGCTAAACCACTTCGCTTGCGCAAAGTTAGTGCACTGAGTTCTAGCGCTAACCAGAGCCTTTACGCCCCATAGTTGCCATTCTCAAACCGCCGATAGCATCGCCCACAGGCTTGTTTCATTAGCCTTTTGCCGAGTGCGCTTTTCCAGTAGATTGGGCGCAGTATCCCTAGCTGGCCAGTGCTATGCCTGACACCCCTTCGGCTACCCTACCCGGTAAGCCGCGCTCATTCCTATCCGTCGTAATGCGATTTTTGCGTCTGTGGTCGCACCCCGAGTCATTTCTGCAAAAGACCGGTCAACTGCGTTCCTTTAGAGAAAATCGTCCTGTCGACGCGGCCGGACGACCTTTACCCTGGCTACCATACGCATTGATTCATCTACTCGATGACCGCCTTAACGACACCCTACGCGTATTCGAATATGGCAGCGGCTACTCCACGCTGTTTTTCGCGTCACGAGTGGCAACGGTAAACAGCGTTGAACACGTTGCCGAATGGGTTAGCGAGTTAGAGCCATACCTACCCGCCAACGCTTCGTTGGCCCACGCCGCCGGTGAGGCTTATGCTTCAGCGCCGACTCAACACGCGCCTTTTGACCTGATTCTGATCGACGGCATTGACCGAATGGCCTGCCTGCAACAAGCATTAAACTGTCTTTCGCCGGGCGGCGTAATCGTGCTGGATGACACGCATCGTGAGGACTACGCAGCGGGGTTAGAAGAGGTTTGTAAGCAAGGATTTAAGGTGCTGCGATGGTTTGGACCCAAACCCACATCGCTAATCGAAGCGCAGAGTTCGCTTATCTATAAGCCTAAAAACTGCCTGCAGATCTGACTATGAAGACAGAGGATCAATCACTTATAACTAGAGGTATATCGCAGTACGAGTGTTCAGACCTGCCAAACCGAGCATTTGTTAACTCACTTTTTAAGAGCTTTAGACGCACCTGACCGGTGATTGTAGCCCGTGAACCTGAGATCTGGGCCGGCTCTCTGGATCGGACCAAGCCCATTCAGCACAGAGCGGGCGCTAAAACACGCAACCAAGAACGCTAAGAGGAATACCAAACTATGGATCCAATCAGTCAGGGCGTGATAGGCGCCGCGTTATCCAGCGCAACAGCACGACGCAAGCAACTATTCAGCATTGCTTGCTTCGGCGCTTTAGCCGGCATGGCACCGGATCTGGATGTGCTCATTCAATCTTCATCGGATCCACTGTTATTTCTAGAATTTCATCGGCAGTTCAGCCATTCACTTATCTTTATCCCCTTTGGCGCCCTGCTCGTCGCCTTGCCGCTTTACCGCTTTACCCGACACGGCCTCAGCTGGCGTGAAAGCTACCTGGCCTGCCTAGCGGGGTACGCCACCCACGGCTTGTTGGATGCGTGCACCTCCTACGGCACGCAATTGCTGTGGCCGTTCAGCAATGTTCGAATCGCTTGGAACAATGCCTCTATCGTCGACCCGTTGTTTACGATTCCGCTACTTATATTGGTGGCGTTAGCAATACGCCGCCAACAACGCCAATACGGAGTTATCGCAATGGCTTGGGCCTTGGCGTATTCCGCTGTTGGCTGGATACAGCAGGAGCGCGCTGTCGCCACCGCAGCGGCAGTTGCTCAACATCGCGGCCACGTTCCGCAACGACTTGCCGTGAAACCCAGCTTTGGCAACGTTTTATTGTTTAAGTCGATCTACGAAGCCGAAGGCTTTTACTATGTTGATGCCGTACGGGTGGGCCTTGACGATAAATGGTGCCAAGGCACACGCGTCGCAAAGTTTGATCGCGACAAGAGCTATCCCAATTTACCGCGTGACACGCAACAATCTCTCGACATAGAGCGATTCCGTTGGTTTTCCAACGATTATCTGGCGCAAGATTCTAACGGCCGTATCGTCGACATGCGCTACAGCATGGTACCGAACCAAATCGACGCAATGTGGGGCATCAGTGTGAATCCGCAGACTCCGGACCAACATGTGCAGTGGTGGGCGCAGCGTTCATTAGGAAAAGCCGAGCAAAGCACATTTTATGATCTGTTAGCAGGCACGAACTGTTTTCAGAAACCTAGGGATACCACACCATGATGTCACTATCGGATTTAGGCTCAGCACCCGCAGCGCGCCTGTTTGAGCGCGGACACACCATAACGGCATGCGAAACCTCAACCGGTGGATTAATCGCCGCCGCGCTATTGGCCGTGCCTGGCGCGTCCACCTACTTTAAAGGCGGTACTGTGCCCTACTCGCTACCGGCGCGACGCGAATGGCTGCAAATGGACAAATCCTCGGTAGCCGGATTGCGGCCCATGACCGAAGCCATGGCCATGCGCTTTGCAGAAATAACAAGACAACAATTAAACAGCACCTGGGGGATCGCTGAGCTCGGCATCGCCGGCCCCAGCGACAGCCCATACGGCGCAGCAGCGGGCACCAGTGTTATCGCCATCGCCGGACCAACGCCAAAGAGTTTAACGGTAAGCACGGAAAGCTCAGATCGGGAGAGGAATATGTGGCGATTCACGGAAACGGCAATGCACCTGTTGGTGGAAGCGCTGGATTCGGAGTAGCAAGTTTAGACTGACGATTGCTATTACCGATAGTTGTCGTTATTGACTATTGCCATCTACTGCGATTGTGGTCAGGCATCTCTCGGCTGTTTCCTCTAGATTTCT
>DJYW01000056.1:8142-17457 GCA_002450255.1 Gammaproteobacteria bacterium UBA6968
GAGATTTCTCTGAGATTTCTCAGACGTCTCTCAGATAGCTCTCTCTAGCTTCTGCGTATCAATCGACCATTCCGCCGGACCTAGCGCTCACTCGCGGGTAATCAGTCGCGCGATTTTTCCCCACTGCCACATGACAAACCCAGTCAAGCCCATAAGCGGGAAAACCACGTAAAGGGTAGCGAAACGAAAGTCGGGATCATCCGCTAACGGCGAGTACAAATATGCGCCAAGAATAAAAGCAGCGAGGATATGCAAGTAGCGTATGAGACGGCGTAATCCATGAATTTTCATAAAAACTCTCCAGGTTAAACGAATATGCCCAGCTTGCAGTGCCGATAGCGGATATCAGAACAACCGCAAGTGCATCTGGCTAGGAGACCAGCTCATTGAGGAGCGGTGTATTTATAGTCCAAACCCCATCGGATTATTAGAAAACCGTTAGTTTCGAGCAGAAGAGTTGATTAGAACGAAAGGCCGCCGCAACCACCCTGTTTGTTTAATCGACTGAGAACCACTGGCAATCCAACTCACTGTTCAGTACACGACGACACGCTAGACCAGAAAGCAAAGATCTTGAACATCGTCCGACCAAGGCTTGCTACCGAGCGTCGGAATGACAGACATTGAGCCTCGATGTCTAACCCAAACGTTCATAAAACCTCTGTTTTGAAGCGCGGAAAAGTACGATAAGGAAAGCGTGTGGGAGCATTTTAGGATTTGCGATGACGGCCCTGTTCAAGGCATCGGCCGTTCCGACTTTTCAGTCCGGTTTTGGCACATGAAGGGCTACGACCTCTCTAAACAAGTCTGTTTTACAGTCCAACCATATAATGTCTTGGAACACGCCAACAAAACCAACCTGCCTGCTTGCAGCTCAAACCTAAAAAAACGAACCATACTTCACACGAGGCGCTGGAACGGATTTGCCGTTGGCTTTATCTGAGAGACCAACGGAGTGAATCACTTTCAGACAAAGATCGGTCACGACCCCTTCTTAAGGGTTTGCTAATAGTTTTAGTGGCATGTCTGTGGTGCAGGCCATACCAATCGTTAGATCGACTGTGATTTTTTATACGGGGATTTAGCCAATCAGCCACCACTCTTCGAGGTTTAAAATTGGCCTTAATACTGCCCTGGTCATAAACCACGGCAGAATCTCGGGTGTCCTCCGCACTGGTGTAGGGCGCGAAGATAAGGGCGGGTAGGCTTGGTTTCGCCTTTTTTACAGGGCCGAATCCAGAGAAAAGTGCAAGATTGTTGCAAACAAAACCTAGTCGGCCTCATTCCAAAATTCACTCCTACCGGATTGGGTTTGGATCGATTGGGCTGCGTTGAGGCCCGATTGAACACGCCACTATTGATTCTAGTCTTTGGAACCCGTCAAAAAAATGGCGTTTACCGCAATCGCTACCACCGACCCGCCGCTATCAATTGGCTTTGAAGGACCTACCGCTTGCCATTCACATCAAACTGAGAAAAGAAATCCCAAATGAGGTCGTTGCTGGTTTGCCCGGCAACGCTAAAATCGAACCAAACGTGACCGCCGCCAATCACTTTGTAGTGTTCGACGGCAACACCGGCGTCGCCGCCGGTGTACTGATAACGCTCTATGGTCACTCCATTATCCGTCGTACTGCTAACAATAGGATTGGTATTGGTGTTATTAAAATTCACCCAGTAATCCAGTGTCGATGTGACCGAGTTGTAATACTCACCGCCGGTATAGGGAATCGTGCCGTCACTGGTGCCATGTATTTTCATAACTGGCATGGGATGACTCGGTAACTCTCCAGAGTCCAACATGGCGCCTGAAACCGAGCCAATTGCCGCAATTTGATTGCTTTTATGTGCGGCCAAGCCGTAACTCATCATGCCGCCGTTGGAGTAACCCACCGCATAAACTCTGTCTGTGTCCACGCTGTAATCAACCGCTAGCTGGGCAATCATGGCTTCCACAAACCCCAAATCGTCAACATCGCTTTTGTTGTCAGCGGAAGCGACTGATGGATTCCAGTGCGGTGATCCGTCCAATAGCGACCCCTGCGGATAAACCACAATGAATTTGTTGGTATGCGCCGTGTGGCGCATATTCGTTTCGGCAAGGAAATAGTCAGCGGTGCCGCCGAAGCCGTGAAAATTAAAAAGAACCGGAAACGCTTCGGTGCCGTCATAAGTATTGGGCACGTACACAATATAAGACCGATCCAGACCGCCATGTGCAATTTCTTTATTAATCGCGCTCGCGGCGGCCGCCACTCTGACCAATGCAAACGTCCAGTATCCTTCGGCATAAGCAACGCTCAGAGTCATATTATTGGCCGTACTCGCGACCACTTCGTAAACGATTGACTCTGGCGCATCGAGGGGACTGCTCAACTCATCGCTATCGCTGACCACTTTCGAAAGACCCAGATAGGCGCCAATTCCATTCAACGTGATTGTGCTCGCCGAACTGTCAAACACATAAGACGCGCTATTGCGCCCGTCGTGGGGGGCAACCGGTGTGGCGCAACCCGCGGCGGTGGCCCCCTGCCAGGGCTCTACCCAGGTTTGGCCACCCGGCACGTTAGTAAATGAACCATCCGTTCCGAATCGAAAAACGTCATCAAACAGACAGCTTCGTTCGGTCACTGTCGCGGCACTGCTTGCAGAAAAAGAATAGGTCCCCTCATTTGGTCCCGCACCAAAGGCGCGATCAATCGGCGCAAGCGTCCAGTCGCCGGCAAGTTCCAAGTCCATATTCGACGCTTCACCAGCAGTGGGTGTCACCGTGATTGAGGAAGAAGCAGCGCTGGCCCCGGCGCTATTCGTGGCCGTTACAGTACAGTCGTAAGCAGTGTCATTAGTGAGGTTCGATACGGTGATTGGGCTCTGCGCGCCGGTATTCGATTGCGAACCTGCACTGGCGGCACAGGTCGCCGCATAACTGCTGATTGCTGCGCCGCCGTTGCTGGATGGCGCTGTAAACGCGATTTCTACTGTGCCGCTACCAGCGGTAGCACTGCTAATCATTGGCACACCAGGCACATTTACTAACGGTTGCATCATCGGCGTGCCGCCACTGCCGCCACCGCCTCCGCCACAGCCAACCAAAGCACTTATAATTACTGCGAAGCATGCTCTGCGGCGGACTGCCATACGCGAACCTCTGATCTTAAACCGGTATTTAAATATAGTAGGCGGTTGTTGTGAACCGTAGTTTATCGACCTGACCCAACCTATTCCCCCGTTCTGCCGCCGCTTCTTTAAGGTCACTCTCCGAGCTAAGCGGCTCCGGTTATCACCAAGCACTGGGTTTTACGCAGCGCTCATTTGATCTGACCGATAGGGCAACAATGGCGGGACTGCCGCTTCAGCTGAATCGGCAGCGGGCCGTAGGCCAATGCGAATACCCACCTTGCGCATACCAACGCAAATAAGGGCGCTCGTTATGATCCATTTCTAAACAAGCTATTGGTTAGAAACGAATCACTCATAGCGATTTACAAAAAGCCGTTCCCAACCAATCCAAATCCAACTAAATATCCATCGCAAGCTGGACGCTGTTGCGCATCTTTATTTACCCAATACTAGACTGTCTCTCTATGCAGTGATTGAAGGCAGAAGATCGATGGGAACACCGCATTTTCGCATAACAAAGCAATCTCACCCGACGCACAAAACGATAAAAAATCTGCTCACAAACACGCACCCATTAAGCAGCGACAATAAGCCGATCATCCCACAGACGACGCTGCATCGAGAGACGCGAGATTAGACAAGGCGTTTACCGACTAAGTACCGGTTTGCCATAGGCACTGATCGTGAACGCCGTAGGGACTTAAGCCTAACCCACCTCCCGCAGCACCAGCCTGCAGGCTCTAGCACCCGGGTTATCTGGCGTTTCGTGAGCGCACTTTTTCCAAATACACGATAAATTCGTCAGAGTTCGGGCCTAAACTTTCAACGTGATCCCAAACTGATAGGGCACGTTACTAGTTTGTTAGCTAGCGTAGGCCATTTTATGCTCAAGCTTTATACAGTTAACAAAACCTATTCATCGTAGTCGATGCGTCCGTGGCTATTAATGCGGGTGCTAGACATAGAATTTGTCGAAGAACTGGTGCTATTAGACGGCTTCAAACGCTCATCGCGCTTTGAGCAGACCATGGTGTCACTCCATCCTGCCGCTACCGTTGTGGCATTGTCCCATAACGATGTCGTTGTAGCAGACGGCCGCAACATCGCTGAGTATATCGCTGGGTACATAGCTGAACCTTTCCCAACCGCGCGAGTCCGGCCGCAAGATCATGCCGAAAATGCTTTGCCCGAGCGATAGCGGCCGAATTGCACTCTGGCTTCAGGATTATTCGCAAGCACTGCGCGAGGAATGTTGGTCCCGATCTAGACCAGGTTGACGCACTTCTGCTGCTTTTGCACGAACAGCTGCAAACAGGATTAGATCACATCGAGTAGATCCTTCTGCCACATATTACAACCAACGGCTTTTTCTTTGATTACTTTTCGGCAGCAGACGCCTTCTATGCGCCTGTTATGACCCGACTCAAAACCTATGCATTGCTTATCTCGGACGACTTTGCCGACTGTCCGCAGCGCGTCTTAAACCGCCTCGACGTTATAGCGCAATACAAAGAAGCGGTTACCGAAAACATCTTCGTCCCGTTTGACGAACCCTATCGTGGGCCAGCTGACCGGCCGTGTCATGGAAAGGCCGAGTTTATGAAGCACCAAGCAAGCCGCGTATGCATGTCTTTATCCGCGAACGACGCCCACAAACCGACTAAGCCCTGCCCTAATCCATTGCGACGTTATCTGACATTCGGTTTTTGCAATGGTCCCGGAGTGTAAACCGGCCAGCCATATGCACGGGCACCCCGACCCACGCCGTTCATCACAATAAAGTCAGCCGCCACTTCAATCATTTCTCGGCCATTAATCAGCGCTACGATTTGCAATGCCTGAGTTAATGTCGAAACCGACATTTGCAACGGTCGTTCATGCGGCCGATAGTTAGCGCGTAAACGATAATCCATGCCTGGCGTTGCTTGCATTTCTATTCGTCCGCCAGCAATCCATTCGACATTTTGCTTATCAGCAAACGCGACCAACCGCTGCAAAGACGCTTTATAGGCAGCAAAGTCACGTATGACCAAACGGCCTGGATAGAACGTGTTGCCCGTAAACAAAATGTCTGACCAAGGGTCATAAATCGAAACCGCGGCAGCGCTTAAGCCGGGCGTTGCTATGACAGCCAGACTTCGATCACCTAGATCAATTGACGCTTCCGTGACAGCGCCACTGACTATGGCCGTTGGCGACTCCAAAACCACTTCCATCCCAGCCAAATTAGAGGGGTCTTTAAACTGCGACAAACCGCCTAGCTGCGACTCATCGTCGCCCAGCGGCAGTACCACCAGCTTAGCCAGTTTGGTTTTATTGGCAGATTCCCACCGCCCGATAACCCGCTTCACTTTTTCAAAGATTGGAAAATACTCGGGTTCAGCGGTAGCACCCGTATCTAAAAGAATGGCTGTATCGGTGCCAAACAACAAATACATGAACGGGGCTTCCCAGTGAATGGCTGGATTTTGCCGCAAAATATAGGTGTGCTCGTTATAACGGTGCACCTGCACGCGAACATCAGTGTTCGCTTTGGCGGAAATGCTCCCGTGAATCCAAGCAAAGCGCATATTGCCCGGCGCAGGTTCGTCGTACTTGAACGTGGTATCGGCAATAGCCGTTGTAGAAACCAGAAGCGCGGCGCAAACCAGACCGAGAAGAGAGACTTGCAAACCTTTCATACTATGGATCCGTTGTGTAAGCCCAAGGGATTTCGTTATAGATGAGGAAGTCATCGTACTTGTAAATCCCAGGCTCTTTGATGACTTTCGTGGCTTCATAGGCCTGCCCTAGCATGTCTACCGTCATTTCCATGGGCGGCTCGTTAGGCTGCCAGGTTGTGCCGATGGGATAGTCAACTGTCGGTGTATCGGTCATTTCGATATGGTTATTCACGAGCGCCGAAATAGGATAATCGTTAGCGATTTTGTAGATGCGCTGAATGCTATCGACCCATGCATCCCAGTCTTCCAGATATAACCGTCCGCGATAGAACATATCACCGGTGTATAGCAAGTCGGTCCACTCATCGTAGATCGCAATTTCCGATCCCTGATGCCCCGGCGTCCCGGTCACTAACATCTTTCGTCCGCCGAGATCATACTCAAGTAGTTGCTGCGGGTAATTTTCGA
Source organism: Gammaproteobacteria bacterium UBA6968 (assembly GCA_002450255.1). GTDB lineage: Bacteria > Pseudomonadota > Gammaproteobacteria > Pseudomonadales > Azotimanducaceae > UBA4421. The sequence continues at coordinate 14,394 of DJYW01000056.1, forward strand.
AGCCCCAAAAAGCCATCATTTCCTCGTGGGTTAAACCAACTAAGAGCGTATTAGGGCGATCTACAAACTGATTCCATGCAGCAAAGTGATCGCCGTGTAGGTGACTGTTTGCAACGATGAGTTGGACTTTCTGCTGGTGCTTCTGCTCCCAGGTGGCAATGATTTCATCGACCACTTCACGTAGCGGGAACAGCACCGGAGAGGCCGTCGACCCCTGGTCAATCAGCATCGCAACCCCATTACCGAAAAACACGTACATGAACGCGCCTTCGTAATTAATGGCTTTGTTCTCGCGGAGAATGAAAGTGTGCTCGTTGTATTCGTGTACTTGAACTGCGGCGTCGGTATTGTCCATAGCCGACTTCGATCCATGAATCCATTTGTCTGGGAAGCTGCCCACAGCTGCGGCTTCCGAGGAAAAATCTATTTTTGCCGCCACCAGCGAATACGCAATATCGACTGCGAGCAGTCCAGCAAAGATGGCGAGCACCGGGAGGATCTTGTTGGAAAAATCATGTTTCATCGTGCAACCTCTAGACGTGCCAATCCCAAAGCCCTACTCCGCAGAAAACGGTCGTAACCGCTCGCATGGACACCACTGTAAGCGACGCTGCAGTCGAGCGTTAACCTCTAAGAAAAAACGCGTTTCACAAACCAGTACAACCCTACCCCGGCAATCCCCATGCTAAAGGGATCCGCGATTCGCTCTTTGTAAAAACTGGCATTTCGAGCCCAACCAAGAAGCACGAGTAGTCCCAATATAACGCTTAACTGCCCCAATTCGACGCCCACGTTGAACAACAACAGATCATGGAGCCTAAGGCCACCGGCATCATCGAACACACTCAGGGCCGATAGCGATGATGCAAAACCTAAGCCATGAATTAGTCCGAACCCGAAAACCACCGACACACGCATACGCCGCAGACGCTTGGCAAACAAGTTATCCATCGCAACATAAACGATAGACAGCGCGATCAACGGTTCAACAATATTCGCCGGAGCGGGAATGACGTTAAAAGTTGCTAAAAGTAGCGTTATAGAGTGCGCGAGAGTGAACACCGATATCTGCCACAACAACTTGACCAATGGTAGAGAAAGAAAATACAGACCCATAACAAATGCAATATGGTCGAGCCCATTCGGCACAATGTGTTGGAAGCCCAGCGAAAGCCAGGTGATAGGTCCCACCCAGGATTGAAACTGCAGCGTCGCCCGAGTCAGCCAGTCAGTCCCAGCTTCGCTTTCTGCACCATCCTGAAGCGCTACCGCACCGGTCTGGCGCTTGTCTTCGGTGAGCAACCTCGATGCCGGCAGCTTTGCCAAAGGTCGTTCAATCCTGACCAGGCAGGGCCAAGGTAACTCCAAATCATCAGCTATCTCAATGGCTATATCTTTGACTGTGTTTTTAGCTACTTCGGTCAAGGCACCTGTAGCGGCTGCGGACACGAACCCCGCTTGGAAGGTAAATTCCAGTACCGCCATCTGCGGCGTAAGCGGATTTTTTATGGCCTCAAGAGAAAATGCGCGAAGCTCCAGGTTCGCGAATGCTTTAGCCAGTTCTTTACCGTCGCCAAAAACCCGAATCCCGTTATTAAGTTGGCCTACAATAATTCTAACAATATCTTTTCGCTTTTCTTTGTCCGGTTCTGTTGACGCTGCCCAATAATCCTCCGGCGTCATCAGCGACTGACCCAGATCAATGGTAATGCGAATCACACCAGGCGCTTGGTCGCCCGGAACAACGGTAATCTCTGTCATGTTGAGAATGTGGCTATTGACCACCTGGGGCATGAACACAGCTGCCAGGCTAAGCCAAATCATCGCGAAACGTGTCAGGGATAATGGGGCTATCAGCATATTTGGTGGAATACTGCTCAAGGGTTACTGCTTTGGGGACATCGCTACTGGTAACAGTTTACGAACCAGAGAACGCTGATGCCAATTCACAGGCGGCACCGGCGCCCACTACTGATTTTCCTACAACAGAAAACTAGCCGACACATGCCCGCATTCGTGGCGACGGTAGCGCCCCGCTTTCGGAAATGCGAGCTTTTTGTCTGATTGGATAGGTCGATCACTGATCCAGTTAGAGTGCATGCTATACGGCGGGAACTACTGTCGGCTATAACGCCGGCCAAAGCGGATACTGGTAACGTGCAAGCGCGCTTCAGGTTTGATGACGTAAACTTCGGCAAGTATTGGGTTAAAAAAAGGAAAGCAGTAACAGCGCTGACAAGCGCCAACACTTTCAATCTTCCTGTAAAATTGCCATCACACCTTTCAAATCCGAAAGACCTAGACCGCTGATTTAGGAGCAATCCATCGCTTCTTTGAGATTGGCCAACAACTGAGCAATGCTCACGCTATCGCTAGTATGACCAAACACCAACTTATCCGGTCTAACCAAAACCGTTTCTCCCGCAAGCAAAACATCAACAAATCGCCCCTCAACTGTCTCCAGGTCAATCAAATTCACTAGCTTGATATCCAGTTGATCAATGATTTGTTGGCACGCTGTATCAGTGGCTATAGCGCCACGCGTCACCAGCGCAAAACCAGTGCCCAACAGCGTATCGAGTCTGACGTTTGTACCAGTAGCAGTCGTAACCGTCGGTTGGCTTAGCAAATAACCAGTAATGCCGTCATTGGACAACTGTTCGGTCATTACAACGCCGGATCGAATAGGAGGTTGCTCACGACCCTGGCCGTAACCTGAGGTCTGCATGGATGCTGACGGTGCCGGGGCAGGTTTCCCCGCCCGCTCTGCCGCTTCTGTGGCAGCCATATGCGTCATCAGGTGACCCATCGAAACCGCCCAGGAGACGAGATCGTGCGCATGCGCATCGCGTTCTAATTGATAGGTATCCAACAGCGTTTCAGAACAAGTGCCATGCAATACCAACGGCAGTTTCCAGGCCAAATTTATCAGGTCGCGCATACCCGTATTCATGCCCTGCCCTAAAAACGGCGGCGTCTGATGCGCCGCATCACCGGCTAGAAACACTCTATCGCTGCGCCAGCTGGCAGCAACCGCAGCATGAAACTGATACACCGCAGCACG
>DJYW01000056.1:17763-18257 GCA_002450255.1 Gammaproteobacteria bacterium UBA6968
ATGAAACTGATACACCGCAGCACGGCGTATGGTGTAAGACTCTCTGGGCACCCAATCGTCTAGCAAACCTACTATAGTCTCCTCGCGCAGCATTTCTTCTGAGGTCTCGCCCGGATTCAGCTGGAACTCCCAGCGCCGGTAAGGATCCTTGGTCGCCACATAGGTGTGAATACGGTCTGGATCGCAGACCTGCAGCACTTCATTGGCTAAGTCGTGGGTTGCGGTCATCGCAACATCGACCACCAGCCAATCCTGGTCATAACCCAGATCTCGCCATTGAATATTCAACGCTTTGCGCGTGGAACTATTGGCCCCATCACATGCAATCAAGTACTGAGAAGCAATCGAAATGTCCTGATCGTTCCCTTGCGCGCGCAAGGTCACCTGCCCGGCGTGGCTCTGAAATTCGGTCACCTCAAATCCGATATACGTTGTAACGTTGCTGTGCTCGCATGCCGTATCGCGCAGAAATCGCTCTAACTCCGGCTGATCGA
>DJYW01000134.1 GCA_002450255.1 Gammaproteobacteria bacterium UBA6968
ATGCCACAGCGTGCAAGGGCATTCGAATACGCACATTACAACTGGCTCCGGTGGTTGATTTTCGTCGTTCAAAAGGCGCAAACAGACCCCGGAGAGCCATAAGCCTCCGGGGTTTTTTCGTTTTAGGGCAGTCATATTTGACGCCCTCTCAGTTAGTGAAAAAGACAAGCTATGAGCTTACAAGACCAATTAAAATTTAACGTACACCGCCTTTTTGCGTTGCGGTTTAGCACAGCCTTTATGGTGGTGGTGCCCGTTATGGTCCCGCTCTATCAGAGTCTCGGGCTGTCTATGCAGGAAATCTTTATTACCGAGGCCATATTTTCGCTCGTGGTTTGCTTTGGCGAGGTACCCTCTGGCTACTTGGCGGATTTGCTGGGACGCAGAAAGGTTTTGATCTTTGGGTCGTTGGTTTGGGCCGCAGGAAATTTATATTTGCCGTTTGCTGATGGGTTTTGGTCTCTAGCGTTGTATGAAGCGACTCTGGGTATTGCCGTTGCCATGGTCTCAGGCGCTGACATTGCTTTGGCTTACGATTCTGAGCTTGCTTTGAAAGGAAGTCAGAATCGACAGCGGCAACTCGTGGGCAAGATGTTTTCTGTTGGCTATGTGAGCGTGGCGTTGAGCTGTGCGTTGGCCTCAGTCCTGCTTTACTGGGGTGATTTGCATCTTGTTGCTCGCGCCCAGGCGGTTGCAGGGTTGTTGCCCCTTCTGGTCGTTTGGGGTTTGGTCGAGGCTCCCTGTCACGAAGATGCGATGGTTTTACCAACCGAATCGCCTGCTCAGAGCCGTTCAGCGTGGCGGCAGCATGCCGCGAATTTCGTCAAAGTGTTGCGAGTGTTGTGGTCAACGAATCCGTTGCTTCGCTACGTCTGTTTAGCCGCTTGCTTCATACCCACAATTGGTATGTGCACGTTCCTGATACTTCCTAAAGTTTGGGAGTATCACGCTGTGCCGCTGACCTATTTCGGCTGGATCGCTTGTGCCTCCGCTATTGTTGCCGCATTTTCTAGCCGCTTAACACATCGGGTGGAAGACTGGATTGGCTCGCGATGGATGTTGGTACTGATCGGTTGCGTACCGACGATAGGACTGATTGGGTTGGCGGGCCTGCCGTTGGGCGGCGCTTTGCTCATGGCAGCGTCGCTCACGATCTCGCGTAGCATGATGGCGGTATTGTTGAGTGAAGCGCTTAATCGGAGACTGGCAAGCGGTTATCGAGCAACGGCTATGTCACTGACCAGTTTCGGTTCTCGCGTCAGCTTTGTATGCATTGGTCCACCGGTTGGCTTTGCGTTGGATGTCTTGACGCTGCCTCAGGTTTTGCTGTTAGTGGCTTTGCTGAGCACTTTGATTTGTGTCGCTTTTTTGCTTCCGTTGGGTTTGTCAGTGAATTCGGCTTTACAGGCTAATGAGGCGGACCACAGGAACGCAGCGGATGCTGATGCGGTAGCCGATCAGGTTCAGGTCTATCAGCCGAAGGTTCTGCAAGAGCAAGACGATCTAAATGCGGTCGACGCTGACGAAAAGTTGGTTGTGATGGACTGAAGCGAGCGCTTACGCAGGAATTCGGTAAGAGTCCGGTCAAGCAAAAACCAGAAGCGCCGCGAATGCGTAGCGCCCAAAACATAAAGAGGTAAACGGGCACAAAGGGCGCAAAAGCCTGAATAGAAAAAGGGCTGAGGGGATTGCTGGATAGACCGTCTGCCATCTTAATCCCATTAGCCCAACTTTCTTTTCCGGCGGACGGCTGCGGGCGATTTGCTGTGGATCTCCGCTCGGTCTACTTACCGTAACTAGCTTTCGAATCCGGCTACCGAACCTAGCCACCGGTCTAAGCCATTGTCGGCTATGGCCGGCACGGTTAAAACAGTCCGTGTCATCCGGATCCGCGGATTTAGTCGTTGCGAATAAGCGCCTCTTGCGGTGTCTTGCGCTCATATTTTCGCGCTGGCGTATTGATGATCTCGAGCAACGCACCCTGTTGGTTGCCGGCTTTAATGCGATCTTCGCTAACGTCTCCATAAGCCGTGCTGCGTTGCCGCGGGACGCGGTTCATTAGCCCTACAATCTGCCGCATCTTAACGGGCGAGGTCTCCTGGCCATGTTCAGTGCCTGCGGCGCGACTAATCGATTCATTCATTAGAGTACCGCCTAGGTCGTTGCATCCCGCGTTTAAGCAGGCTTTGACGCCATCGTGTCCCATCTTTACCCAGCTCGTCTGGATGTTGTGAATCAAGCCATGAAACACAATTCGCGCCACTGCGTGCATCAACACGGCTTCTCTAAAAGTCGGACCTTTACGAGCTTTGCCTTTTAAATACATTGGCGCTTCCATATGCACAAACGGCAATGGCACAAATTCCGTGAACCCGCCGGTTTTCGCTTGTAAATCACGGATACGAATGAGGTGCCGTGCCCAATGGATTGGGCGTTCGACGTGACCATACATAATGGTCGCCGTGGTATTGAAGTTCAGATCGTGGGCGGCCTCCATGACCTCCAGCCACTGTGCCGTATCAATTTTGTCAGCGCAAATAACCGCGCGGACTTCATCGTCAAGGATTTCGGCTGCTGTGCCCGGCAGTGTGTCCAATCCGGCATCTTTGAGGCGCTGTAAGTATGTGGTCAGGTCTTCGCCGAGTGTTGCAGCTCCTTGCCATATTTCGAGGGGGGAAAATGCATGAACGTGCATCGACGGCACGGCGGCCTTAACCACACGCACGATATGTTCGTAGGTTTCGCCAGTGTATTCCGGATGAATGCCGCCCTGCATACAAACTTCAGTAGCGCCTCGCTGCCAGGCCTCCTGAGTTCGTCTTTGGATTTCTTCGTCTGACAAGTCGTATGGCTTGCCGCGCAGGTTTTCCGCCAGCTTGCCTTTTGAGAAAGCGCAGAATTGGCACTTGAAATAGCAAATATTGGTGTAGTTGATGTTGCGGTTAACAACGAAGCTCACGGTGTCGCCGTTCACTTCTCGACGCAGGTGATCTGCGTATTGAGTCACAGCTGCGAAGTCATCGCCGCGTGCATGAAAGAGTCTCTCCACATCTTTTTCGGTAAGGCCCAGACTGCCTTCGGAGCTTTCTGTAACTCGGTTCAGAATTTCTAACACGTCGTTCGACGGGCGCTTTGGCTCGTCTATTAGTGCCTGCATAACACTTTCTGGTGGCGTCACGTCCGCGTCGCCGGGGCACCAACCATCGGTACGCGGCATGCCCTCGGCATCAATCAAGTCCGCCACGCTCTCGTGGAGTTCGGGCGCAACCCAGCGGTCCAAGTTCTGGGCGTAAGCCGGATAAACGGTTAAACGCTCGGCGAGATATTTGCCGGATACGGCGGTCTCGCGGCGTAGATCGTCCAGGTGCGGCCAGGGTGCTTCTGGATTGACGAAGTCGGGTGTCAGTGGCGAGACGCCGCCCCAATCATTGATACCGGCTTGCACGATCTGTGGCAATACGCCAGGGCTCAGGTTGGGTGGCGCTTGAACGCTCATGCTTGGCCCGAAAATCAGTCGCGCAATGGCGATAGTCCAAAGCAGTTCATTCAGATCTGGTTCGGGCGCGTTAACCATTTTAGTTTCTGGCTTGGCGCGAAAGTTTTGGACGATGATTTCTTGTACGTGACCATGTCTTTCATGCACTGCTCGAATTGCAAGCAGGCTTTCAATTCGTTCTTGGCGCGTTTCACCAATTCCGATCAAAATACCGGTGGTGAAGGGGATTTGTGCAATACCCGCATTCTCCAAAGTCTGTAATCGAACCTTAGGATCTTTGTCAGGTGAGCCGTAGTGCGGCATGCCTTTTTCGCACAGGCGCTTCGAAGCGGATTCCAACATGATGCCCATTGACGGCGACACGGTTTTCAAACGCGCCAGTTCTTCGGGTTCCAAGTTGCCTGGATTGAGGTGTGGTAGCAGGCCGGTTTCTTTATAAACTGCCGCAGCAGCGGCATATAGATAATCGGTAGTCGATGCATAGCCCATTTCTGCCAGTGCCTCGCGCGCGGCGCGGTAGCGTAGTTCAGGTTTCTCACCGAGCGTAAATAATGCTTCTTTACAGCCCATGGCTTGACCATGTCGCGCCGACTCAAGCACTTCGTCAATGCTCATGTAAGGCGCCTGGACCTTACGCGGCACTTGCGCAAATGTGCAGTAATGGCACACGTCGCGGCATAAATGAGTGAGGGGAATAAACACTTTGCGGGAATAAGTGACGACATTGCGAAAGCCCTGATCGCGCAAACCCGCCGCAATGTCCGCTAGAGCGCGAGTATTATCGAATGTAGCAAGCGCAATCGCGTCGCTATCACCGAGGCGTTGGCCAGCAGCGATTTCGCCAAGCAGGCCTGCGTAATTATTGCCCGAATCATCGGGAGCAATGTTTAATTCTGACATAAATTAACTCGAACCAAGCTCATCGCCTGGAGTAGCGTCGTTGGCAGCTTGCCCGCGACTGGTCAAACGCTCGGCGATGCCGGAGCGACTTAAAAATATAGCGGTTTGGCTATGCGGTTGACGATGCATTACTTCATGCAAATCATTTGGTGTATCCACGTCCAGAGCAAAGCGGCTTGCCGGTACAACTCGTGGGGTAATGCCGGCTTGGTAGGCAGCATCGACATGCGGTTTAAAACTTTGGCCGTCAAAGATATAGGGCATCGCTAGAGGCGGCGCACAGATCATGCCATTGGTGCCAATTTTGTTGTCATCCGGCAGCAGCGTAATGTGTTGATGATCAATAATGAGTTGGTCAACCTCGTCAGCTGAGATGTTTGGCACGTCGGCAGGGATAACAAACACACCTTGTGCGCCAAAATGGTTGATCAGGTGCTCGGTCGCCTGGGTAAGCGCTGTCGCAAGATCGGCATTTGGGCTTTCGGCGAAACGTTCGGTGGCGAAGCTTTGCGCAAGCGCTTCTGCTTCTGGTGCACGAGAGACAATCAACACACCGCTGAGTTGGCGGCTTTTGGATAAAGAGGTAAGCACGTCGCGAGCCATGGCAAGCATCAGAGCGCGTCTTTCGGCAGGGCTTAAGACATCAGCAAGACGTTGTTTCGCCCGCTCGAATGTCTTGATGGGAACAATGGCCCACATAGACGACTCCTTGTGTCATCGCAGTTAATGTTGCCCCATCATCACTACACCCCTATTCATACTCCTGGTCTGTATGACTGAGTTGTGCCGCTAGGGTGGTCCATCTCGCGTATGCTACAGACGAAACCGGTTCAATTTGCCAACCATGGTGAAGCATCTGGTTGGTCTTTTGGTAATAATGCTTAACGTCGTGTTATGACTTTTTCGTAAAGTCTCGTTACTGACATTTTGTAAACCTGCTTCGCAGGGCATCTGTTGACTTAGCCGAAAAACAAACGACGATAACGTACAGTTTTACTCGTGCTGGCGCATATTCGCATCACTTTTGATGCATTCGAGCCGCAGCTCAAAACTCGCGAACTCAATTTACCTGCGCTCGTTTGTAGCCTATAGCTCCCCAATCCATCGGCCCGAGCCGCTGCCGCCGGATGCAACTAGTCTTTCAAAAAAACTCTGGAACAGGCGTAACAACCTTCTTTTCGGTCTTTTTCAGCCGACTTTATCTAAGGCTCAGTTGAGTGCCGAGATTATGCGGCCCTTACCGTAACGTCGTGTTATCGCAAAGTCTTATCACCTTGAAGACTCATGGCCCTAAAGCCCTCTTGCATTAATGCTCCTGCATTGATTCTTTCTCAGGTTTACGCATTGGTCATAGCCGCTGCTCCTTCCCTGAGTGACGTTGTTCACGCATCGCTCGAACGCAATTATCGAAGCAACTTTCATCCGCGCGTGAACAGTGCACGATTGCGTAAGCCGTCCCTATAAAACTAGACCCAGCCTGGACGGATATGGTCTAGATCAAGGTTTTCCGGGGTAGCGCGGCTAAAAAAGCCAGACAATCCTGCGCCAATGCTTCACTTTTTTGTAAAGTTACCATGACCGTGTCTGTGGCGATAGCCGGAAGTTTAAGCAGCGCTAAGCTCTCGGCATCCGTTTGGTCGAGAATAAAACCGCTGAGCAGATCGTCGTAGTATTCGGCGACGGCAACGGCGGTCGCCGGCATTTTCAGTTCGGCCATCATTTTTGCGGCTGGTCCTTTGAGTGCGAGTCCGCCAACAATAGGCGACACCGCAATAACGGGGATTGATTGAATCGCTGCCAGAAAACCCGGCACGGCTAGCAAGGGTGCAACCGAGACGAAGGGGTTAGACGGGCAGATGATGATGCCATCACAGTCTTGCAGCCAATCGGTAATCAGTGGGTTGAGACGGGCAGTTGTTACGCCCGCAAAACTGAACCCGCTTACTTTTGGCTCGCAGCGTTCCTTCACAAAGTAGTGTTGGAAAGCGAGATCGCCTTGATCGCTATGGACGATGGTACGAACCGGGTCGTCGCTCATGGGCACGATTTGATGTGGGATACCTAGAGCAGTAGCAATGACATGCGTTGCTTGGGTCAGCGTATCGCCGCGATCCAGCAATTGCCGCCGGCGCATGTGCAACGCCAGGTCTTTGTCGCCAAGACGAAACCAATCGGCTCCGCCCAGTTCGCCCAGCGTGGTGATGAATTGCCAGGTCTCGCCGGCACGGCCCCAACCTAATTCCTTATTATTTTCCTGAGCGAGAGCGTAGCTGAGGCTGTCGATATCCGGGCTTATATGCAGGCCAAGGTGCTCGAAATCGTCACCGGTATTCACTGCGAATAACACTTCGTCCGGCGACAATATCTGCGCCAGACCAACCGCTAATTTCGCGCCGCCTACGCCACCCGTGATGGATAAATAACGAGCCATTAGCGGAACATATCCTCGGCCAACGGGCGATTGATGCATTGCGCCGTCGCGCTGGCATCGCGGCTGGGCTCGATTAGGGTTTCCGCCATAGGTAGCCCACGTAACACAACCGCAGGAAGTCCTTCGGTTGTTTCGCCCATCACTAGAGTTGCCGCGCTGGCAAGCGCGTCAGCACGGTTGATCAGCGTAGCCTGCAGATCCCGACCAAATAAATCAGTGCCGCCGCGTTGATCGTCGAGTACCTTGATGCCGGCACAGCCAATGGCGCAACCAATGGTGCCCATGCGCCAAGGACGGTTATGAGAATCGGTAATGACTACGCCGATTTGGCATTGGTACCGCGCGGCGAGTGCGGCTCGCAGGCGTTCTGCCGAAGCATCCGGATCTGGCGGCAGTAACAGTGCGTATTCATCGCCGTCATGTTCGATATTGGATTGATCGATGCCGGCGTGGGCGCCAACAATGCCGAGCTTATGACGAACAATTAGCACATTCGGTTTGTGGCGCAGGACCTCGGTGGATTCATCCAGAATAAGCTGTACCACACGGGAGTCTTTGCCGGTGAGATCAGCGAGGCGCATTGCCTCTGCGCCAGGTGTGATGGTACTCAGTGCGACCTGGCAGCCTTCAGCTTTGGACACAATTTTCTGTGCCAAGCAAAGTACGTCGCCGTCGCCGAGACTGACCGAATTTGCATCCAAGGCAGTGCCGAGCAGCGCCGCAAGGTCGTCACCGGGCTGAACCATGGGTATATCCCGTAGACCCAGCACTTGGTATCCCGTCGCAGTCATGGTCGCATCTGGCGCTGGATAGCGCCGGCCTAGTGTTCCTGACCGATAATTTTGATGCCCGAGTGCGATACAATGCCGCTGCGGTTGATCTGAATCAGGATAGAGGTGAGCGCCTCTGCCGCTGCCGCATTGGCGATCGGACCGGCATGCCAGCCGTGCATGCCTGCTTCGGCAATCATGTCGATCACGCGTTGGCGTGCTTCTTTATTATTGCCCGCGACCAGAACGTCGCATTCAATCGCTACATCCTGCTGCAGCAAGTGCGCCGCAATGTTCTGGAAAGCGCTCACCACATGCACGTCTTCGCCCAGAAAGTCCTGCGCGCGCTTACCCGCACTGCCTTCTTCCGGCAGCTGTACCGTACCAACTTTGGGTGGCACCAAAGGCACGGTGACATCAATGAGAATTTTTCCATTGAGGTCACCGCGGACCGCTTCCAGCGTCGAGATTTGGTGCGCGGCAGGCACAGTCAGGACAACGATGTCTCCGGCAGCCGCTGCTGCCGCGTTCTGCATCGCTTCAGCCGGGGTGTCCGGGCTAATCTCTTTCAGTGCCGTCACCGCGGCATCGGCTTTATCCTGAGTACGAGAGCCGATAACAATTTTATAGCCGGCTTTCGACCAGCGAATGGCCAAGCCTGTGCCAAGGTCGCCGGTGCCGCCTAAAATAGCGACGGTTTCTTTTGCGGAAGGTGCATCTGTAGACATAGGACATCCGTAGGTTGTTCAGCTAGCGGCGGATTATGCCGCTATTGATTGTTGAAATAAAAGATCGAGAATAGCGCAATGACAGGCGAGCGGTTCGCGACCTAGCCATAGCGCGACGTACGGCGGCATCCTGTCACCACTGCTCAGGCAGAAGTACAACAGGGAGGGTGTGAACGATGCGTATAGGTGCAATGATCGGCGCTGATGGGCGTAAAGATTCAATCGAAGATTTGATTCAGGTTGGCAAAGACATAGAAGACGCGGGGTTGGATCACGTCTGGCTAGCAAACATCTTTTCTTATGACGCGATTACCGCGTTGGGCCTTATCGGCCGCGAGACCACTACTCTGCGACTGGGTACGGCGGTCACGCCGACTTATCCGAGGCATCCCACCGCATTGGCGCAGCAAGCACTCACCACAGCAGCGGCGACTCAAAGCCGGTTCACCCTCGGCATCGGCCTGTCCCACAAGGTTGTTATCGAAAACATGATGGGTCTGAGCTACGCCAAGCCGGCTCGGCATATGCGCGAGTATTTAAGCGTATTGATGCCGTTGCTAAGGGGTGAGCCAGTTAATTTTGCGGGCGAAGAGTTTCAAGTTCACGGCATGAGTTTGGATATTCCCGGCGTTACCGAATTGCCGGTTGTGGTAGCGGCACTGGGGCCACAGATGATCAAACTGACGGCGGAGCTGGCTGACGGTACGAACACCTGGATGGTAGGGCCCAAAACCATGGCCGAGCACATTTTGCCTAGCTTCCAAGCAGCGGGAAAATCGGACCCGGAAGTAGTCGCGGGGATGCCGATAGTGCTGACCACCAACATCGATGCTGCGAAAGCTAAAATTGCAGAGACCTTGACTGTTTACGGCCAGCTACCCAGCTATCGAGCTATGCTAGACCGCGAAGGCGTTGCGGGGCCGGCAGATATTGCGATTGTCGGCGACGAAAACAGCCTGCGCGGCGAAATCAAACGCTTCGAAGATCTTGGCGTGACGGATTTTAATGCAGCCATTATGGATACCGAACCTGGTGCGTATGAGCGCACGCTGGAGTTTCTTGGCAGCATGAAAGGCTGACGCCGGAATCCCCACAGGATTATCTAAACGTCCGCCGTACAAGTCATCAAAAACAACGAGTCAACTATGACCAATGGTCCCAACTCGAAGCCTCATCTGGGTGGTAGCGTAACGCCGCCGTCAAATGGCGACGCGATTTTGTTTTCTGGTCCGGCAGACCGTAACAAAGCACCCTTACTTACCGTGCTGCAAGCGTTGTTGCCTACGCAAGGCAGCGTGTTGGAAATAGCCAGCGGTACGGGCCAGCATGTCGAGTGGTTCGCCAGCCATTGTCCGCAGATAACCTGGCACCCTTCGGATCCGGCGGCGGACTGTCGGGCCTCGGTGAATGCGCGAGTGGCGGTCGCACAACTGCCTAATGTTGTTTCCGCAATCGACCTTGATGTGCTGGGCAATTGGCCGGAACTTGTGGCCGAGGGCGTGTGCGTTGCAAATATGCTGCATATCTCGCCGCCAGAAACGCTGCCGGCGCTGGTCGAGGGCGTTGCTGGCGTACTGGTTACAGGCGGATTTTTGCTGGTCTACGGACCCTTTAAGCAGAACGGTCAGTTCACATCAAAAGGTAATGCCGCTTTTGATGAGTCGCTGAAATCGCGCGACGCGCGTTGGGGTATCCGCGATGTTGAGCAACTGATTGCCACGGCCGAGGAGTACGGGCTTGGGTACGAGCAAACCATTGCCATGCCGGCCAACAATATGAGCGTTATCCTGCGGCGAGCCTAGCCGAGCTGAGAAAATCCAGTCGCAATCCAGATTGGCGCGCGGCCCGTAATGATCAGGGTTAGTAGTGTGGAGGTGGCGGTTCAGTTCCCGGGTCCGCAGCCTGCCCCCGTGTTGCCATCGCCTTCAGCTGACTTTCCAGCAGGTCAATGCGTTGGGTGAGCGCCGTCACTTGCTGTTGTTGAATCGTGACCTCGCCGTTCAGCGTGTCGATGACCGCATCCTGAAATTCCAGACGCGACTGCAAATCCGTAATTTGCGTTTGCAATTGGATTGAATCGGCTTGACTCGTGCTCATGCGTGGTTTGTGTCCTTAAGGTTCCATGCGCGCTGCCACCGACAGCGGCGCATACGGATCAATTGATTGGCGGGTATGAAAGGTTAGGGCGCAGGTAGAGATAAGTTGTATTTTCGACCTTGGTAGCTCGTATCAATCAGCTTCTTCGGATGCACACCATCCACATAGCCCATAAAGCCGGGTTCCAACACGTTATAACCCAACAGCGACTGAATGCGCGCACTGTAACGAGCCGCCACGTCAGGCGGTACAGCCAGAGACATATTCTCGATTTGTCGTAGGCCACCTAAACAGTACTGTGGTGTGATGGCCAAGCGATTCATGCTGCTTTGGTTCGCGCCGCCGCGATGCATTAACGCGCCGTCAAAAATCAATACCGAACCGGCCGGCATCAGAATTTTCACCGCGTCTTGGTCCTGACAGATTTGATCCTCAGGCCACTGGTGACTGCCGGGAATCACTTCCGTTGCGCCATTGTCCGCGGTGAACTCATCCAGCGCCCAAATGGTGCTGACACCAAAACGGGGCCGCGGCTTTAGCATCGGCAGCTGGCCTGCACCGTCATCATAGTGCCAGGGCTGCGGCGTTTCGCCAGGGTGCACCAGAATCGCCAACGCAGCGCTAAGCAAATAATTTTTCGGTAACAGTTTATCGATCAGCGTCAGCGTAGCGGGGTGCTCAATCAAGTGGGCCATACTCGGTGCTTTCGCCAACAATGCATAGACCCGCTCGCTCTTGTGGCCTTCAAAATTGTTGCGACCAGGATGCTGGCCCTGGCAATACGGTGCCAGCTCGCTTTTGATCCGAGCAATGAGGCTGGCACTAATCGCTTTCTCAATAATGCTGTAGCCGTCTTGCTCAATGCGTTTCAGGTGGTGAGCGATATCTATGCCCACCGCTTGCGAGTGTTGCGTGCTCATGTCTGGTCCCTCCGACCCTCTTTGCGATCATTGATAGCTTAAATTGTTATCAAGTCAAGGTGATGAAGCGTTAGCAGACCGCGTTTCGTATGCGGCGGATGCTCGGCACAGTCGTATCGACATGGGAGGGCTGCCACTATATACATAGGAAAAATCTTATGGAGGAAGGGCGATGTTGAGAGATTTAACGGACAAAGTAGCTTGGATAACCGGCGCCGGCACGGGTATTGGCGAGGGTGGGGCCGTTGCTTTAGCCGCACTAGGCATGCACGTTGTGCTGTCGGGCCGCCGCGAAGCGCGCTTGCAAGAGGTGGCCGCGCGATGTCAGGGGCGCGCCACGATAGAAGTGTTGGATGTGGCTGATCAGGAAGCTGTGCAGACGACTGCATCGCGCATTATCGAACAGTACGGTCGTATCGACGTGCTCGTGGCGAGCGCGGGCATTAACGTGAAAGAGCGTAACTGGCATAACGTCAGCATTGAGGACTGGAATAGCGTGATCAACATCGATTTGAACGGCGCGTTTTATTGCAATCAGGCCGTGCTGCCAACGATGAAGGCACAGGGCGACGGCTTGATCATTAACATTTCGTCCTGGGCGGGTAAGCATGTGAGCGTTGTAACCGGGCCGGCGTACACTGCGGCAAAGCATGGCATGAACGCCATGAACGAGAGTATCAATATGGAAGCCGGCGCTTTTGGCGTGCGCGCATGCGCGATCTGTCCCGGTGAAGTGGCTACGCCTATTCTGGACAACCGACCGATACCGGTGCCCGCGGAAGAAAAAGCGCGCATGGTGCAGTCTGAAGATTGCGGCGACGTAATCGCGTTTCTGGCGCAACTGCCGTCCCACGTGTGTATTAACGATCTAACGATTAGTCCCACCTGGAATCGAGGTTACGTTTCGCAGGCCAGAGCGCAAGTGCCAATGCCGGATTAGTCTTTTGCGCGCCGGCTGCCCGGACCCAACGCATTTTGTAATGGGCATTATGAGGATGGCTGCAACGAAGCACGAGCTGCCGTTCAAGACTGCCCACTCTTTCGATGGCGGACTGTCTGCAATGACCTGCCGGGCTGATTCAGCGGCTGGGGCCGTTTTCAAAAAGGCAAGTGATGCGAGATCATCCACCTGCCTTAGTGAGCGCCCTAGGCCGTTTTAATTTGATAGATATAAAGCGTTAGGCTGCGCTGTCTGCACGCATCGCCGCAATTTCCGGCATGACTTTCTCTGCGAGCATGCGAGTTTGCGCGAGCATGTCGTCGTTGCCGTGAGCAATGGGGCGCAGAATAAATTTGTGTGCCCCCGCTTCATGAAAGTCACGCACCATTTGCATGATTTCGTCCAGTCCCCCGACAGCAGAGTAGTCCGCCGGATCTTTGCCGAGACGGTCGCGCATCACCGAGTTATACCTTTCTACGATGGGTTCCTCAGGCGTACCAAAACGAAATGCGAAGCCGGCACCGAAATGATCCTCGGCGATACGCCGATTCAGCTCTAACGCACGCGCTTTGATGGCTTTAATTATCGGCGCAATTTCGGCAGCGGTTTCAATTCCCGCTTGCCAACCGGTGCCCCACTGTGCGGTCCGTTCAATCGCCGCCATAGCCGAGCCACCCACCCACAGCGGTAGCGGAT